>CANQCN010000023.1 GCA_947589685.1 uncultured Clostridia bacterium
AAACCATGTTGATTTGTAAAAACACTCAAAAACAAGGACTGCCGTAAGTGAATTTTGTCCACTTGCGACAGCCCCTTCGTTTATTTACTGCAAATATTTAAGTATTGTAAGTTTCGTAATAGATCTTTACGTATTCGATACGCGCCTGATGGACGTCCGCACGGTACTCGAATACGGTATATCCGTTAGTTTTTTCGAATTGCAGTTTTAACGTCGTGCCTTGGAGAGTATATGTGTATTTTGTCTTGTGGTCTGCGTCCTTGCCGACATTTATCGTGTTCTTTGCCACTTTCGTCAATTCATAATTTTCAAATTCTATCTCTACTCGCGTGATGTAGGCGTTTTTGACGGTAAACAACAAGCTCGAATCAGCCACTATATGCCCGTTGCCGCCCTCGTTGTTTTTGAATTGATAGGACAAATAACCGTTGACCTTTTGCGCGGGAGCGTTGAACGGCAGATCGAAGTCGTCTACCGTGGCGTTTAGCTCGCTGTACTCGTTGAGGTCTATCTCGCACACCATATCGCCCGTGATCTTAACCGTCAACTCGCCCTTTGTCATCGTGTAAGACTCGCCGTTGATCTCGATGCTGCGTACGCCGACGCCGTAGTAATTTTTGTAACTGAACGTCAGGTCGTCCGTTACCCAAATGCTGTTGAAAAAGACGCTCTTTTCAGCGCCGAAAAGCGCGATCGTAAAAGGCGTTTCATCCCAATACGCATAAAGCTGCGCATGCGAAACGTCGCCGCTTACCCGTACGTCGAGCGTCGCCGTTTCTTCGGAATAATCGTCTACGGAAATTATCTCCGGTTGCAACAATTCGACGCCCGTATCGCCCGTCGTTCCAAGCAAATAACCCCTTACCGTGATCAGGTCGCCCTCGTTTATGGTACTAAGATCGTATCGGGGATCCTCTATTTCGAGGAGCAAATCATCTCCGTTTTTATCCCAAACGAGGATCGAACCTTCCAAGTCGTCAGTTAAAAAAACCTCCAATGTAATCTGAAACTTCGACTTGCTTGGTTCGTCGAGAAACTGTTTTGCCGTTTCTCTCAATTCGGCAATATCCGTCGCTTCAACGGGCGCTGTGGCGGGAAGATATATTTGCGAATCGGGACATTCTGTGTTGTCGTAATTCGTAAGGAAATTTTTACCGCACAGCTTGCACGTCCAATGCTCTATCCAACCGCCCTCGGTCTCCGTGGGTTGCTTTTCGGGGATCATTTCCTTTTTGTGCCCTACTGCCGACAAAATTTTCGTTTCTCTGAAACCGCAAACGGAGCAAACTTGTTCCACACTGCCGCTCTCGGTACAAGTGGGCTCGCGACGAGTCGCCTCGTCGTCTTGAAGCTTGTGACCGCTTGCTTGGATCTCATATTCTATGCTGTTTATACCGCAACGGCAGCTGCGACGACCCGATCCGTTTTCCGTACAAGTCGGTTCACGGACGATTTGGGACTGCCATTCATGCTGCGAGAAATCTCCCTTTGACTCGCCGCACACCTTGCAGTAATGCCAATGTTTTTCGTCGTCGTGGCGCAAATCGTCCCCGACAGACCAACTGTGCATGCCCGTCGCGGGTACGGTATAGTGAAAGGTCTTGCCGCACACGGTACAACGTTTGTCTTGATGACCCGACTCGCCGCACGTAGGCTCTTTGTTTAGCGGACACTGCGCGTCTTGCGTAGTGTGTAGTTCAATAACGTTTTCGCCGCAACGGCTGCATTTGTAGTAATGTCCCTCCTCGGTGATCTGCGCAAATGCCGATTTGTCGAGATCGTGTCCCAAAGCGGGCGTGGTTTCTGTGTGAGAATAGCCGCAATCGCAAGCTGTTACCGTCGCGCCGTCCCGCGTGCAGGTGACGCTTTGCGAAGACACCTTCAAATCGTGCGTTTCGCGACTGTTTTGCTGTTCGAGAGAACACATACTGCACTGCTGCCAATGCTCCGCGTCGTTGAAACGGAACGTAAATTCGTGCGGTACCGTGGGCAGCGATTCGGTAAATGTCTCTCCGCATACGCACTTGGTGACTTTGCTGCCCCGTTCCGTACAAGTAGCGGGCTTCAAGCTGACTTGTATGTCAAAAGTATGTTCCGCGCGACTGCCTTGTTGCTCTGTCGAACACATTGCGCATTGCAGCCAATGCCGCGCGCCGTCCGAGCCGTACACCGTGAAGCTGTGATCGGACGTGGGCGTTACGCGCGTCTCCGTTTTGCCGCAAACGCAGCCGAGAGTTATGCTGCCCTCCTTTATGCAAGTGGACTTTTGCTCGGATACGACGTCGTATGCGTGGGCTTGACTTTCCGTGCGATAATCGCAACGGCTGCACTCTTGGCAATGCGTCGCGCCGTCCGCCGAACTTGCCCAAGACAAATCGTGCCCCAAAGCGGGAACGGTATCCGTGTAGCTGTCGCCGCAAGAGCAAACGTAGGTATTGACGCCCTTTTCCGTGCAAGTGGCTGCAACGGAAGCGCTAAGCGCGTAACTGTGACTGTGTTGTTGAGGCTTGTCGGACGGAGCTTTGTCTGCGGGAGGCGTAGGGACATCGGATACGGGATCGTCGGTGCTGCGACAGGAAACAAGCGCAGATACGCACAGACAAACTACTAACGCCAGCAGAATGAACAAAACGATTTTTCTTTTGTAGGTATTCATATTTTCACTATCCGTATCAATTGAAAATTTTATTTTATTATAAAGCTTAACGTCAAATAAATCAATAATATTCAAAAAAAATATAAACAATAAATAACTCTACGTATGTAAAAAGGTTCTACACTAAATTTTGGGGTACAAAAGAGTGCGGCAGCGAGTTCAAAACGATAAGCTTAAACTCAGATCCGCGATCACAAACCCACATCGGGATCGTGTCCATTGCGAGGATAAGGAGCGTGGCGCAGTGAAACAATAGCTATCTTCTCCCACACGATTTTCGTAACCTTAAATTGCGCGGGTATCCTACAAATCAGTGACAACGTTAAAAGACGCGCTGTATCGCAAAAAGGCGTTTGTTGCGATGTCGCGGAAAATTCGGTAAATCAAGGTAATTTGCCGCACGAGGCTATGTACTCGTCGGCGGGAACGTCGCCCGCGAAGGCGGCGAGCTTGGTGATACGGTAGTCGCCGTCGATACCGTGCTTGTTCATCAGGTGCAAAACAAGACGGTCGGGGCGAAGATTGTCGTTGCCTATTGCAAGCGTTACCAACGCCGCGTCGTCGTCGACGCGTTCCGCCGAAAAAATGCGTTTCGACACGTCCTTTACGACCTCGTTGCCCCTTTCGATATAGGAAATGCAGTAGTTCGAAGTTGCGATCTCGCTTATGACGTTGCCGATCCCCTTGGCTTGCAAACGGTACTGCGCGCGGTCGAGAACGGCGGCAAGATTGACGGAGGCGTTCCACTGCGCGACGAAAGTCAGCCCGACGGGACTGCAATCGTTGAGTTTTTTCAGCGGAAAGCTCTGCTCGTCCGTCTTGACGGAGACGTATTCCGCCAAGCTCTCGACGCCCAGCGCGATAGGCGCGGAAAAACCCAGCTCCATATGCGGGTTGAATCCCTGCGAATACAAAGCGTTTACGCCCGCGCGGCGCATAATATATGTTACGGCGCGCAGGTTGTCCACGTGAGCCACAAGCGCGGCTGTTGAAGTTTTGGTAAATTTGAATATTATCATAGTTATCTTCTATGCTATATGCTATTTTGCGAGACGGGTGCGGCTGCCTCAATAGCTCGCGTTGCCGTGCGTATCCTTGCAGTAGCCGTACTTGGCAAGTCCGCAGCCGTTGCACCGCTTGTTGCAGGACGGAGTGGTCTGCGCGTTCAACGCTTTGCGATATTCGCTTTGGAAATATTCCTTGGCGACTCCGATATTGACGAAATCCCAAGGCAACGGCTCGTCCGTGGATCTTTCGCCCACGATAGCGTTGACGTCCACGCCGCACCGATCAAACGCTTTGCGGTAGTGTTCGAAATCGAAACGTTCTCCCCAAGCGTCGAAACGAGCGCCGTCCTTGTAGGCAAAATAGAGCGCGTCTGCAACGCTTCGTCCTCCGCGCGCCAGCACCGCTTCCAAAAGACTGCCGTCGTAATTGTTGTAGCTGAACTCGACGCCGATCTTTTTGCAGGAATCGGCAAGATATTTTTGCTTGGCTTCGATATCCTCGCGGCTTGCAAAAGCGCACCACTGAAAGGGCGTGAATGGTTTGGGTATAAAGGTGGACGTGCTGACATACAACCGCAAGGGCTTTGCCGAAACACGCTTTTGCTTGTACAACGCCTTGACGCGGCAAGCGATGGAGTAAATCCCCTCGACGTCCTCCATTGTTTCGGTAGGCAGTCCCAGCATAAAATACAGCTTGACGGAGGAATATCCCTCGGCAAACGCTTCGGCAAGAGTGTCGAAGATGTTGTCCTCGGTGATATTTTTGTTGATAACGTCTCTCAAACGCTGCGTGCCCGCTTCGGGAGCAAAGGTAAGGGAGCTTTTGCGATTGCCGCGAGCCATTTGCCCCTTGAAGCTGTCCAAACGCAGGCTGGGCAGATTTAGCTGCACATGACGGGCGTCGGCATAAGGGAAAAGCTTGTCCAAAAGCGCTTGCAGTCCGCTGTAATCGCTTGTGGACAGACTGTTGAGGGACAGTTCGTCGTAACCCGTGCTTTCCAGCAGATCCTTGCACAGTTCGAACGCGTTGTCGGCGGTACGTTCCCTCACGGGACGATAGATAAAACCCGCTTGACAAAATCTGCAACCGTTGGCGCAGCCGCGGAAAAGCTCGGCTACGGCGCGGTCGTGAACGATCTCCATAGAGGGCACAAGCTGCGTATGCGGAGTGAAAACCGTGTTCATATCCGACTCGATATTGCGCCACACGCGCTTGTCGGGAATTGTTACCGCACGGTCGCCGTCATATACGGCGCTGTGCAGGCTTGGCACGTAAATGCACTCGTAATGCTCGTCCACATAACGCAAAAAGTCGGCTTTTTTGACCCCATATTGCGTTTTTTGCTTTCTGTAATCCTCGATGATCTCTTTCCAAGGCGTTTCGCCCTCGCCTACGAAAAAGAAATCGAAGTACTTGTACATCGGTTCGGGATTGACCGTGCAGGGACCTCCGCCGACGATGAAAGGAAATTCGTCGCCGCGATCGGCGGCACAAACAGGTATGCCCGCAAGCTCCAACATATAAAATACGTTGCTGTAACACATCTCGTACCCCATGGAAAATCCGACGAAATCGAAGCTTGCAAGAGGCGTTTGCGTTTCGAGACTGCACAGCGGCAACTCGCGCTGTTTGAGATAACGCTCGTAGTCGTCAAAGGGGGCGTAGCAACGCTCGCACACCACTCCGTCCAACGAATTGAACAGAAAATACAAAATGCGAACGCCGAGATTGGACATTCCCACCTCGTAACCGTCCGCAACGCACATGCAAAAACGCACGTCGCACTGTTTTGCCATATCGGGCGTGTTGTATTCCCCTCCGAAGTAACGGTAAGGCTTCGCTACACTGTCTGTAAGTTTTGTCACGTCTGCTCCTATTCCAATACCATTGTCGCCATAAGCGTGCCCACAAGGTTGAGTTCCTCGCCCTGCAACAGCTTGTAGCTTATGCCGCGAGCGCTCAGTATTTCCGTAAGATAATCTTCAAAATATTTGCGATAACCGGGCAGTTTGTAAAACGTTGTACCCTCCGCGACAATCGCCACGGGCAGACTTTTGTCGGTGCAAGAGGCAATGGCGAACGCGCCGTTGACGATAGCTCCGAGCTTTGCCGCCCGACGCACGAGTCCGTCGCATATCTCCGTTGCAAAACGAGCGTCCTCGCTTTCGGTAAACATACCGCGCAAGCCGTCTCCCTCCAAAAATTCGCTTACATCTCTGAGAACAAAGGGACGTATATGCGTTTCGCCCGCAAAATGGTCCTCCCTCTGCGCCGCGCAAAAAGCTTCGCAAATCACGTCGGCGAGATATTTGCCGGAAGTCATCTTTTCAAAAAGCTGACGGTCGGGATCCGCAGTGCGTGCGATAGTCGCTCTGTCGAAATCGCCGCGCGGAAAACCGTCGAAAGAGCCGCATTCGGTGTTGATGATCATTCTGCCCCGCGGCAGTCCGCGCACCTTGACTATGTTGGCGGTATCCTCTATGTAGCAAACGTTGGTGCCCGTGCCGTAAATGTATCCCAAATAGGCGGAAAAGGGCTCGTCGGCGCTTGCCATACCGCCCAAAAGCGTTGCAACGGTGTCGTTGAGAATGACTATGCCGCGCGATTTGCCGTCCAACGCTTTACACGCGTTTACCGTTTCCTCTCCCACCTTGGTGCCCACGACCTGCGGAGCCTTGATCTCCTTGGTGAAGGGCTGCACGATACCGTCCACGTCCGCGCCCATATCCACGGGATAGGAAAAGCAAAAGCCTATTTGCTGCGACTGCGGCAACAGTCGGGAAATGTTTTCGGCGATCTGCGAATAGAACTCCTCCTTGGACAAAAGCTTGTCCGAGGCGGGCATGCGCGTTTTTACAAGCTGCTCTATCACGGCGTTGCCCCGTTCGTCAAAGTATCCTACGGCGCTGCGGAAATTGGTGCCGCCAGCGTCGATAAGTATACGCTTGGAACGGATCTTTTTGATACGACGATCCATATTTACCAGATATGTCGGGATCATGGGCAAGCCGCCCTCTCCGACAAGTCCGCGCTTCATCTGCGCGCCGAAAACGTCGAGCGAAACATCTGCGTCGACGTTGTCCGCGCCTTGACCGTGTTTGTGTAAAAATTCCTTTGCAGTCATAGCTTGTCCTCCAAAATTTCCTGCGGGGATACCGTTTTTACAAGTCCCTGCGCCGCCAATTCCGCAACGCGTTTTTCCCGCATCACGTCCGCCTGAGAAGGCTTGTCCCAAGTTACGTAGTAGTTGCATTTGGAAAGCTTCGCCGTGTATCTGCCGCCCTGCTCCGCTATCTTTGCAAGCAACGAATGCAGCAGCTCTCCGCCGCTAAGCTCCAACGCGCGGGAAAAGCAAAACGCTTTGTTTTTGTAGCGATCGCCCTTTTTTGCAACGGACGCGACGAACTCTTTTATTTGTTCTATCGCAAGCTGCGTCACGTTCTTTTTGGAGACTTGTCCGATGAGAGACACGGGGCGCGTCAACTCGAACTCGTAGTTGGAGCCGCGACGAATACGGTACTTTTCTATCAGTCCTTCCACGCCGAGACCGCTTTGCTCCACCAGATATTTCAACGTCATCATAGAGGCATACGCGTCCTCTTCGGAATTGTGCTGATTGAACGTAAGCCCTATTTCGTCGGCGATCTTTGCCAAGCCTTTGATTTCGTTGTCTCCCTTGTAAAGCTTGTACAGCAGCTGAGAACAAATAAATTCGAAATTGATCGACGGCAAATGATAGCGTTCGCACGCCTTGTTGAGCATGCGCACGTCGCTGTCCACGGCATGACCCAACACGACGTACTGCGGATCGGTGAGCAACTCTTTGAGACGAGGATAAACCCGCCTGAAATCCGGCGAGGAGTCAAGCAGCTTTTTGTCCAAATGCAAGTCTATGCCCACGTTTGCGCGCGTACCGTTAAGATTGTACTTCGTGCGCGGGTTTATCCATATATTTTGGCGGCTCAAAACATCGAAATGCTCGTCGGCGATCACAACGCCGACGCTGCACACGCTGGAAAGCATATAGCCGTTTGCCGCTTCTAAGTCGAAAGCCAAATACTTCATTAAAAAAATCCCTGCCAATATGTTACCATATCCGACGGGATTTGTGCAAGAAAAAAATTCAAAAATACGGCATATATGTCCGCGCGTAAAAGCTTTGCGCGCCGTAAAGTCCGCGCTTGCACGGCAACGGTCGCACAAAACGTCCGCTATTTGTCGGGTCGGTCGTCGTCCGACCGCTTTTGTTTGCGTTTGCGTATCTCGAATCGGACGGCAACGATGAGCTGCCAAACTCCCACCGCGCACAAAAACGCCGCAAAGCAGTAGCGCAAAGCTTCGTTGCTCGCCTTGTCCGCCGCCAATGCTCCCGCCACGGCAAGTGCAAGCGCCGGCAATATCATCCACCAGACGTTTTGCTTTACCAACAGCTTGTTTTTGGCGTGAAAGATCAACGCCGCGCAGCACATTGGCAAAAAGCTGATAAGATTTATCGACTGAACGGTCTTTTGTGAAAGATCGAGAAAGGACATCAACGGCACAAGCACCGTACCGCCGCCCATTCCCATTCCGCCCACGATACCCGCGAGAAAGCCGAACAAAATAAGCAGAAATATTTGCATATACTCTCCTAAAAAAACATTTTGATCCCGCCTGCGATAAGCACCAAAGCGAATATTATCTTGGCGACGTTGCCCTTGATCTTTTTGAGAAGCAGCGCGCCGACGATCCCGCCCGCCACTACTCCCAGCGTCGCCCACAAGGTCGGCAGCCAATCCACGTTGCCCTTGATGACGTACACGGCGGCGCTGACCACCGTCAAGGGCAATATCACCAACAGAGCGGTCGCCTGAGCGTATTTTTGATGAAGCTTGACCACTGCGAGCAACAGAGCGACGATGATAACGCCGCCTCCGCCGCCGAGAAAGCCGTTTACAAAGCCCGCCGCCGCGGACAAAGCTGCCAATAGCCATTTGTTTTTTGCGGGTAATTCCATTTTTTTGCGTCCTAATTTATTTTGATTGCGTATTTTGATTGATTTTTATTTTAGTTTGTATTAAAATAGAAGTACGTATGTATTGAAGCATACCGAAACAGGCAAAAACTTTTGAAAAAGGTACAAAGACAACTATGAACAAGAAATCGAAAACAGCAGTTCAACCTATGACGGAAAATACCCGTCGGGCGATCATCATCACGGCTATCATTGTAGTTGCGGTGATAATTTTGTCAGTTGCGCTTGCTCTGATCCTGAAACCGGGACAAAACACGCCGTCCGACAACAACTCGAACAGCGGAGGATCTTCGTCGCTTACCATTCGCAACGGCGACTTCTACTACACCGCTTCGGACGATACGGCTTATCCCAAGACGGCGCAAAATTGGTCCAAGTACGGCTACAAAGCCAAAACGGACAGCAGTCATGACTTCGAGACCATCTCCACCAACGAAAAAGCGTTGATGGGCGTTGTCACCACCGCAACGGAGGGTGACGGCGACACGTGGGATACAGTAAACGCCGACTTGCAGGTAGAAGGCATATCCGCCATCAACCCCGGCAAGCACGACTCGGAACTCGAAGACGACAACGTTTATATGATCGCGACAAAGGAAGCCACGACGGCAAGTATTTTGTCCGACAGTTTCAGCGTGTCCAGCGGCAAATCCGTAAAGATCACGGTATGGCTCAACACCGCTCAGCTCGCAGACGGCAGCAAAGCCGTGGTAATGATACAGGAATCCACTCAGTCCGCTATGGCGAAATATTGGTACGCCTATGACTTCGACGTGGAAAAGACCGACATAAATGACGCCAACGGCTGGACAAGTCGCGAATTTTACATTTTCAACCGCGAGACCAGCACCAAATACATCCGCGTCAGCGTCGGTTTGGGCAATGTGTACAGCGGCGAGGAAGGACTTGACCTTGTGGGCGACGGCGACGAAAAACAGCCCATCAACGGCGAAGGCATTTTGTTTGTGGACGACATAACCTACGAAGAAGTTACCGCAAACGATTACCGCGAAACCGTTGACGCTCCCGACGCCGCGCAAAGCACGCGCTTTAAGGTAATCGAAAACGAGGACATCGAGGACGAAAGCGTTTATCTCGATTGGAACAAACAAAACGATCTCGGAACGGACGCCACTTTCGCCACTTCGGAAGAATTTCAAAACAGCGGCGAGGAGTATTTCCCCTTTACCGACAGAGACGACTTCTTTAAGGACTCGACGGACGACGAGGACGAAGCTCAACGCGTGGCAAGCGACTTTAAGATCCACAAGCTCGTCTATGATGGAGCAAACGCGGGCAAGGCAGTAGGCTTCCGTCTCAACGCCTCCAAGTTGGCTAATGTCGGCGCGCAACAAGGCATCGACACGCTGTACAGTCTGTGGTCGAAGGATCACCACCACGTAAGCTTTTGGGTGAGAGTAACCCAACAAAACGAGGTTGCGGAAGCCAACATCTACGTGCAGACCTATGACTCCGAAAAGGGCGAGTGGCAAGACATAAGCAACGGAAGCTGGACAAGCATAGTTACCAGCAAGGAGATCGACAGCGACGCAAACTGCGGCTGGTTGAAGTACGACGTGTACGTCAAGCCCTCCGCCGTCGAACAGGAAATAAGCATACTCGTGACGCTCGGCAACAAAGATTCCTACACGGAAACGGAGATCGAAAAAGGTCTCGTGCCCAAGGGAACGCTGTATATCACCACCCCCGCTTACGAAAAGATCTCCGCAAGAGACTACAACAACGCAAGCAGCGGCAGCTATGCCAAGAAGCTGGACCTCATCGGAGTGTCCGCAAGCACCAGCGTAACAAACGGATCTTTCTCCTCCACCGACAACACCGTGACGCAACCTTCCGGTTGGTCTCCCGCTTTTGCAGGCGACAGCATGCTCTACAACGACGGTAAGGGCGACGATGAAATAAGCATCGAAAGAAAACGCAGCGACGTGGAAGGCAGTCAGGTAATGCGCGGCGTAAGCGAGGAATTGGGCTACGGCGATTGGGACGACGAACAAAGAAATATTCTTCGTATCCAAAACAACGTCGAGACAAGCTTCGGATATTACTCCAACAATATAACCCTCTCCGCGAGAACGATCTACGTTCTGTCCGTATTGGCAAAAGGCGACAACGCAAACTTCTATCTGCTCAACACCGATAGTTCTCTCGACAGAGCGGCAAGAATTATCGCAAAGGGCAAGGAGATCACGGAAAACGAAGCTTCCCTCGGACAACCCGTCAAGCACGACGAGCTTCTGAACGGTTGGACGCGCTACTACATTGCGGTAATGACGGGCGATGAATCGGAGAGCGTGCGCATAGCGCTGTTCAACGGCAGTATCGACGGCACCTCGCTCAACAAAGGCGAAGTGTATTTCGACGCGGTACAAATGATCACGCTCGGTTCCTACTCCACATCCGAAAATACCGAGGTGGAGGACGCCGAAAAATACATCGTCAATTGGTCTATGGGCAACTACGCGCTTGACGGCAAGAACATCACCATAAAGGATATGCTTACCAAAGAACAGACGGAGCTGCTGGTAAAAGTGGGCGCGCTGGAACTCGAAGAAGGCGAAACCGCTTCCGATGGGGCGCTGAGCGCACTGTTCGGCGAAAGCAAATACGTACCCTCCGAAGAAGAATGGACGGAAATGATGAAGGTTCCCGAAAAGAACGACGATGGCGACGGCGACGGCGACGAGAATGAAACTCCCGCGGAACGCACGCCGATAGACATCGGTCTGTTGCTGTCGGTAATATCCAGCGTGGCGCTCGTTGCGGCATTGTTGGTGGTCGTCGTGATAAAAATATTCAAAAACAGAAAGAATCAAAAGAAAGCCGCTTGATCAAAACAAAGCTTTGACGGTAACGCAAAGGGACGCAACAATTGCGTCCCTTTTTTTGTTGTCAAATCGTAATGAAAATGTATCCGATTTGCCGTTTGCGTTGCTTGTATCAAGCCTACCGCCGCAACAGTTTCAGCAGCTCTTCCGCCGCCCGCGACGGTTCGACGTCGTCGGTGGCAAGCGTAATTTCGGCAAAAGCGTCGTACAGCGCGGCGCGTCTTGCGACAAAATCTCTCAACTGCGCCGTAGTCAAGCCGTCGAAAAGCGGTCTGCCACCCGTCAGTCTGCTATGCACCGTTTCCGCCGAGGCTTGCAACCACACCACTTTGCCCGTTGCGGCAAGGCGGGGAAATTCGTCGCACAGCACGCTCCCTCCGCCGCATGCTATGACGGCGATTTTGTTCGTCAATTTGCCAAGCTCGGCGTTTTCCAGCTCGCGAAAATACCTTTCTCCGCGCTCTTGGAAAATTTGCTTTACGGTTTTGCCCGCGGTTTGCTCCACTTGGGCGTCCACATCGACAAAGGGAATGTTCAACTTGTCCGCAAGCAATGAGCCTATCGTCGTTTTGCCCGTTGCGGCAAAGCCTATCAATATAATACTCTTCATAATAATGTCGTTTCGTTCGTCTGCGCCACGTGCGGCGATAGCGTCGGAAATACGCCGAAATTTATTTTTTCGCCTTGTTCAGCAAAAAATCCGCCGCGTCGAGATAGCTTTGCAAGCCCTTGCCCGTAAAACGAGCGGCGCATACGTCCGCAAGCACGTCGATATGTCTGAATTGCTCGCGTTTGGCGACGTCGGTCATATGTACCTCCACAACGGGCACGGAAACGCACTCGATACAATCGCGCAAGGCGTAGCTGTAATGGCTGTACGCGCCCGCGTTGAAAATAACGCCGTCGCAATCCGTTTGTTGCAAAATATTTACCAATTCGCCCTCGCAGTTGCTTTGCAAGCACACCGCGCTTGCCCCGCGCACGGTTATATGGGCGCAAATTTTCTTTTCCAGATCGGACAACGAGTCCCTACCGTACAGATCGGGATCGCGTTTGCCAAGCATATTGAGATTTACCCCGTTGAGAACAAGAATTTTCATATTTTTCCTCAAATGTAATGGAATTCTTTTACGTAGTCAATATAATCCGCATAGTCGTCCTGCACTGGCGTACCCGTCCACAGCGAAAAACTCGCGGCTCCCTGCGCGTAATTCATTTCCAAACCGTCCACCACCGTCAGCCCCCGCGCATTCGCCTTTTCGCGAAGGGCGCTGCGCCCCATATAGTCGGCGATAAAGACAAACTCACAGCTTTCCGGCAAGGGAACGCTTTGTTCGAACGGACATTCGGGAATGAACGTCAGCACGCCGAAAGGACGGGAGATCTCGCTCGGCAAAGAGTATTTGCGGCGAAGTCGCTCGGCGTTTGCCGCCGTTCGGTCGAGTATATGCAGCTTGCAGCCGAAGCGAAGCAGCTCTCGCACGCACGCTTCCGCCGCGCCGCCAGCGCCTACTATCCAAAGGGGTTTTCCCGCAAAGTCGATTTCGTGTTTTTGCAAAGAATGTACCAAGCCGTAGCCGTCGGTGGAACATGGGGCAATGCGCTTGCCTATGGTGTTGACCGATGGCACAGGGGCGTTCAACAGCTTCGCCACCCGCGTTTTGAAGGGCATTGTCACGTTGAGTCCGTCGTATCGGTCTATCACGCGCAGCAGGTCCGTATCGGAAATATCGTCGTGAAGAGTCACCGCGTCGTAGCTGCAACACACCCCCGCCCGCATAGAGAGATAGGTTTGCAAACGCGGAGAAACGCTCTGCTCCGCATGCGCGCCGATAAGTCCCAATTTGAGCGGATATATGCCGAGACGCTCCAAAAATGCGGGATCGGAAACGTCGAACGGAGCGTCGTCCACGCAGCCGCACCCGCCGACTACGGAAACAACCGTGCCGCACATGGCTATACGATGATCGCCGAATGTTTTGAAACGCTTGCCGCGCGGAATTTTTCCGTCGGAAACAATAGTCATATCGTTGCCGTCGCAGCAGCACCGCTTGCCGACGACATTTGCAATATGTTTTATCGCCTCGATACGGTCGCACTCCTTGTGCGCAAGCTCGGCAACGCCTTGAAAACGGTGTTCACCCTTGACAAACAACGCCATAGAGGCAAGCAAGGGCACCTCGTCTATACCGTCGCTTACGTCGCGCTCGGCGGCAACAAAGGGAGAAAGCGCGCTGCATTTTACGCATACGTCCCCTATCTGCTCGCCCAATACGTCGCGCACGTTGCAAAAGCTTATTTTTGCTCCGCTGCGCTTCAAAACGTTGTAAAAGCCCAAACGCGCGGGATTGAGCAAAACGTTGGTAAACGTCGCTTCTCTGCCCGTCAACAGCGCCAGCGCCGCGGAATACGCGACGGCGGACGGATCATTGGGCAACTCTACCGAAAATGCCCTCGGACGGCTTGCGCCCACGCAAACGGAATAGCTTCCCTCCGCAAAGGATGTTTCAATATCCGCTCCGAGCTGCGCCAACATACGTTCTGTGTGATCGCGCGTGAGCGTACTCTCGATGTATTCGGTGCGCCCCTCGGCAAAAAGTCCCGCAAGCAAAACGGCGCTTTTTACCTGAGCGGAATTGACCTCGGCACGTATTTTTGCGCCGCGCAACTCGCCGCCTTGACACACGAACAAACAGTCGGGAGCGAAATCGATATTTGCTCCGAGCCGCCTCAACGGTTCGACAACGCGCTTCATCGGGCGTTTGGAAAGGCTTTCGTCGCCTACAAACCTTGCTTTTACACCCAAGCCCGCGACAAGTCCCGCAAGCAGACGGGCGGTCGTGCCGCTGTTGCCGCATTCGATAGTTACCTCGTTCGGCAACGCACGAATGGGCGCAACTACTGCGCGATCCTTTTCAACGCTGATATCCGCTCCCAAGGCACGCAAAGCGTTAACCGTGGAGCATACGTCGCGAGAAAAAGTCACGTTGTTCAGTACGCTTGTTCCGTCCGCAATTGCCGCAAGGATAAACGCGCGGTGCGTCAATGATTTATCGCTGCAATTTACGTCGGAAGCAAGCTCGAATTTGTCGTTGAACGCTATCATACCCATCGTATCGGATACCTTACCTGCAAAAATTTACAATAAAAGCTTTTTGAGCTTGTCCAAGGGCAAAAGCACCTTTTCAAAGGAAGTCGGCAGCACAAAGCCCACGGCTCCTTCGACGTTTTTCTTGTCCTGAACGGTCAATTCCAACATTTGCTCGGTGAGCGGATAGATGTCAAAACCATTTGTCTCGCCCTGCCAGAACTCCGCATACTGCTCCGTACACAAGCCCAATTTCGCCGCAAGCGCAGTCTCGTAACGGATACCGTTTACCACGGCGACTCCATGAGGTATGCCGAGCGACAGCTCCATAGCGTGTCCCACCGTGTGACCGAAGTTAAGCGCGTTGCGTTTGCCCTTGCAAAAAGGGTCCTCGTCGCACACCGACTGTTTGTAATGCGCGCATCGAGCGATGACCGTATCCAAATCGGCTCCCGTCGAAACAAGACGGTTTATCTCTTCGTCAAGCATGCGATATTTGAGTATCTCGCCCCTACCGCTTGCCATCTGAATATCGTCCAAAGTGCGCAAAAAGTCCGTATCTATCACAACGTCGTACGAAAAGAAGTAGCTGCCTACGGCATTTTTGACGTTGTCGAGATCGATAGCCGTTTTGCCGCCTATCGAGCTGTCCACCATGGCGACAAGCGTTGTGGGCACCTGCAAGAGGCTTACTCCGCGCTTGTAGACGCTGCAAGCAAACCCTACCGTGTCGCCCACGCTGCCGCCGCCCACCGCGACCACCTTGCCCGACGGGTCGAGACGCTTGGCGATAAACCATCTGCACAACGCCTCGACAAAGGCAAAGCTCTTTGCCCGTTCGCCGCGCGGCAAAAGAAACACGTTATCGCCGACAATGTCGTAAAGGCGCGCTATATGCTCGTCCGTGACCACAAGCGCGTCGCGGCAAGACGGTTGGAACTTTTGAAAAGTTATCATATCACAATCCCTGCTTGATTATTTGATCGGCAAGCACGTACGCCAAAATATTTTCCGCTATCACGCCCACGTTGGGCACAACGCAGGTGTCGGCGCGCTCGTAGTGCTGTTCCGTTTCGGCAAGCGTCGCCGAATCCACCGTTTTTACGCCTTTTACGGTAGGCACGGGTTTAACGATGAGACGGCACAAAATATCTCCGCCCGTGGTTATGCCGGATACGATACCGCCGCACTTGTCGGTGGCGTAAACTATTTTGCCGTCCGAAACGGCAAGCTCATCGTGCGCTTCGACCCCGCTCATCGACGCATACTTGTCGCCGATACCGAAGCTGATACCCTTTACGGACGGTATGCCCAACAGATTTGCCGCAATGACGGCGTCCAGCCGCGCTGCGTAGGGAGCTATCTCTCCCAAACCCATCGGCACGCCCGTAGCGCCCACTGCCGCGATGCCGCCGAGACTGTCTCCGCGCTCGCGGGCGCGATCGACGGCTTGCTTCATCAATTCGGTCGCGTAGCGGCAAGGACAACGCAAAACATCGAAATGGGGCTCGTTTTGCGATATTCCGTAACGAAAACGGTTGCGCGAGGCTATACCGCCGAGCTTTTCCACATAGCTGTAAGTAAATATCCCCCTCTGCGCAAGCAACTGCTTGCAAACCGCGCCCAACGTCACATAGCAAACGCTGCTGCGCGCGGAGGTAAGCTCGGCTATCTGCCTTGCGGTCATATCGGGAAATCGTGCTTGCCCCACCAGATCGCCGTGTCCGCTGCGCAACGCAGTGATTTCGGGGCGCTGTTCGACGCCGGCGTTCGCCACGGAAAAATGAACGTCGCCGCAGACGGTTACGCTGTCGCCGTCGGCTTCGCGCCAAACGGCAACGTCCTCCCGCTGCTGACGCGAACTGCGGCCGTAACCGCGCTTGCGCAAAGCCAACTGCTTGTTGACCTCGCTTGCCGAAAATGTAAATCCCCGCGGCAAACCGCTTATAACGCCTTCGTAGCCCTTGCCGTGGGATGTGCCTTCAAAAGAAAAAGTTATCATATCAGCTCCACTGTGCAGGTAAATTTCTGTTGTTTTTGAACCATTCGGTATCTTTGAGCTTGCTGTCGTCGGCGGAAAAATACATAGATATTCTTCCGTCGGTGCAAGCAAACACCACGTCTCCGTTCAGCGCGCGGTAGCCTACGTCGGAGTATCTGCCGTAGTCGCCGTCGAACGCCACGTCGGCACAGCCCGTGACAAAAACATTGTCGGTGTAACGAGCAACGCGATCCAAAAACTCCTGCGCGGGAAACGTGCTCGGCGCGTTTTGCGTATACTCAACGCTGCCGGCAATACAGCAAACGCACACGTATTGCGGGCTTATCTCTTTCAGCAGCGCGTCGCTGCCCGATCCGCCCGAACCGTGATGTCCGCCCTTGTACAATACGACCTTGCCGAGATCGGGATTTTCGGCGATTAGGGAAGCTTCGCCCGCCTCCGCCAGATCGCCCGTAAACAAATAACCGTTGTCCCCCTGCCGCAGAAGGATACACACCGAACAATCGTTCTCCTCCGAGGTGACAGTTTGATAGTACCGTTGGTACAGCACTTCCATAGTTATGCCGTTGTCCAATTCGTACGCCTTTTGCGCACCTTGTTGACCCAAACAGCACTGCAACGCCGTGTAACACTTTGCGCCGTCGGCTATTTCGTCGTCGCGCGCCCGACAGTAGTCGTAATACAGTTGACTTTCCGATTGCGTTTGCGAAAATTGTATTATCGTGCGGCAATCGTAGCGGGCAAATATTCCTTTGACGGCGGCGGTGCCCACAAACCCCGCAATGTGATCCGCGTCCGCGTGAGTAACGACGACGTACTCCAACACGCCGTCCGTGCAAAACCTGTCCACGTACTGCGCTATCGAAGCGGCGCCCACAAGGGACGGTCCCGCATCTATGAGAATGTCGTCGTCGCCCGCTTTGATGTAAATACAATCGCCGTTGCCGTTGTACGTCTGCAAAAAATGCACGGAAAGCTGCTCGTCGGCTATGGCGCGTATGTCGTAAAGACGCTTATCGTATCGGTGCAAGCCGTAAACTCCGCCCCACCAACCCAAAAAGTAACCAACAAGTATCACCGCAAGCGCCGCGGCAAACGTCAATATCCCGCAAACGAGCAACAGCACCTTGCGCCGCCGCGCGGTCAAGGTGCTTTGTTTACCGATCTCGACTGTTGTTATTGTTTTGTTCATTTGTTATTGCGCGTTTTCGTTTGCCGAATGCTGTTGCTTACGAATTTTTCCAAGCGTCGGGCATGGTACGATTTTGTTTGAACCAATCGGTATCCTTCAACTTCAAATTGTTGTTGGAAAAATACATAGTGATCTGTCCGTTTGTGCATGCGAAAACTATGTTGCCGTTGGCGGGAATGCAAGCATTGCTACTCGAAAATTTTGTTCCGTCGGAGGTACAGTAAACTCTGTCTGTGTACTGCGCAACGCGATCGACAAATTCCTGAGCGGGAAAAACATTCTTTCCCGTTGTATATTCGGTAGTACCCATACATGTGCATATGCACACTGTTTCGGGCTGAATTTTTCTTAACAGAGTTTCATGTCCGGAAGTAACTGAGCCATGGTGTCCGCCCTTCCACAGCTTTACCTTAGGCAAGTCGGGATTGAGTTGCACAAGAGACTCCTCGCCCTCGCCTTCCAAATCGCCGGTGAAAAGATAGTTGTTTTCTCCTTGCTTTATCATCAGACACACGGAATAGTTGTTTTCTTCACTTCCTTTTTGATGATAGTACTTTTGGTCGAGTATCTCCATGGTGATCCCGTCGGCAAGAGCGTATTCTTTTTGCGCATTGTTCGTATTGTTGACGCACTCGTTTGCCGTGTACACATTTACACCTTGCTGTTTGAGCGCATTCAGCTTATCGGTGAAATAGCCGGAAATTTTGGAGGTTGTGTTTTTTAGGGCATAAGTGATGATAGTGTCGACCTCAAACCTGTCAAGTACTCCGCCGCCGTTTCCGCTTCCGTTCACAAATCCCTCGATATGATCCTGGTGCGCATGTGTGGCGACAACGTATTCCAACTTGCCGTCGGTGCAATACTGCGAAACATAATTGTAAATTGTGCTTGCGCTGCCATAACGCGACCCAGCGTCTATCAAAATGTCCGTTTCTCCCGCCTTGATGTAAACGCTGTCGCCCGTATACTTGTTGCCGAGCATAAGGAAATGTATGGACAAGTTCTCGTTTTTGATAACGTTTGCGTCATACTTGCCTTCGGCAGGCGCGCCCGGCTGCGCAGCTTCGACAACAGTTATGTTGACGGTTGCGGTACGCTCGACGCCGTTTTCCGAATAAATGACCTTGCAGGGCTTTTGACCCGCTTGACTGCTGTCAAACTCCCAAGTGAAATCGGAAACCGACTTGCTGCTGCCGTCATCGTAAAATGCGGTGACGACAAAATCCGCCTTGGCGGGCTGTGAGTTGACGACAACATCGCCGCCGTAGGTCGCGGAAATAGATTGCAACGTCTTGACGGCGGGTTCTTCGCCCTGCGACACCACCTTGACCGTAAAGGTGCATATTTGGGTAATGCCACCCTCAACGTATGTGACAGTTACGGTTTTGACTCCCTCGGACGCGCTGTCAAAGCCCGTCGTTGTCCAACCATCTACCTCTTTGCTGCTGCCGTCGCTGTACTTAGCCGTGACGGTGATCGCGCCGTTATCGAGCGTGCCCCCTACAACGACATCGCCGCCGTAGGTCGCGGAAATAGATTGCAACGTCTTGACGGCGGGTTCTTCGCCCTGCGACGCCACGTTTACCGTAAATTCGGCGGTAAGCGTTTTGTCGCCGTTTTTGTAGGTTACAGAGACCTTTTTTGTGCCGGGGACGGAGCTGTCAAAGCCGCTCAACTCGTATTCGTCGTCGCCGAGACGGGACGATCCCGTCAAGCCGTATACCTCCACGAAAAGTTGCGAACGGTCGATCTCTCCGCCAACGGGTATGTCCCCGCCTTTGTATTCCGCGCGCAGCTGCTCTTCGAGCAAATTGCACGCGACAAGCGCCAACGTCAAAATCAATACGCACGCTATGAGCGCGACGCCGACAAGTTTTTTACCGATGCCGTGTTTCATTTGGTATCCTCCGTTACTTTATGCCGAGAAGCTTTTTTATCTCCGGCATACGTTGCTTTGCCGCTCGGTAGCCCTCCGCAACCATTGCGTCGATGTCGTCGAGACTCGCCCTGCTGAATTTGCTCAGCTCCGGCTCGATGACAAGATCGCTGTTCTGCTTGCCCTTGTACATCGTGGATTTTGTGGTGATCGTCCACGTTGCCACAAGAATATCCTTCAACTTTTGCGAACGCGCGCCCGAACCGCGATTGTGATCCAGGTCCACGCCGATAACTATTTCCGCGCCCATATTTCTGCACACGTCGGCGGGCATATTGTTGAGCAAACCGCCGTCCACCAACAGCTTGCCGTCGACGGAAACGGGACGGAAAAGCACGGGCACGGCGCAGCTTGCGGATACCGCCTTTGCAACGCTGCCGCTTGAAAGCACCTCTTCGCTGCCGTTGCCGATATTGACCGCCACTGCGGCAAAGGGCACGGAAAGCTCGTCAAAGCTTCTGTTTACCAACAGTCTGTCGGCTATTTGCTCGATATTGGACGGATCGGAATTGAGCCAAAGGCGGCGCACTATCTCCTTTCGGGACACCAGCCGCGCTTCTTCCATCATTGCGTCGGTGCCGACGCCCGCGCAGTACATTGCTCCGATAAGCGAGCCTACCGACGTGCCCGCGACGCAATTGAAACCTATCCGCTCTTCGTTGAAGGCTTTGATGACCCCTATATGCGCAAAGCCGCGCGTTCCTCCGCCCGAAAGCGCCAAACCCACCTTGCACTTCAACTTGATGTTTTGCAATTCGGTCGCGTTGTAAATTTTCTTTTTTTTGAACAATCTCATATTTTTATACTTTTCGGTTTGCTCGTAACGCCTGTCGGCGCAAAAAGCCGCCAACGGCTCGCCGCAGAGGTTTATTTGCAAACCGCCCCGATTATAATTATTATTATACAACATAATGTGCGCTTGCGCAAGCGCAATTTTGCGCGCGAAAAAGCGGCAGAGCTTTGTCGCTCTGCCGCCGACATCGAAAAATTATTTTTTGAAATAACGGTTGTACAAGCCCAAAAACGCTTTGCCGTGACGGGCTTCGTCGCGAGCCATCTCGTGAACGGTGTCGTGAATGGCGTCCAGACCCAATTCCTTGGCGCGTTTTGCAAGCTGCGTTTTGCCCATCGTGGCGCCGTTTTCCGCCTCGATACGCATTTGTAAATTTTTCGCGGTGCTGTCGGTAACCACTTCGCCGAGAAGCTCGGCAAACTTGGCGGCATGCTCGGCTTCCTCGTAAGCAGCCTTTTCCCAATACAGCCCGATTTCGGGATAGCCCTCGCGGAAAGCCACGCGGCTCATAGCCAGATACATACCTACCTCGCTGCACTCGCCGTTGAAGTTGGCTCTGAGGTCGTCGATAATATCCTGAGGAACGCCTTTGGCGACTCCCACGACGTGTTCCGCAGCCCAGCTCATTTCAGCGTCCTGCGCCACGAACTTTTCCTTGGGGGCGCGGCATTGAGGGCATCTTTCGGGGGCTTCGTCTCCTTCGTAGACGTAACCGCAAACAGAACAAACAAATTTCATAAATCTTCTCTCCTTGATATTTTATTGGCGCAATACCCTTGCGCGAGGGAACGTCAGTCTTCCTCCGGCGTAAACTCTTCGGCTCCTACTCCGCAAAGCGGACACACTTCGGGAGGAGTGTCGCCTTCGTAAACGTAGCCGCAAACATTGCAGATCCACTTCATAGTTTTTCTCCTTTTCGATTTTTTTGGATAGATAGATAATAACATATTTTCCGATATTTTGTAAATAACCAAATAAATAATTTTCGAAAAAACTTGCAAAAAAATGCCGCGCGTTATACAATTGTAACGAAAAGGAGTATCTTATGAGCAAACGACATGTCAACGACGCCGAGAACGAACAGCCTCGGCAACTGACGGGCGACTCGACGCAAAATACTTTGCCCGTTCAAAACGGCAAAATGAGCATTTACGAATACGAGCAAAAGTACACTCGCCGTCAAAACGTGCGCGGCGCGCGTCTGTTGCTAAGCATGATGGCCGCGCTTGCGGGCGTCGTGCTGTTTGTGTGTCTGTTTTTTCTCACAATGCGCGTTTATGAAATAAACGAATACGCAGGGTACGGCGTGGGAGCGGTATGCGTCGCGCTGTTTGCGTGCGTGTACGTCGTGCCGCTGGTAAAAATACTAAAAACGGGCGCGTTCGTCACAAACGTCAACGCTATGACCGCCAAGGAAGCCAAGCGACACAACAAAAAATTGCGCCACGAGATAGCGGAAAAAATAATAGACCTCACCGGTAAGGTCGAGGGCGTGGGTTGGTACGACAGCGAGGTCGTCGGACGAATGGCGGTCGCGTTGAAGGTGGGCGACGAAGAAAAACTGAAAAACACTTTGACCGAGCTGTACCAAGGCTCGGTAAAGAGAAATGCCAAAGATATGATATTCAAAAGCAGTCTGAAATGCGCCGCGTATTCCGCGCTGTCTCAGGCAGCCAAGGTGGACACCGCGCTCGTGATATTTCTCAACTTGCAGTTGATAAAGGACCTTGTGTTCCTCTACGGCTTCCGCCCGTCCGACGCAAGACTTGCGCGTATTGTCGGCAGAGTGCTGCAAAACGCGTTGATAGCATACGGAATAGGCGGAATGAACATCGGTCACAGCGTGGTACAGACTATGGGCTCGGCTGTGAAGGGAATACCTATCCTCGGAAACGCCATTGCCGCCATTGTGGACAGCTCCGTGCAAGGACTTGCCAACGGAACGCTTACCACCGTGATAGGCTATCAAACGATACGGTATCTCACAACGGAATACCGTTTGCAAAACATTTTGGACGGCGTGGACGTGGGAGAAACGCAGGCGGAGCTGGAACAAGCCTGCGACGAATTGGAAAAAGAGCTTAAATCGAAAAAACGCTCCGCAAAAGCGGCTGTTTGATAAAAAACGCAATATGGGGCGGAAAAATTTCTACCCCTTGTACTTTTTTTGAGTGGAGACGCCTCCGCGAATATACCGTTCGCTCCAATTGTCGGAAAGTATAGCCGAAACAAGCTTGTACCTGTCGGGATCCACCCGCGGCAACCGCTCGGCGAGATCCTTGTGCGCGGTGGACTTGCTTACGCAAAAGACGTCCGCAACCGTGCGCACGGTACACTTGTGCGAAATAACATAGTCGGCAATTTCCACCGCTCGCTCGGATATGTATTTTTTCATATTTTGCTCCGCAGCCAAACTGCTATATTAAATGCGTTTGTTCGTCAAAATATGACACAAACCGACGGCAACGCCAAACAAAACGCTTGCGGCGGGCACGATCGGCAAATTGCAAGCATAAAACTATATTAACGTAAGAGAAACATCATGTCGGAAACGATCTGGAAAAATTTGAGATACGCGGCATTGGGCGACAGCATAACCTTTGCGTTGGACGGCACGAGAGACTGCGAAATAATACTTAAACCCTACTGCGAGCTGGTAAAAGAACAACTCGGACTATGCTCGGCGGAAAATTACGGCATAAACGGCTCGACGATCTCCGCTTTCAACAGGTTCGGAGACGCATATATGCCTATGTGCGTACGCTACGCTTCTATGGCGGACGCCGACATCGTATCCGTTATGGGCGGAATAAACGACTTCGGACGTTTGGCTGTGTTGGGCGACCCGAAAGACGAGCTTCCCACCACTTTTTACGGCGCGCTCAACGTGCTTTGCAAGGGGCTGAAAGAAAAATATCCGCACGCGTTTGTGTTTTTTATGACGCCGTTGAAAATGCAGCTGTACGGCGATGAGGCGGCGGAATCGACCTTGAAAAAGTTTTGCAACGCCATAAAGGAAGTGTGCGCGCGTTTCGATATTCCCGTACTCGACACCGCCGAACAGGCGGACTTTTCGTTGGAATACGACGCCGCGGGTTACTACGGCGACGGACTGCACCCATCGGCGCAATTTCACCGAGAGGTGCTTGCTCCGCTTATTGCGCGGTTTATCCGCGAGCGGTATCCAAACGGCTAAGATACCGAGTACGCTTGCGCGCTCGGCGCCGACAAACAAGCGGCGCGACGAAGCTGCGCGTGAACGCACGCGTAAGTTATTACAAAATAAAAATGGGGCTGTCGCGTTAAGCGGCGGCCCTTCTGCATATTTGCAAGTATTTATTCAAAACACTCAAGCCGTTTGACTT
>CANQCN010000024.1 GCA_947589685.1 uncultured Clostridia bacterium
GCTAATGATTTTATTTTGGGTTTCAATTTTTTCATCCAAGCAAGACAAAAAATCTGCAATCTTTGATTGCTCGTCAATGCTCGGATATGATACATGCGTCTTTTGAATAAGCGTTTTTGATACTGAACTGACTTTTATGCCCTGTATATACGGGATAAGTTGATTATGATATGCCGGCGAATTGATATAATATCCCAAGTACCTTGCTGCAAATTTCAATTTAGGACGACACGGAATAGTATGTAGCCCCGATACAACTTTGCATATAGATACATTTTCAATTTCGGTTGCTTTTCCGACGGTATAATCTTCCGCAGTATCCGCTATGACAATATCTCCATTTTGAAGAAGCGCATTGTCAAATTTCAAAGACGAACTATCTTTATTTACAAAAGGGATTTCCTGATCTTCCACGTCAATATGTGCGGGAAATTTAATCAGAATGTCCCCGTAATGTATGTTCTTATATTCCCCGTCTTCATAGTTTAATTCTGCTCTTGAAAGAGTGTTATTTGTAAGGATATCAAAGGTTTGATAGAACGGTTTTTCTTGCCAGCAATCTGAATACTCTCTGAATCTCAAAGTTGGAACATTAAGGTTTTTAGTGTCGTTTTTTTTCATAATTAGTCCTCCAATATTCCGAGTTCTCTCAAATACTTATTGATCTCTTCATCAAGGGCGGTGCGTTGGCGTTCAAGCTCCTTGATTTCTGCCATAACGGCCTTTATATCTATTTCGGGTTCTTCTTCAAACGTATCAACATATCGAGGGATATTAAGATTATAGTCGTTGCTTTCGATTTCTTCCAATGTGGCAATGTGACAGAACTTATCAATATCCTTGCGCTCAATGTACGCTTTCAATATACGGTCGATGTCTTCTGCGGAAAGTTGGTTCATGTTTTTACCGGGCGTAAAATTCTTACTTGCGTCAATAAAACAAATGTTGTTCGCATTTCCGTTGCGATACTTGCGTAGGACAAGACAACAAACAGGAATACCTGTCCCATGAAAAAGATTTGCGGGCAAACCGATAACCGCATCAAGTACATTCAAATCCTTGATAAGATATCTGCGTATAGTATCTTCGCTGCCGCCACGGAATAAAACACCATGCGGAAGTAGAACGGCGATGCGGCCGTCATCGTCCATATGATATACCATATGTTCAACAAACGCAAAGTCCGCTTTGCTAGACGGAGCAAGTTTGCCTGCCCCACTGAACCTTGGATCATCAAGGAATTTTGATGCCGCCGACCATTTTGCTGAATAAGGTGGATTCGCAACTTGAACGGTAAATTTTGTTGTGCCGAAATTATCTTTTTCAAGCGTATTGTCGTTGTATAGGTTAAAATATTGGTACGGTACATCGTGCATCAACATATTCATACGAGCGAGGTTGTACGTCGTTCCATTGAGTTCTTGTCCGTAATAATGTCCTACGGCATGTTCTGCAGTTCCACCGTTAGCTATAACTGCTTTGCGGACTTCCAAAAGCATTGAAGCGGAGCCACAAGTGGGATCGCAAACACGTTTTACGGATTTCAACCCGACGGTGGCAAGTTTGCTGCACAGTTCCGAAACTGCACTTGGTGTAAAGAATTCGCCACCTTTCTTTCCGCTGTCTGAAGCGAACAAACCTATCAAAATCATATAAGCTGTTCCGAGAACGTCAAATTGCGCATCATCATACGAAAAAGGTATGTCATTTACGCGATTTATTACCTTTGCAATTTGTTTGGTTCGATCGGATACTTCTTTGCCTAAATCTTTATCTTTCAAATCCATAGCATCGAAAATGCCGTCAAATGCCGCTTCCGATTTTTGACCGAGAGTAGATTGCTGAATGGAAGCAATCGCTTTTTCAAGATAATCAACGGAAAACACTTTACCGTCATACTTATTGGCTATCATATTGACAATATAACCGAAACTATATTCGGGACGAATGATATAGCCAAGATTATCAAGAGAATACTTGTCCAGAACGGCAAGCAATTCTTCGTTGTTTGATGCAAGTGCATCTGCATAAGTCAAGCCATCGTTTTTGAGTATCTCCTCCATATATTTTTCCGTCTTCTCTGAAAGAAAGCGATAGAAGATAATACCAAGAATATAATCCTTGAATTTACTTGCGTCCATCGTGCCGCGCAAATCGTTTGCAATTGCCCACAACTTGTTGGAAAGCTCCTGCGCTTGTTGTTTGTGTAATTGAATATCGGTTGCCATAATTTTATACTCCTTCTGCTCTGAATTTTTCATATTGTTCTTCTACGAAATCGACTATTTCAGACGATAATTTTATCGTTTGAAGCAGTCCGTAACCTTTTTGACTTAAACGTTTGCGTATATTTTCAAGACTTATAACATGTTTGAATTGATACTCGGACATAAAGAACTTTATAGTTTCTATGTCAAGTTTCGTATCTTCCGCAAACATTTCAATATCCATCTGTTGCTGTTGTATCTCAAATTCTTCGTATGCCTTAACGATATCTTCATCGGGAGAAAGGCTGAAAAACTTTTCAGTAACGAAACGCTTTAACATATCTTGCTTTGCCCTTAATCGCTCGTTGTCCGAACGTTCAATCTCTCTCAAAATCAAGTCAATAGAACGTTTCTTCTCGTTCTCGTCCTTTTTAATAACATCTTTCAATAGGTTAAGGATATAAATGACGTTGATCTTATCCGTTCTTATCAATTCGATATTGAAGTCAATATCAACGAGCGTTGTTTTTGCGTTTTTCTCGCGCTCTTTCTTTGCCAAATCGTAATAGTAAAGATACCACGATTTATAACCCAAGAACTCGTCTTCATCCAGAACGTTGGTAAGATCCGTCCAATCGAATTTGGAGAACGTTTTTAAGGTCGAAAGCGTTTGAGCGACAAGACGGAAAGCCACGATAAACTTTCTTTGATCGTCTTCCGATTGCAATTTTCCCGCAATATCATAAGACGCTGCGACGTTGCGCATAATAGCAACTCTGTCTGCATACTCGGCTACATAATAATCGTAGTTTTCAAGCAGGTATGCGTTCGGGTTCCCATCGCCGGAAAACAGTTTCAAGGCCTTGTCCTGTTCTTCCTTGATATTACGGAAGGTGATAATTTGTCCGTACTGCTTCGTTTCCTTATAAATACGGTTTGTACGGCTGTACGCTTGCACAAGAGAATGCCAGAATAAAGGTTTGTCTAAATACAAAGTATTTAGCGGCTTGGAATCGAAGCCCGTTAAGAACATATTGACAACAAGAAGAATGTCTATCTGCGGCACTTCTTTTTGTTTCAAACGCTTTGCAATATCCTTACGGTAAGCATCAAACGTTTCAAGACTAAAAGACAATTTCTCTTTATCGGTAGAGAACATTTCGTTGTAGTCCTGAATACATTTTTCCAAAAACTCTCTCGATTGAGGAGTATCAGAGCCTTCGTCCATATCTTCGTTTGCCTGATAAGTAAATATCGTGGCTATCTTCAAGCCCTTATTGTTCAAACGCTTAAAAGCAGTATAATACTTTTGAAGAAGCGGAACGGACTGAATAGCAAACAACGAAGTATAAGTATCCGTACCGATTTTCGTGTGATTTTCGTAATGTTCCAAAATGTTATTGGTAACAAGGTCGATACGTTGCTGATCGCTGTAAATAGCCGAAATATCTATGTTATGGCGCTTGCAGTATTCTTCCAAATTGAAGTTGGGATTATTGCTTTGCTCATGGATGATACGGTTTACCGTCATATCAGTAGTATTCGTTGTAACAACATTGAATGTATTTTGATATTCAACAGAGAATTTCAAAACGTTGCCATCGGCAATGGCTTCCTTGATGAGATATTTATGCAAACACGACTCCATTGCTCCTGCATTAAAGATATCTGCAGTTGTTTGCCCGATAGCGCCTTTATTTTCTTCAAAGATAGGCGTGCCCGTAAAACCGATAAAGTTTGCATTTTGGAAATTTTTGCGAATATCTCCATGCATTTTTCCGAATTGACTTCTATGACACTCATCGATTACAAAGACACATTTTTTTGTTTTGTAAAGTTCCATAATTGGCTTGTATCTATCGTTACGGAGAGCGCAAGCGAGTTTTTGAATGGTGGTAACAAGCATTCTAGCGCCCGTATCTTTTAATCGCTTGATAAGTTCTGAAGTCGAGTCGGTATTATCGACGCAATTTGCCTCAAACGAATTATACTCATCCACCGTTTGATCGTCCAAATCTTTGCGGTCAACCAAAAAGAATACTTTATCTATTCTGCCGTTATCGCGGAGAAGGGACGCACACTTGAAAGAAGTCAGAGTTTTACCGGAACCCGTTGTATGCCATACATACCCGTTGCGATCCTCTTCTAAAACTCGACGCATAACAGCTTTGGTTGCATAGATTTGATAAGGACGCATTACGATAATATTCTTTAACGTATCCTGCAAAACGGTGTAATCAGTCAATAAAGACGTTATATTGAATTTGTCAAAAAAATCATCCGTAAAGTCATCGAGTTTATTTATACGTTCATTTATAGCGTCAGTCCAAAAAAACGCCAAACTTTTTAAAATAACTTTATATGTACCATCGGCGTTAGCTTCGTTTTCGTTGGCAAAATACTTTGTTTGAATTGAGTTGGATACAACAAAACATTGAATAAAGTGAAACAACCCTCTAAACGAATATCTACGGTAGCGATTAATCTGATTGATTGCTTCGTTTATTTCTACTCCCGGACGTTTCAGTTCGATTTGGACAAGAGGCAAACCATTGATAAGAACAGTAACGTCATAACGGTTTTTATATACTACCTCGTTCATGTGGTCTTTATCCATTGTTACTTGATGCGTAACTTGGTAAATATTGCGGTCAATATCTTTCGACAAAAATTCAATATAAATACGCTTACCGTTATCCAATTCCAAAACTTGCTTATCACGCAAAATTTTTGCCGATTCAAACACAGTTTTGTTCTCTATCTGCGTGCGAAGCCTGTCAAACTCTGCGGTAGATAATTCGGTTGTGCCTTTGGCTTTGAATATTTCGCCCTTGTTGAACGCTTCAAGTTGAGCCTTGAAGTTAAGCATAACTTCGGAATAATTTTTTAATTCGATATATTTATAACCGATAGTCCCTAATCTTTCTATAAAGAGATTTTCTACTTCATATTCACTTATCGCCATATTTTCGCTCCTTTTCATACAATTTAATGAGTTGTTGTAACAGAAGATCTGATTTTTTTGCCTCAATAATTTGCGTCAAACGTTCTCGTCGTCGCTTTAATTCACTTATTTGCCCTATGATGCGTTGCTTTTCAATGGGCAAAAGAACTATATCAAAACTCTTTAACATATTTAACGGAATAACAGAGACGGCAGTTGTCGCCTGCTTTAATTTGTTAAGTTCTTTAAGTGCCGTTTTGTTGTTATTGATATACCAACAAAGATAATAAGGATCAAGATTGGCAAAATCATTAATCCTAATAATAGCCAAATTGGACAATATCAATTTGCTCGATCTATTAAGCTCAACCACCATTGATTTCCCCGTACTTAACCCGACTACAACATCCTGCGGTTTCGTCAAAGAATACGCCCCGATTTTGCTTTCTTGAACGGAAAGATATTTGACAACCGGCACCTCGTCGGAAATATTCGCAATATAATTTAATTCCTGCATAGTGATAGTTTCGATAGGCGTTCCCCCCTCCGACTCTATTCTGGTTGGTATATTTCCTTGTATTATAGTTGCAAGCTGCGATAACTCCACCTACTAACACCTCTTTTTTGAAATTTATATAAATATCATAGCACGAGTTTTTGTTCTTGTCAAGCATTTAAAATACGAAATTTAAATAAATTTCAATTTCTTATTCTTGAGGTTGTTGCTTTTACTTTGTAGTTATATAATAAACTATAAAACGAGCATGCTAAATTATGGAGTAATCATATTAAAAGAACAAATATTAGATATAATAAGTGGTAAACATAGAGTTGTCGGTGAAGAAAACAAGTCCAGCGGAATACAGCTTAAACTAAACAACGATACTATTATTAATTGTTTTAATATGAAAATCATAATTTACAGGGAAAGAACATGCAAGAAATCAAAGATTTTATAGAAGGAGTATATTCAACTAATATAAAGAAAAATATTTGTTGTATATGGTCATGATGAAATTTCCAAAACACAATTAGAGACAATGTTAAGGCGATGGGATTTAGAACCAAGATAATATATATCCCGTTTACAAATAAAGTTGATGTACCAACTGTTAGTTTAGTAAAGGTGTTGTTAAATCAAGGTCATAGAATTGACAATAAAAAGCTTTAATCGACCCTTTTTACAAGTTGTCTTACAACCAGTTTAATAGATATTTTTGACATGTAAGTTAATAGTTCAAATTCGGATGCCGACGTGCCGCCAAGACAGAATAATACGAACCCGACAAATACTGTTGGGTTCGTATTATTTTATGCAAACGATTGGTTTGGAGTTGTTATTTTACAATAAATAGTCCTTTGCGAACGTTGCGAGGAAATCTTGTAGCGTTCTTTTCATTCCTCCGCATATTTGCCTTTCGGTAGTTGGTTGTAGCACGGCTCTCGTAGGCGTCAACGAAAGAAAAGTTTGATTAATAATGGTATTCAGTAAAGTGTCGGGTAAAACCATATGCGTTTTCCTATAAGAAAGTACTGGGTTTGAGATAAGTGTAATTTCAAAACGGTCTAAAAGCCGACAGACATTACAAATACATGTATTTATAATCACGTTTTAAGTTGATTCATCCACCTCCGCCGCTTGAAAACAACGAGGGAGACGGCAAAGCGGATGCACTCTTCAAGGGACAGGGCGAGGTAAACCAACGGGATGGACCAGTGGAACACAAAAGCGGTAAGAAGTCCCAAGGGTACACCGAAAAGCCAGGTGCCCATCAGGTCGATAGCCATGACGTAGGTCGTTTTTCCACCGCTTCGCAAAATGCCGCTACCGATGATCATGTTCAACACCTTAAAAGGCATAACTGCGGCGTAAGCGGCGAGAATTTGAACCGTCAGATTCCGAATGCCTGTTTCCACATTGAAAATGAGTACATACCGGTGGCTTACAAAGAAAATCAACAAAGATAGTGGCAGTGAGCCCACCAAACCGTAGAGAAGGAGCTTTTTCGCCTCTCGGTAAGCCGTCTCGCTGTCACCGTCCCCAAGACGCTTGCCGATGTTGATTGCTGCCGCTTGGCTCAAACCGCACAAGGCTCCGATTGCCAAAGACTGCACGGGGTTCGTCAGCGTCATGGCGGCGCTGGCGTCGGTGCCCAAGTGGCCGTAAATACCCGCGTACACGTTTTCGCCCAGAACCCACATAAATTCACTGACCAGCAGCGGCAGCAGCATGGAGAGATACTGCCTGCGGTTGAAAGGCGCCGACGTGGTTTTCTCCGCTCTTTCCCGATATTTCAGATACATGATCAATATGACCGCGAAATATACAAGTTGCGAAATCAGCGTAGATAGTGCCGCGCCCATTATGTCCAAAGACGGCGCGCCCAGTTTGCCGAAAATCAACACCCAATTAAGTCCCGTATTGACCGCCGCCGATGCGATCCCCGCGCAGAGCGGAAGGGAGGCTTTTTTCTTACACCTCAGGTAGGTGGACAGAATGGTGACCGCCGCCGTGGGGAGAAATGTTCCGGAAACAATGGCGAGATACCTACCCGCTGCCTCTGCCGTAGTGCTGTCGTTGATGTACAGTCCCATGATCTGTTTTGGCAGGGCAACGCCAACCACAGTGAACAGCGCCGCGAAGACAAGACAAACCCACAGATTGAGTATCACACTCCGCCGAGTCTCGGCGACATTTTTCTGCCCCATATATTGAGAAATCATAATTCCCGCCACAGCGCCAACGGCGGAGACTATCACATTGAAAATCCCCGTGAATTTTCCCGCAAGACCGACAGCCGCGACCTCCACACCACCCAACTGACCGATCATCACCTGATCCACCGCGCCGAAAGAGGCTTGAAGCATGGATTGCAACGCCACGGGAATTGCCAAAGCGCAGACGGAACGGAAAAAAGGCTGCTCTTTTGAACGCGTCATTTTCTGTTCTTCTCGATCCATTTGACCGCGAAATCTACCAGTTCCCTTTGGCGCATAAAGGTCACTGTTCCATTTCCCAAAACGGCTTTGGCAACCGAACAATTTGTCTCAAAAGCTTGACCGATCTGGTCAAAATCCTCTCCGTCCACAAAAAGCGTCTCATAAGACTTCCAGACACGCACGCCGTTTTCCATAATCGCGCTGCTCTCCACGGTGTTGTGTTTACCGGGGTACTCGGCCCGCACATCGGCAAGGTGCAGTGATGTATTCTTGTCGTAGCCCACACCGATCAACAACACATAGCCGTCCAACTCATAGAGCTTGCCTATTGGCGAACCGTCACCGAAAATGTTGGATAGGTCGTGGCTCTTTGTCAGGTAATCGGCGTATCGGCCCCAAGCCGCCACGGATCTGGCAGGATGGTAACTGCGAACGGCACCGGGCCATCGGCGGAACATCTCCGCAACGGCGCCCATGGTGTTGGTGGGAGTGATGTCCCTGTCGTACGCCGGCCAATTGTCGCGAATGAGCTGCCACCATTCCTGCGGTTCTTGCCAATGGACGCCAGAAGACGGATCGAGGTTTTTCCAGGATTGAGTGGGCATCATAAGGGTTCCGTCCTCCCCAACGCTCTCCATCAGAGCTTCGATCACCACCTGAGCCCCGCCACAAACGAAGCCCAGAGCACTCAGAGAGCAATGAACCATGACCGTCTGCCCTGCCTTCACTCCTACCTTTTGAAAAGCGTCAAGAAGATCCTTTTTCAGTACGATTTTTCGTTCCATTTTAACCTCCGTATACGAAAACTCGATTATCCGATTCGTTTTTTCCAACGAACTAATAAAATTTTAGTTTCAATCCATATCATACACAAAAAAGAAATCGTTGCAAGAGAATTAAATAAAAATAACAGGTTAGTGTTAATTATTCGCAAGAAAATACAATTTTTTTGAAAATTGAAAATTGGATTGCTGTACAATGACAGAGTGGTAATATCTTACAATTTCAGCGAGCTGACAAGCAAACACCGTATAGACCGAGACGAGATGGAAGAAACGGAAAGGCAGGCAAACACTGCCTTTTCTTCTGCTCAAAGTTCGTACATTCTCCCTTGCCTTTCGCCAAGCGGCGGCTACGTCTATTGGTCGCAAAGAAATGAACTCACTCTGTGAATGGGTTCTTTTCTTCGCTATTTTTTACTTACCTTACTGCCGCTACGGAGATAAAAGTTGGGGTCCCCGCAAAAGTCGAACAAATGAGACTTTTGTGAGAGAGGAGCCACCGACTGCCAACGGAACCGACTGCACTTGTGCAGTTGGTGTTGGTCAATGGAGAGTGGCGACGAAGTAGCTCTCCACTTTGTTCCGCTTACTCGACTGTGCCGAGACAAATCCCTCCTTCTCCGCCAAAGCATAACGCCATACGAACCCGACAGAAAATGTTAGGTTCGTGTTGTTTAATATCAATGATTGTTTTTTGAAGGGGATTTTATCCTAAAGTAAATTACGTGCTTTTTGCGACTTTTGAATTATATTGACAATACAAGATTTTTTCACTCTGTTAACATCGCCTCGTATCTGTTGCGTACGTGCGCGCAATCTTTATGTTTTCTTTATATCTCGCTCTGTTTCTTTATGCTTTTTTTAGCAAATTTATTTTACAATTTGAATATGAGAACAACCGCAGACAAAAAGAAAAGGCATCTCAATCCCTTTCAGGTAATAATTCTCAGCTTTATCGGCTTGATACTGTTTGGCGCGGCGCTGCTCGCTTTGCCCATTTCAAGCAAGGGCAGAGTCGCCACGCCCTACAACGAATGTTTGTTCACTTCCGTTTCGGCTGTGTGCGTAACGGGTTTGGTCGTGGTAGATACTGCCACGCATTGGTCGGCTTTCGGGCAAGCGGTGATATTGCTCCTTATACAAATAGGCGGCTTGGGCGTGATCACGTCCTTTGCGGCGCTGACGCTGCTTTTCGGCGGAAAATTTACTTTGTTTCAAAAGACGGCCATGCAAGAAGCCACTTCCGCGCAAAAAATGGGCGGTATCGTCAGGCTGACGATATTTATCCTCATCACCACCCTTGCGACGGAAACGGCGGGCGCGTGCGCGTTGATGGGAGTGTTTGTGCCGCAATACGGCGGAAAAGGCGTCTGGTTGGCGATATTTCACTCGATATCCGCCTTTTGCAATGCGGGATTTGACGTCATGGGCACCGAATCGGGCAAATTTGTCTCGATGACGGCTTACGCAGGAAACCCTTTGCTCAATCTGACGTTGATGACGCTGATTTTTATCGGAGGAATAGGTTTCCTTACCATTTACGACATAGGCAAAAACAAATTCAGATTTTCGCGGTACAGCTTGCAGACAAAGATCGTCCTCATCACCTCCGCCGCACTCACGTTGGCGCCCGCAATTTACTTTTTCTTTGCGGAGTTTGCCGACATGCCTGCGGGAGAGCGCGTTTTGGCGTCGTTGTTTGCCGCGGTCACTCCGCGTACGGCGGGCTTCAACACCGTGGATATGAACGACTTGTCCCCCGTAGGCAAGGCTCTCACCATCGTGCTTATGCTGGTGGGAGGTTCGCCCGGCTCGACGGCGGGCGGCATAAAAACCACCACTTTTGCACTGCTGTTTGCTTGCGCGTTTTCGGTATTTCGCAAAAGAAAGGATACCCACATGCTTCGACGACGAATAAGCGACGACACGGTCAAAACGGCTACATCGCTGTTTTTGCTGTATCTGTTTCTGTTTTTTACAGGCGGAGCCATCATCGCCTCGATAGAAGGTTTGCCGTTGGAGCAATGTCTCTTTGAAACGGCGTCCGCAATAGGTACGGTCGGTCTGACGCTCGGCATCACCCCGTCGTTGGGCATTGCGTCGCAAATTGTGCTGATGTTGTTGATGTTTATCGGCAGGGCGGGCGGATTGACGCTGCTGTATTCGGTGTTGTCTCACGGAAACAAATATTTCTCAAAACTTCCTCAGGAAAATCTGGCAATAGGATAAGGTGAAAAAATGAAAACAGTACTTTTGATAGGATTCGGGCGCTTCGGCGCAAACATGGCAAAGGAACTCAACAATCTGGGCTGTCAGGTGATGGCTGTGGATATAAACGAGGACCGCGTCAACGACGCGCCTAACTACATCACGCGCGCACAGATCGGGGACAGCACCAAAAAAGAGTTTCTAAAAAGCCTCGGCGTAAAAAACTTCGACTTGTGCGTGGTAACGATAAGCGACGACTTTCAAAGCTCGCTGGAAACGACGTCCGTGCTTAAAGAACTCGACGCAAAGTTCATCGTATCGCGCGCCGCAAACGACGCCCAGGAAAAATTTTTGCGGCTGGCGGGCGCGGACGACGTGATCTATCCCGAAAGCCAAATGGCAAAATGGGCGGCGATACGCTACGGATTGGACAACATATTGGACTACATAGAACTCGATGAAAATCACGCCATAATAGAAGTAAACGTTCCCAAGGGATGGATCGGCAAAAGTATCGGGGTGTTGGATGTACGCCGCAGATTCGGCATAAACATCATGGGAGTAAAGCAAAACGATGTACTCAACGTGGAGATAACTCCCGATACCGTCCTTTCGGAAAACAAAACTCTTTTTGCGGTCGGCGAATACCGAGCATTGCAAAAATGTTTCAAGCTTTGAGCGGAGGTTGTTATGACAATTGCTCTCGTTCTACTGCCGTTGATGTGCGCGTTGTGTGTGGCGGGTTACTTTGCCGTAGGTAAATTGGACAAATTTATCCGTGCAAACAAGCGCGACAAACGCACAGATCCTCGCAAAAACCGCGATAAAAAATAATTTTGTCTCATGGTGCTTTTTGTGATATAATCATAATATGGAACAGCAAAATCGAGAACATATTTTGGTGTGCCTGTCGGCTTCGCCCTCAAACGCGCACATAATCGAGACCGCGGCGAAAATGGCAAAGGCTTTTGACGCGCATTTCACCGCGCTGTACGTCAGCACGCCCGACGCGGGAAATATGTCCGCCGAGGACAAGGACCGCTTGCAACGCAACATTGCCCTATCCGAACACTTCGGCGCGACCGTAACGACGGTTTACGGCGACGACGTAAGCTTTCAGATAGGAGAATTTGCACGACTTTCCCGCGTAACGAAGGTCGTACTCGGACGAAGCAGCATAAAACGCCGTCCTTTCGGCAACAAGCCGCTAACGGATCGACTGACCGCAATTGCGCCGGATATCGAAATACACATCATCCCCGATCACGCCGCCGAAACAAAGTACCCGCGTTCCTTCAAAAGCATGACGCACAATATCGTGCCCGATTGGAAAAGCGTTCTCATCACGCTCGGCATTATTGCCGCCGCCACCGGCATAGCGACGCTGTTTTCCTATCTCGGCATATCCGAGGCGAGCATAGTGACGGTCTACGTGCTTAGCGTATTGCTGACAGCCGTATTTACTCAAAACTACCTTTGCGGAGCGGTCAGCGCCATTGCTTCCGTGTTGGTGTACAATCTGTTGTTTGTCGAACCGCGTTTCAGCCTGCGCGTAAACGAGGCGGGCACCTACGTGACGTTTGTCGTAATGCTGATAGCGTCGCTTGTCACAAGCGCGCTTGCAAATCGCTTGCAGTACACCGCCAAGCAATCGATACAGGCGGCATACCGAACCAAGGTGCTTTTTGACGCGGACAGACTGCTGCAACAGCAAACGGACTGCGACGAGCTGCTGGCTACCATGGCGCAACAGCTGGTAAAGCTAATGGACAGGGACGTCGTCGTCTACTCTGTCGACGGTCAATCGAAGGTTTTCCGCACCGACAACAGCGACGGAAAAGATTTCGATCCCGAAACCGCAATGCGACTTTTGCAAAGCGCCGACCGCGAGTCGGAAGCGGACGGCACCGTGTACCGCACTATGTCTGTTTTCGACAGAAAGTACGGCGCGGTGGGCGTACGGGTGGACGACAAGCCGTTGGAATCTTTGGAAAAAAGCATTTTTCAATCGGTGGTAGGAGAGTGCGCGTTGGCGATAGACAACATTCACAGCCGAGAGGAAAAAGAGCAAGCGGCGTTGAATGCGAGACAGGAGCAAATGCGCGGAAATATGCTCAGGGCAATTTCGCACGACTTGCGCACGCCCCTCACATCCATTGCGGGCAACGCCGATTGTCTGCTGAATACCTACGACAAGCTGGACGACGAAACGCGCAAGCAGCTGTTTTCGGATATTTACGACGACGCGATGTGGCTGTACTCCCTTGTGGAAAACCTGCTTTCCGTGACGCGATTGGACAGTCACGTCGAGCCCAACTTTACCGGCGAGTTGGCGGACGAGCTGATAGACGAAGCCATACGTCACGTCCATCGCCGCAGCAACGAATACGCCGTCGTAAAGGACGCTCCCGACAAACCGCTGTTGGTAAGGGTGGACACAAAGCTCATTTTGCAAGTGTTGGTAAACCTTATCGACAACGCCATCAAATACACTCCCAAGGGCAGCAAAATAGTCGTTTCCGCCAAAAAAGTGGATAATGGGGTGGAATTTTCCGTAGCGGATAACGGCAAAGGCATTGCCGACGAGGAAAAAGAAAAGGTCTTTGAAATGTTTTACACGGGCAACAACGCCGTGGCGGACAGCCGCCGCAGTCTCGGCTTGGGGCTTGCGCTGTGCAAATCGATAGTCGCCGCTCACGGAGGCAGCATGACGGTTTCGGACAACCAACCGCACGGCGCGGTATTCAGTTTCGTTCTGCCGCAAGGATAGGTGATATATGAATAAAAATCTCATTTTGGTAGTCGAGGACGATCCGTCGGTGCGCAATTTGATCGTCGCTACGCTTAAAGCCAACGACTACAAATACATCGTTGCCGACAACGGCGAAAGCGCCGTGGCGAATGCCGCAACGCACAATCCCGACATAGTTTTGTTGGATCTCGGTTTGCCGGATATCGACGGCGTGGAGGTCATTCGCCGCATACGCGGTTGGTCAAATATGCCGATAGTCGTGATAAGCGCGCGCAGCGAGGACGACGACAAAATTTCGGCGCTGGACGCGGGCGCGGACGACTATGTTACAAAACCTTTTTCCGTGGCGGAGCTGCTTGCTCGCGTGAGGGTTATGAAACGTCGGATCGACGCCGCCGCGGGAACGGAACAATCTACATTTGTAAACGGCGACTTGAAAATAGACTTTGCCGCTGGCAGCGCATATCTCGGCGACAACGAACTGCACCTCACCCCGATAGAATACAAGCTGTTGAGTCTGCTTGCAAAAAACGTCGGAAAGGTGCTGACGCACACCTATATCACCCAAAACGTGTGGGGAAGCAGTTGGGACAACGACGTGGCGTCTCTGCGCGTATTTATGGCAAATTTGCGAAAAAAGCTGGAAAACGCTCAGGGAACGCAGGATTACATCCAAACGCACGTCGGAATAGGCTACCGTATGAACAGAGTGGATTGAAATGTAGGTTCAACGGCAAAATACGCCGCCGAAAGGGCGACAAAACGGGAACGCATTCTATCGCGTTCCTTTTTTTTGCGTGCAAATGTACTTCCAATGCCGTTCGAAAAAGGCAAATTACGCCCTCGGCGATACGGCAAAAACGGCGAGACAAAGCTTCGTTACGCGCGCAAACTAAATAACGTTGTCCGTCGGCAAATATAAAGTTGCAATTCATAAATATATATGATATAATTATTTATAATGCTACACTAAATAACCAAAGGAGTCGGTTGACATGCAACGCAAAAAATGGAAAACGGTCGTACTACCAATCGTCACGATAATCGTCGTAGCGATAGTCGTCGCGATGCTTGTGGGCTACTTTTTCAATATTTCCGATAAAATAACCGAAGACAGCAGCAGACATCTCCAAGAAGTTTACGGTCAGGTCAACAGATCTTTCAACGACTTTTTGAAAAGTCAATGGGGCTTTCTCGACAGTTGCGACGTTATTTTCGACGGTTCGGACAACAGCACGACGAGACTATTGAAAAGGTTCATCAACGGCAAAAAAGAGCAATGGGGCTTTACCGAATTTTACTTTCTCAACGAGGATAGGGAATATGTTACCATCGACGGCGAAAAAGGAACAGAGCCTCTGAAACTGACAAACGCCTCTCCCCAATGGATAACGGATAACAAAAACATCATCGCCAACGAAGAAATAAACGGTCAACACGTGATAATGCTCGCCAAAGCGTCCACATTCGGCAAAACGGTATTCAACTACACCCACAAGGACGAGAACGGCGTGGAACAGCCTGCTTCTTTCGACTTCGACGCGATAGGCGTAAGCTACACCAACGACGATCTTGCCAAAACGCTCAACGCGGACGCGTTTAACACGCACAACGACAACGGCGACAGCTCGCTGGTGGCAAATTGCTTTATCGTCAATCCCGACGGCGCAGTGCTGCTCTCAACGCAGGAGGGCGGAAGCGTGACGGGAAACTACCTCCACTACCTCGGCAACAACGGCGTGGGCACGCAGTTGCTTACGGACGAGCAGCTGAACAAAATAAAAGCCGATCTTAAAGATCTGAAAAGCGGCTACCTCGAATACAACGACAACGGCAACAAGCGCTGCTTGATGTACATGCCGATAAACTTCGAAAACTATTCGTTGATGAGCGACGTTCCGCAAGCGTTGGTAAGTCAAGGCTTCATTCAAGCGCAACGCTCCACTATGAACGTGCTGTTGATCATCTTTTCGTTGATAATCATTGTGATAGCGGGCGTTGTGCTGTACAACAGCATAACGGAAAAGAAGCTCAACCGAAAAGAGCTTAAATACCGCGAAAAAATGTTTGACGTGCTGTCCAACAACGTCAACGACATTTTCCTTATGTTGGATACTCAAAACCGTACGGTGGACTACATCAGTCCCAACATCAGCCGTCTGCTCGGCATCAAAGCGAAAGACGCGCTTGCGGATATACGCGTAATGGGCGCGTGCGCGGTGGACGAGGACATCATCATCCCCGACAACGAGCTGAAAGAGATACCCCTCAACGAAAGCCGTCAGTGGGAAACGGAATATATGCACCAGACCACGGGCGAACGCCGTTCCTACCGAGTGACGATATATCACCTCAACATCGACGGGATGGAAAAGTACATCATCGTCATGTCCGACCGCACGCTCGACAAAAAGCTCAACGGCAAATTGCAGCAAGCGCTCGACGCGGCAAAGAGCGCAAACGAGGCAAAAAGCAACTTTTTGTCCAATATGTCGCACGACATACGCACCCCGATGAACGCCGTTGTGGGATTTTCCGTGCTGTTGGAACGCAACGCGGACAACCCCGAACTCGTGCGCGAATACACTCGCAAAATAATGGCTTCCAGCCACCACTTGCTGTCGCTTATCAACGACGTGCTGGATATGAGCAAGATAGAAAGCGGCAAAACAAACCTCACTATCGCTCGATTCAGTCTGCCGGACCTGTTGGAGGAATTGAACGTCATAATCAATCCGCAGGCGCACGCCAAAAATCAAGACTTTACCATACGTATCCAAGGCACTCCTCCCGACGAATTGATGGGAGACAGACTGCGCCTCAATCAAGTGTTGCTCAACATCCTGTCCAACGCGGTAAAATACACTCCCGACAACGGCAAGATAGAGTTTACCGTGCAGGAGCTTGAACAAGCGGACAATACCAATCAATACTCCAAGCTGCGCTTTATCGTAAAGGATAACGGTATCGGAATGAGCGAGGAATATATCAAAGAGATATTTGAGCCGTTCAGCCGCGAAAAGAACAGCGTTGTAAACAAAATTCAGGGCACGGGCTTGGGTATGGCTATCACCAAAAACCTCGTAGACCTGATGGGCGGCATAATCACCGTGGAAAGCGCCCTCGGCAAAGGCAGCACTTTCACTATCGAGTTGTCCTTTGCCCTGGTGGAAGAAAACTCGCAAGACGCCTGGTTTGCCGACAAGATCACGCGCATGTTGGTGGCGGACGACGAGGAAGATATTTGCCTCAACATACGCGAAACGATGCGCGAAACGGGCGTGGACGTCAGTTACGTGACGGACGGCGTAAGCGCGGTAAATCAAGCCGTGCGCGCGCACGAGCTGCACAGCGACTTCAACGTGATATTGCTGGATTGGAAGATGCCCGGCTTGGACGGCGTGCAAACGGCGCGAATGATACGCGAAAAGGTGGGCAAGGACGTGCCGATACTTGTGCTTACAAGCTACGATTGGAGCGACATCGAACAAGAAGCGCGCGACGCGGGCATAAACGCCTTTATGCCCAAGCCCTTCTTTACGTCGACGTTCTTCCAGACGATCAAGCCGCTGTTCACCGCCACCGTCGTGCAGCCCGAAGAGCTGCCCGACGCCGACGCGATGAAAGGAAAGCTTTTCCTCGTGGCGGAGGACAACGAGCTGAACGCGGAATTGCTTACGGAAATGCTCGCGATAGACGGAGCGCAATGCGAAGTTGCCACCAACGGCAAGATCGCCGTGGAAATGTTTGAAAGCTCTCAACCGGGGCAGTACGATATGGTGCTGATGGACGTGCAAATGCCCGTGATGAACGGCTACGAAGCCACCCGCGCCATACGCGAATCTTCGCACCCCGACGCCAAAACCATCCCGATAGTTGCAATGACGGCAAACACCTTTGCCGACGACGTACAAGAGGCGTTCGCTTCCGGAATGAACGCGCACCTTGCCAAGCCGATAGATATGGACGCAGTGCGCAGGACCGTGGCGCGTTTAACAAAAAACACAAAGGAGTGATCTACCGATGAAAAACAAGCTTGCGACGATAGTTTTGCTCGTGATCCTTTGTTTGCTTGTCGGCGCGCTTGTCGGATGCGATCCGACGTTGGACAGCAACGCATTGAACATTCTCGGCAAAAAAAGCGACCTCGCCAAGCCCTATATGACAAAAATATTCGATCTGTACCGTCAAACGGGCAAAAAAATAAACGTCATCGCCGTTGAGGACGAGGAATACGAAACGACCGCCCTCAAAATGCTGAAAAAAGGCAAAATGGCGGACGTGTTTTTGCACTTCCACAACGCCGATCTGGAAATGTTTGACGCAAAAAACAACTTTTTGACGCTAAACGATCAGCAATGGATGGAGGACGTGACCGACAGCGCAAAGGCGTACTGCACTGACGCCGACGGAGATATGCTGGGTCTGCCCTATTGGGAAAGCAGCGTATCCGGTTGCTACTACAACAAAAAGATCTTCGACAGCCTCGGATTGGAAAGCGCCAAAACGCAGGAGCAATTCGACAATCTGTGCGATCTGCTCGTAAGAAGAGGAATAACGCCCATTTGCTGGCCCGCAAACGGTTGCAGTTGGATGATACAGTTCGGTATGGATCCGATATTCGCCGACGACCCCGAACTGCTGGAAAAGCTCAACAGCAACGAGATCACCTACGCGGATATCTCCGCGATGACGGATATGCTCCGTTGGATAGACGAGGCGGAACACAACGGCTGGTTCGGCAAAGACTCGTTGAAAAAGGGTTGGAACGAGATAAGTCCCACGCTCAACAGCGGCGAAGCGGCAATGACGTTTATTTGGGACACCTGGTTTTACACCGATTTCGTTGACGGCAAATACACAAAAGAAGATTTTGCGCTTATGCCTGTATTTATGAACACCACTGACGGCGGCACCTACGAGGGCGGAAACCTCAATATGATGATGGTAAACAAAAACAGCCCCCGTATGGAACAAGCGTTGGAATTTTTGCAATTTTGCGCCACTCCCGCCAACTACAACGTTGCTTTCGAGGGAATATCCACCGTAAGCGTGTTCAAAGGACAAAACACAAACATTCAATCCCAAATGGTGACCGACGCTGCGGCGTCCATAGCGGCGCACGAGCGCGTCTCCACCGCCAGCACCAAGATCATCGGGTACAGCGCGACGAAAGTAGCCGACGCAGTACACGCGATGTTTGCGGGAGGTCACTTCGACGCGGCGCAGTGCCTCAAACAAATGGACAGCGACCGTATCGCCGAAGCTATTCAATTGGGCGCGGCGGGATTTTAGAGGACGCTTTCCCCGTAATACGAGGTATTACAGGGACGGGTAGTGAAGTTGCTGCGCAGTGAAGTTTCGGCTGACGCCGAAGTGAAGTATTTGCCTTGCGGCAAATGTGAAGTAAGTCGCTCGTGCAGTCGCGCTCAAAAAGGCTTCGCTTCGGGCACTAATAAAAGGCTCCACTTGAAGAACAAGGGGAGCCGGCACCTGTCAAGGTGACTGAGGGGTTTGACAATCTAAACTCAGTCCGACCTCAACTTTGCGGCGCAGCCGCAAAACTTCACTGTGCCTACGGCACAACTTCACCTTTTTACCCGTCCGTCGTCGCAGGACGACGAAAAGGGTATATATAAAAAGCCTTTTCTGCAAGAGAAAAGGCTTTTTTACTATTTCAAGTTGTTGTTAGTTTGCGCTACTACGCCAATTCGTAAAAGATTATCGTCGTGTTGACCGTGATCGATGTGGCGACTTCGAGGTTGCTGCCGTTTTCGGTGGACAAGTTGAGGTTGGACATAGAGCAACGAATTTGGGGATTGCTCATCATCGTGTGCAAAATCTCAATTGTGCGGTCGTAGACGGATTGGGTCGCGGGATCGTTCACGTTGGCTTCGGTCACGGTAAACACAAATGTTACCGTACGGAGCAACACGCCGTTATCTGCGCTGTCCGGATTGACATTGCCCCAAATAAAGTCCAAATCAGTTGTGCCGTTCAGCACGCCGTTGTAGTAGACTTGCAACACAAGCTGTTGGTCGTTGTTGTTGTACTTGGGCATTGTCGCAGTGTTGTTTTCCTTAAACTGCTCTATTGCCGCTTTCTGCCTATCGTAGTTGGCTTTCAGCGTTTGAGCAACGACCAGGTCGTTGTCCGCTTTTGCCAGCTGTTCGTCCAAGTCTTGGTTGGCTTGTCTCAGCGGATAGTACACCAGCGCAAAGTACAAGCCGATAAACAACACGATAAACAACACAATGAGCAAAATGATCTCACGAGTGGTAAATTTACGTTTGAGATATTTGTTGTCAGCCATTGTTAGTTACCTCCCTGCACTGCGTCTTTGAAGGTGATGGTCATCGAAATGACGCGCGCCTCCGAGTTGTTTTCGCCGCTATTGCGCGACCACGCCACATGCTTGACAATGCTGTCAGCCCCGTCGGCATCAAGACCCTTGACAAGCGCGTCTATCTGCTCTTGGGCAAGGTCGTTAATGATGAGGGTCAAAATGTTGCCGGCAAAGAGAACTTTTTGAATTTTTCCGTACGGGAAAACCTTTTCTTTTACCAAATTGAGTACGTCTTGGTTGTCCACCAAATCAAAGGGGAATTTCTCGTAGTTGTACTGACGGTATTCGTTTTGCACCGCTTCGCGGTCGGTCATCGCGCCGTTTAGACTGTTCAACTGCGCTTGTTTTTCCGCAAGCTCCTTTTGCTTGGCTTCCATTTGCTTGTAGGGACGGTACGCCGCAAAAAACTCCACCACGGCAAGCACTATCAAAATGATGGCAAGCACCAGGCAGAACGTGGCAAAGGACATTCCCTTACGTTCGCGCTTGCAAAGGTTTACCGTTTGCTTGGCGGATTTTTTTATCGCTTCGGAAGAAAGCTTTTTGCCGCTTTCCGTGCGATCCACCCCGTCGTAGAAGGTTATCCGCGCTTGCGCGGCATTGTTGCTGTTTTTGAAAAATTTCATATCGCCCTCCTATTGCAAAGCGACGCCCGCCGCGGTCGCCACCAGCGGATAGTCGATTGCTTTTTGGGATTTATTCGAGAAGAACTCGCTCATATCCGTCAATGTGATGGGCAACGTGTTGCGCAATGTTTCCATAAGCACTTCGTTGTGCGCACCGCCGCCGCAACAATGCAGATGTTCCAACGTTCCGCCGCCGTTGAAGCGATAGAAGTTGATGGCTTTAAGCACTTCGAGAGCGATCGCGCCGTAAACGGCACGGCAATCGTCGATACCGTTTGCGCCGTTGAGGTTGTTTTCGCGATAGGTCGCAGCCATATACGCGTCCACGCCGAAACGACCGGATATTGCCTCGTCCAAGGCGTTGCAGCCGTAGTCGGTCACGCGCAAGCCCTCAAAGGTGAACCCGTCGTAAAAGAACAGCCGAACGCTGTTGTGCCCTATATCCAAAATTCCGTGACGGTGCGCGCTGTTGGCGTTGCGCAACAGATTCATATAGGCAAATTCCTGCGGAATGACGGTTTTGAGGTCGAAGCCCGCCTTGCGGAACATCGTTATATAGTCCTCTATCACATCCTTGCGGGCGGCAGCCGCCAGCACGTCCAATTCGGGCGGACGCGTCTCGTCGTTTTGCACGCCGCCCAACACGGCGCAATCGAAAAAGTAATTGCTCTTGTCGTCAGTGATGAAATCGCGAAATCCGTACGGCAGATTGAACAAAAGTTGGTCGCGATTGTTGGCGGCAACGAAAAAGCGACGGGTGTAGCACAGCGGCGCCGGCAAAATCAGCGCGGCATTGCGGCAAGACAGATTGTTTGCGCGGCGAAACTCTTTTAGAAAGTCCGTCATCGCCTCGTAGGAGGTGATCGTGCCGTTCTTTACCAAATCGGTTGCCAAACGCGCGGTAACGCCGCCGGTAATAACGCCTCCCTTTGCCACCGCAACGTGGACCGCATGGTTCCCGATGTCGAAACCGATGCAATTTTTCATGGTCGTTCTCCTTGTTATCTTTTTGTTTTATTAGTATATCAAAGCAAGATATTGCTCGATAAGCTTTTGTCCCAAAAGCAACGTCAGCACCGCCGCCCCCGCAATGGAAGGTCCAAACGGAAACGCCTCCTTGCGCAAACCGGAACACAGCGCGGTGACTATGCCCGCAATGCAAGCGATCAACAGCATAAGCAAACCGCCCGCAAGACCCGTAAACAAACCCACCACGGCAAACAGCTTTACGTCGCCGCCGCCCATAGATTCGCGTCCGAGTACCTTGTCCATAACGAGAGCGATGATCAATATGCCCCCGCCGTAAACGACTGCGCCCAGCAGACCGTCCTTGATCCGCGCAAGCATATCGCCCACGTTTTGTCCGTGCGGATAGGCAAACGCCACAAACACCGCCGCGCAAAACAGCAGCAAACCGTCGGGGATCTCCATCGTGTCAAGATCGACGAGCGCAATGGCCGTCAGCGCCGAAAACAGCGCCAAATACTCCAACGTCACAAAGGAGAAACCGAAAACCGCATACGTCCCCGCATAAAGCGCAGCCATAAGCAGCTCTATCACAAGACACCTCGGCGGTATCTTGGCTCCGCAGTGACGGCATTTGCCTTTGAGAAACAAGTAACTGAATATCGGCACAAGGTCGGCGACGGTCAAAGTTGCGCCGCAACTGTCGCAGTGACTGCGACCCCGCCAAAAGCTCTGCTTGTGACAGTAACGATCGGCGGCGCACGTAACAAAGCTGCCGACAGCCGCGCCCAACGCAAACAGCATTGCACCGATATAGATGTGTACACCAAGCGGCAAGTCGATATGCAAATTTGTTACCTCCCGCTTGTGAGAATGGTTGTAGTCATATTTGAGGAGACAATGTTACGCGCATTACGCCAAGTGATTGACCGTCCCCGTCAATCGAGTAAAACGAGATTTACGGGGAAGGGGTCATCAAAACGGGTACCCGCACAATTTGAGTTTGCGAAAATTGTGTGGGAGAGGACGACCCGCCTGTCAGCGGTACCGACCGCACTGTATGCGGTTGGTGCTGACCAAGGCGTGGGAGGACGAGGTGGAAGAGGGTTACAAGAGACAAGCTCGTTTCAGTATCCCTCTATCGTCGCCCGTTGGGCGCCACTTTCCCCGTA
>CANQCN010000025.1 GCA_947589685.1 uncultured Clostridia bacterium
TCGATTTCCTAAATGTTGTTTATTTTACCGTCGATTACGCATAGCGTCAAACTTCACCTATCAAACGCCGATTTCGTCCTTGTTCCACCGAGAGCGAGTGCGTCGCGACTCAAAATAATCTGCAACGAGCGTACGTAGTACGCGAAGCGAAGCCTTTTTGAGCGCGACCGCACGAGCGACCGCCGCACGTGTGGTCGGACAAATATCAATATGCTCGTGCGACGATAGCCACCGTGAGGTCCTTGCCCTTGTTTCCGCAGCAGGTGCAAACGTTTTGGAACGGTTCTTCGTCCAACATTACGCGCACGGTCGCCTGGAAACGCTCCTTGAAAGCGGCTTCGCAAGCGGGATCTTTGTCCCACACCACTTTGGCAAAGCATTTGCTGTCCAGCACCTCGCCAAGCTCGTCCATATTGCGGGCGAGTTTCACGTGGCTGTCGCGGAAAGCGAGCGATTTGTTGTACATAGCAAGCTGAATTTCGTCCATAAGCGCGCATACGCTATCCGCAAGAGTATCGAGCGGCAAAGTGAACTTGTCGCACGTGTCGCGGCGAGAGCAGGTAGCAACGCCGTTTTCGATGTCGCGCGGACCGACCTCTACGCGAAGAGGCACGCCCTTCATTTCCCATTCGTTGAACTTCCAACCGGGCGATTGATCGCGGGTATCAAGCTCGACGCGCAAGCCCTTTGCTTTGAGTTGCTCGGCGACGCAAGCGGCTTTTTCCGCCACGCCCTCTTTGTGAGCGGCAACGGGGATCACCACTACCTGAACGGGCGCGACCTTGGGCGGCAACACAAGCCCGCGTTGATCGCCGTGCGCCATGATAAGTCCGCCGATAAGGCGCGTGCTGACGCCCCAACTGCTTTGCCAGACGTACTTGTGCGTACCGTCCTTGTCGAGGAATTGAATGTCATAGGCGCGGCTGAACTTTTGCCCGAAGTGATGAGTTGTGCCTGCTTGCAGGCTTTTGCCGTCCAACATCATCGCTTCCATGCCGAACGTAGCTTCGGCGCCGGCAAATTTTTCCTTTTCGCTCTTTTGCCCGATAAAGGTAGGCATTGCAAGAACGTCGCGCGCAAAATCACGGTACAGGTACAGCATATCCAACGTCTCTTTGAGCGACTCTTCGCGGGTGGCGTGGATGGTGTGTCCCTCCTGCCACAAGAACTCCGACGTGCGCAAAAACGGTCTCGTCGTCTTTTCCCAACGCACCACGTTCGCCCATTGATTGAGTTTGAGGGGCAGATCGCGATAGCTGTTGATCCACTTGGAGTACATATTGCAAATGATCGTTTCGCTTGTGGGACGTATCACGACGGGCTCTGCCAACTGTTCGCCCCCCGCGACGTTTACAACTGCCACTTCGGGCGCAAAACCCTCCACGTGCTCCGCCTCCTTGTTGAGCAAGCTCATTGGGATAAGCATTGGGAAATAGGCGTTTTGGTGTCCCGTAGCCTTGAAGCGAGCGTCCAACTCGCGCTGAATGTTTTCCCAAATGGCGTAGCCGTAAGGGCGAATGACCATTGTGCCCTTGACGGGACCGTAATCGACAAGCTGCGTTTTGAGTACCACGTCGGTATACCATTGGGTAAAGTTCTCGTTGATATCGGCAATTTGAGTTACAAACTGTTTTTCTGCCATAGTAAACTCCCGTTAAATTTGCGCAGAGCGCTTTTTTTTACAGTGCTATTATCTCACACAAACAAAAAAATGTCTATCAAAAAAAGTAAACGAAACCGTTTTGGAAACAAACTTGCCTCAACCGTCCGTCAAGCGGAGGCGCGCTTTGCCGTTGAGCTTGACGAGGGGCAAAAAGGCGACGGCAAAAAGCACGGCGTTGCACACCATCTGCGTGACGAAAAAGCTCACGCCCGCGGCATACATTGCGGCAAAGCGGGCGAAAAGGTTTTCCGCGTCTACAAAGAAACCCTCGCCCGTGTACCCCACAAGCACGTCCACAAAGGACGTAAGCACGCCGAAAAGCGCCGTCAACGTCACCGCTGCGCAATCGACAACGACGACCTGCGCCGCGCGATGACGAAAACGGATCTTGCTCAACAGCCAAAAGCCCAGCGCGACCGTATTCCAATGGATAAAATAGGAAATTATCCAGGTATTTACACCCCATATCGCCATATCCACCGCAATAAACACGTTGACCGCGGGAAATACGACGGCTGGACCCCACACGTAGGCGCACACGGCGACAAGCAGCGTTACCACTTCGATATTGGGCAACGCCGCAAGCGCCTCCTTGCCGCCCACAAGCAGCGCCGCATACATAGCGGAAACGGCGATGAGCGCGGCGGTATATTTTGTTTTGGGATTTGTTTTCAAGATCAGTAAACGTCCGTTTCGAAATAAATGACGGCGCCCGCTTCGACGGACATTTGCGAAATGCCCACCGCCGCAGCGACCAAAGTTACGCCGTTCACCTCGTAGGTCTTTACGCCCGCCCAAGAGCCTTTATCCTCGGCGACGCTTGTAAGCACGTTGACGTATTCGTTTTTGCTCGCGTCGGGCTTTGCGCCCCCTATACTATCGATATACTTGCCGTACTCGCTATCCGTCCAAGTAACGGAGAGACCTGCTTCGTCTATTAAGTATCGGATAACGTCCTCGCCCGTTTTCATATCCTCGGTGAGCGTCACCGTGTAGCTTGTGTAATCCTTGTCGCCGTTTTTGATGATGACAGCCATTTGATCGGCGTTAAGCTTGGGCAAGGTCAGCTCCGTCAGCTGCTCGGCTTGCGGTTTGTCCACGCAAGCGACCAATGCCGCGCATACAACGATCAGCACGACTGCCAATATCCACGTCAGTAGTCTTTTTGTGCGTTTCATATTGTTTCTCCTTTTTTTTTGTTTATTCAACCGCGAGCAAAACCCAACAAAAAAACTGCCGACAAGGGCAGCGCAAAAAAGACGTCAGTCCGACGCGAAACAGAGACATGACGCAATCGAGCGCTCTCTTTCATCGAAGAAATGCTCACATAATTACAGGGTCGGGCGTTAGGACTTGTTTGCTGCCTTGGCAAAAAGCAACACTTTACCTCAGCGGGACTGTCAACGATTTGCACGTTGTTTCCCCGCAAATGCGCTCTGCCGCGCAACCCCCGCAACGTATTCGGTTGTAAGTATATTATACCGCAGCGGCGCGTAAAAATCAACCGCCGCGCAAAAAAGATCGCGCAACAAATGTCCGCGTGCGAAAAAACACGACGATCGGGTCCCGCAGACGGTTTTGGGTTTAACTCGGCGACTTTCGAATTGCGCACAAGCTGCCGACCCCCGATATTTGCACATTGAGCGTATGCACAAACACAGAGCAAAAAAACAGCCCCGCGGTAAAACGCGAGGCTGTCGGGATAGTTGAAATTATTCGTCCTCTTCCGCCTTGGCTTGAAGCAAAATGGAGACGGACGTCTGAGTTTTGTCGGGATCCGACGGATCGAACTTGGCTACGGTCAAGCCGCCCGACGACGCCGTGACGATGTAGTGAACGGTCTCCGTCGCGTCGTAGTCGACAAAGTCGGGCGTTGCCCAACCGGACGCGCTTGCAAGGTTCTTTGCATAGGGAGCGCCCGCTTCCCGGTCTCTTTCGTTGAGAGAAAGCGTGTACTTGACGCTGTTTTTGGTGTAGTACAGCGTGTCTCCCACAATGCGATCGACAGTGATGGCGTTTTTGTTGGCGGCGGGCACAAGCACCGTTTCGGTGTTGCTGCCGTCGGGCGAAGAAATGATATAAACGCCGTAGAAAGAACCGTCCTTGGCGGCTTTGGTGGAGATCATCTTGCCGTCCTTCCACGCCCTGACGTCCGTGGAACCGGTGTTGAGCGCAACGCCGCCCTTTGTTGCGGATTCAGCCCAATAGATCTTGGGATCGCTGACGAGCTGCGTCTTGGTGTAGTACACCTGTCCGAAGTTTACGGAGTTGATAGAGTAAGTCACGCCGTCCGCGCTCGTATCGGGCGCTTCGATGTGCTTGTCGTCGCCGTCGCCGTGTACCTTGGCGGTGCCGTTGGCTACCACTACGTCGTATTTGTCGGAGCCTATCGCAAGCTTGCACAGATTGTACATCTTGTCGATGAAGAAAATGCACCGTCCCTCGCTGAGATCCCAGGTTATGCTGCTGTAAGTGTTGTCGATGTCAGCCGCTTCGTCCGTGCCGTTGACGGTAACTTCGGTATTTGTGGCTTCCGCAAGCTTTTCCAAACCCGTAAGCGTGTAGATCTTGCTGTCCATCACATAGGTGGCGCAGAGCTTGCCGTCCTCTTCCTTGTACGCCAGCTGTACGCTGTTGCTCGTAAATACGAAATGGCGCTGCATCGAGCCGCCGCCCAAATCGAAGCTGGTAAGCACAAGCTGACTTGTGAGCGCGTCGCCGCCCGCCGTCAATTCGTCATTGGGCGTGGTGATATACAGTCTGTCGCCGAAAATGTACAAACCGTTGAGATATATCGTGGAGCTGTCCGTGCTGCCGTTGTAGTAAAACTTGGGCACTACCGTTTCGGCATGATCGCGAACATATTGCTCGCTTTCTTCCGTCTTTTGCGAGGAGGTTTTGTTGGACTCGTCCTGAATATCGAACAAACCTTGCAGATCGGCAAGCTTTATGCGAACGACCGATCCCACGCGCGGCGCGTCCTTGACTTCGTCGCTGTAAGTGTTGACGGCGCTCGTGGCGCTCGCGTATCCGTTGATATAGTACAGCCATTCGCCGTACTTCACTGCGATACCGCCGTTGCCCTCGACCTGTCCCTTGGACGGAACAGAGACGGGCGTAAAGCTGCTTTCGGTACAAGCCGCCAAAACGACTGTCGCGCAAAGCAAAAGCGCAACGACAAGTATAAGTGATTTTTTCACTGTTGTGTTTTTCATTACACTACTCCTTAGGTAGATAGTACATACGAGATAGATTATAGTACAAAAACACAAAAATTGCAACAATTTTGCGCCATTCTGTTTGACAAGGCGCACAAAAATATAAAATAAATCACACCAAATCGTTTATCGCGGAGATCTGACCCGTTTGCGCGTCCTGAAACAGCATCCAAAAGGACGTCGGCGCGTTGTCAACAAACACAAAATCCTTGTCGGAAATACCGTCGCGTTCGGCGGGCAAGCCGTAGCAAATGTAGCGTATACGCCCCTCCTTTTGCAAAACGCCCAACACAAAATAACGCTCGCTTTTGGGAAAGTCGATACGCACGAAAAAACACTCGCGATACTTGCGTATAAGCGGATAATATGGCGGAAACTGCACAAAAACGCGGCTTATTTCCTTTTTTACGCTTTCGTAATAGTCCGCTTGTCCGCCCGAAGCATAAAAACGTTCGAACGCGTCGCTGTAATCGGCTACGCTTTTGTAGCGACCGTCCGCGGCGACTTTGAGACGGTCTACGTCCACATTGCCGTAGTAGTTGTCGGTGGACGCGACAAACTGCTCGTATGCGTCGTTCTCCGACGGGGCGCGGCACAACGCGTCCATCTGACGGTAGAGACTGTCGCACGCGCTGTCGCCCACATGCGCTCGCGCCGCCTCGAAACAGCGTTCCTCGCGCTTTACCAACAAACAGCTTACCTTGTCCAGACTTTGTTGGGGTATGCTGAAAGCAAAATTGTTGAGAGTATCCAGCCGTCGCGAAACGGGCATACGATTGAAGGACAAAAGCAGCCACCACTCTCCCAACATACGCGTATCGGCATTGGTGACGAAAACAGTCAAATCCGTGTTGTCGGCGCCGTTGTTTACCAGCTTTACAAGCCCGCACAGCTCCTTGCCTCGCTCGGCAAACCGAGCGTTGGTTTGTTGCAGAATGAGTATTCGCTTGCAATACATTGACTGCGTCCTCCTTGTAGTCACCCACCATTGTACAGCCGTATATATGTAAAAAAAGCGCATATCCCGTCGGAAATGCGCTCAAAATGTCCGATACAAACAACAAAGCACGGAAAAATAAATCGGAAATACAAAAAGTTTGCGCGTCAAAAGCCAAGCGCGGCTCGGCAGCGACGAACAAGGACTATCAGGACTTTTTCATCGCCGATTTGTAGCTGGACTCGGACAGCTCCTTAAATTTGATCCTGGCGCTGATACGGTTGAGTATCGCTTTCATAGCCACGTCCATAGCGCTGCCCTCGGCGTAGTTGCTTTCCACGTAGAAGTCCACGCGATCTTCCTTGACGAGGTACGTTGCGTCCTCAGGCTTGCTGTACACGCCTATCGCGTAACCGCCGCGGGTGCGGGTGAGCTTCATGCTGGGCACGTCCGTCAGTCCGTCGCCGATGTATATCATATTTTCAAAGGGCACGACGCGTTCGCTTTGGGGCATATACATATTGAGCTTTTTGTGTTCGCCGACGTCCTCTACGCCCTTGTTGATGCGGTACAAAAATTGCGTCTTGCTGGTGTAGTTGATGGCGACGCCGGGCCAGATGACCTCGCCGTTGTCGCCGTAGATGTAGTCGCAGGCGAATATGTTGTAAAATTCGTGCCCGATGGGACAGCCCTCGATCATATATTTAAGTCCGCAGGATATGATGTAGTGCCTCACCTCCAAGCCGAGGCTCGCGCCGTAATCGTTGACGCGTTTGAACCAGGTGTCCACTCCTTCGAAGAACTCCACGTCCTTGCCCATCGCGCGCAGCGAATCGGGCGAAAGATCTATCCCTTTTTCGTGCGCCTTTTGCGCCATCAAAAACATATACGCCAAAATGTGATCCATATTGCGCGTGTGAGCTATTTCGTCGCATTTAGACCAAAATTCGCTCGGCGACATGCCTAACGCGGGGATAAAGGTAAACTCCTGCATATCGTGCGTGGAAAGGGTGTTGTCAAAGTCGTAAATAAGCGCGACTATCGGTTTGTTCATATTTTTCTCCTTATTTTTCGAAAATTACCGCCGTTTGAGGCGCAAGCAGGGTGGCTCCGTTGTTTGACGTGGCGCTGCCCAGCTCGAAGAGCTTTTTTCCGACGAGAACAGTTGACTCCCGTTCTTGGTCGGTGGGATTAAACAATACAAAGGTGCGTTCGCCGCGGCGATAACACAGCACGCCGTCGTCGGAACACTCTTCAACGGCAAAATCGCTTTCCGCCTGCAAATCGACGCGAGAGTGACGCAGCAAAGCAAGCTCTCGCACGAGGCTCCACAGCGACGAAGCGTCCTTCATCTGCCGCTCTGCGCAAGGCGCGTCGGGACGGCGATCCACGTCGAGATACAGCTTGCTTGCGGGCGCGGAGGAAAATCCGCAGTTGGGCAGCTCGTCGTTCCATTGCATAGGCGTTCTGCTGCCCGTGCGGTGAAAACCGCCCTCCTTGGAACGCTGCGGAATGTAGCGCATGCCTATTTCGTCGCCGTAATACACAAATGGCGCGCCCGGCAACGTCAGCAAAAACACAAACGCCAACCTGCGTTCGCTTTCGTCCAAAAATTCGCTCAACCGCACCACGTCGTGATTGCCGCTGATAACGCAAATGTAACCGTTGTTTCGAGTGGCTTGCAATTCTTCGACATAACGCCGTAGCATATCGTGCGCGGACGCGTGCGCCGTTTTGCAGAAGTATGCGACGCTTTTGCCCGCTTCGTCGCGCTTGTAAAAGGCGTGATCCGTCAGCTTGTCGCCGTGATGAAGCAAAAAGTCGCCGTGAAATCTCGCTTTGTTTATCGCAACGGGCGCATTGCACCACTCGGACACGATCACCGCTTCGGGATAGTGCGCGTCGAGCATTCGGCGTACCTTGCGCCACAACGACGCGGTAGCCGACTTGTCGGGGTCGTTTTTGACGAGACTGTCCGCCATATCCACGCGAAAACCGTCTGCGCCGCGATCCAGCCAAAAGCGCATCACCTTCATCATAGCGCGCAGCGTGGGCTTTACGCGCTTGTCTTTGTAGGATATTTGCCAACTCGGATCGTTTATCTTGTTGAAACCGTAGTTGAGCGCGGGTTGATTGAGAAAAAAGTTGAGCATATACGTGCCGTCGCGATCGGCGTTGCCCGTGACCCAATTGTAGCCCTCCGGACGCGCCCAGCCGCTGTTAGTCCATATGTAACGGTCGCTGTAACGGTTGCGATACGGCTTGGCGCTCTGCACGAACCAACGGCATTTATCCGAGGTGTGTCCGGGGACGAGATCCAGCAATACGCGCATACCCCTCTTGTGCGCCTCTTCGAAAAGTTTGCGCGCGTCCTCTTCGGTACCGTAGCGCGGAGCTATCTTAAAATAGTTGCGGACGTCGTAGCCGGCGTCTTTGAAGGGCGAATCGAAGCAGGGATTTATCCACAGCGCGTTGAAGCCCGTTTGCTTGATATAGTCCAATTTCGAAATAAGTCCGACAAAGTCTCCAACGCCGTCGCCGTTGCCGTCGCAAAAGGACTGCGGGTACACCTGATAAAATATCGCGTCGTTAAACCACCGAGGCATATTGTTCATAAGGGCAAACTCCCACTATATATTATGTCAGTAATATATTACACCAAAAAGCAACTATTTTCAATACATTTTTGCATTTTTTGCACAATTTAATAAAATCCGATCAAAAAAGAGGCGCAAAACCCTCCCGCCAAGTACTTTTAGATAAAAAATCAGCTGCAACCCAAAAAAATTTGCCCATAACGGTCGTCTTGACGAACGGCGATAAAAATGCCGAACGGTCGTCCGCCCGTCACCGCACCGACGCAAACGGAGCCGACGCCATAAGCACAACGGCGCAAACGCGCATTGCTTTCAACATACAGTTCCACTTGGGAGTGGCATGCTTGCGCGAATACTTTCGCCACTCGCTACGGGAAAGCGACCGCGGCAAAGGGGTCGCTGCGTCCGGCCTTTTTGTTTGCGCAAGTCGAACAGATGATCTCCGAAAGCCGTCAATGCGTTTTCCTCCCGTTTTTTCGCTACACCGATTTTACAAAAAAACTCCACCCGTTGTCAAATACTACGGGTGGAATATAGTCGAATATAGGTAGAATTTGCCTCGTCGTCGGAAAAGAAGGAGCAATCTTTGGGACGAAAAGGCACATCACTCCGCAAAATATCCATAGAACAATGAAAAATAGATAAATAAAATAATAATGTCGATGAGGCGAAGGACTTTTTCATAATTACACTTCCAAAACCAACCTCGATTACAAAAACAGCGCCAACATCAGGGACCACCTTGTTTTAGAAATTTAACTTCTTGTTAACTGTACTTGAAAAAATAATGAAACTATTGTATACTATTACTGTCTACTCTAAATTATTAAATGAAAACTGAGGTTTTCTTATGGCAAGAAAGTACACTACACAAGAAGTAAAAAAACTAATTGATAAGCACAATGAAAATATTAAAAATCTTGAAAATTCTTGCTTGTTGCCGTCCAAATTAAAAAGTCAAATTCAATCCTGCGTAATCAACTTGTACTACGCACGCGTTTTTTCAAATGATGTGATGAATTCGTTAAATGGAATCGAATCATCGCAAAAAAAGCAAATTGCAGATCTTATCAGACTCCTCTATCTTTTCAAAAGAGCAAACCGGCAAGCGTATATTTGTCAAACCATTCTTTCAAATAACAAGAATCGAATTGCAAGCATAGTTAAAGAAGCATCTACGGGATCAAACTCATTTATTTGGTTCTTTTCCTCGTCAAAGAAAAAACAACTTTCAGAAAACGCTTATGAAAAACTGCTCAAAGAGTCTGATGGCAGCGAATATTGGACTACCTCCCAAAACATCCTTTCTCAAATAGCGGCGAACGACAAAGTTGCCGCAACCGAAGGTTGGAAAGATTTTGAAGATAATGTCGATGAATATCAAGATATTCTCAAAAAAAGTTTATCGATCAATTCCATATCAACAAGCCTAATTAAAGATTTGCAAAAACTCGTTGATAATTTTGAAGGCATAGCTTCAAAACTTGAAAAGGAAACATCAAAAACAAATGATATTAAAGACAAAATAAAAACCGCCGCAGAACGGATGACCATGGCAACGGTTTTGAATATTTTGAAAACCATCCCGGTCGATGAAGTCAACAGAAACAAAAAGGGGGTTAGAGTAAAAGCTCTCCGCGATGCCGGGTACACTACTATTGCAGATGTATATGCAGCGTCTCCATTTCAATTGGCAAGTATTTACGGAATAAGCGAAGATACTGCTTATACAATAAAAAACATTGCCAAGGAATTTGCTGTTGAAACAAGACGCACTACCAAAATAAAACTAAGTGTAGATAACAAAACAAAAGAGGCAACAAATCTTGTCGATGCGATATACAAATACAAACAATACATCGACGCATTGGAATCGCTGAATAAATTTAATTCCGATTATAGCCGCGACGTCAAGGGTGCGATATCGAACATACAGTCGGTTGGTAATGGCATATACTGGACATTTTTTAAAAACAACAAAAAAGAAACAATAAAAAAATCATTCTCTTTTTTGAGCAGAGAAATCAATGGGGATTACAAAAATAGAGCCGACCAAATAGTCGAAATGTTCAAAAAAGCTGATGCGCCCACTACCGGAAACGCTTGGAATGATTTTAAAACCAACCCGATTTCGTATTTCAATATTATCGAGGATATTGTACCGGGCGTACTTGGAAATGATGACAAACTTTATGGATTACCCGAAGATTTAGCAAGAGAAATTCAAGAGGAATGTTTTTTTCCTGATGGTTTGAATTGCGAGCTTCGTAGGTATCAAGAATGGGGAGTTAAATATATTCTACACCAAGAACGTGTGTTACTCGGAGACGAAATGGGTCTCGGAAAAACCGTTCAGGCAATTGCGACGATGGTTTCATTAAGAAATACCGGCGCCAGCCATTTTATCGTTGTTTGTCCTGCGAGCGTTCTTCTCAACTGGTGCAAAGAAATTGCCTTAAAGAGTAAATTACGTGTAACAAAAGTGCATGGAGCGGATAAACTTTCGGCAATCAAATCATGGATACAAACCGGTGGCGTTGCTGTTACAACGTACGAAACAACCGGAATATTTCAATTTGATGATGCGTTTAAATATGACCTTTTGGTTGTTGATGAGGCTCATTTTATTAAAAACACAGATGCCGTTCGCTCCCAAAACGTACGTAAGCTTTCTACATATACAAAGAGACTTCTTTTCATGACAGGTACTGCTCTTGAAAATAATGTTCAAGAGATGATTTCGCTTATTGACGTTTTGCAACCGAAGGTAGCCGATAATATTCGAAACATTACGTTTATGTCTACTGCTCCGCAATTTAGAGAAAAAATCGCCGGCGTTTATTATCGCAGAAAAAGAGAAGATGTTCTTACCGAGCTTCCCGAACTTACCGTGAGTAAAGAATGGTGTATAATGTCCGCAAAAGAAACTCAACTTTATGAACAGGAGGTGCTTGCCAAGAATTTCATGGGAGCCAGAAGGCTATCTTGGAACGTCGACAATTTAAATGACTCATGCAAAGCACGCAGAATGCTGGAAATAATTAATGAGGCAGAAAGCGAGGGACGCAAGGTTTTGATTTTTTCCTTCTTCCTTGATACCATTCGTAAAATATACGCATATTTGAGCGACCGATGCTGCAACCCAATTAATGGCTCTTTAAAACCTCAAAGACGACAAGAGATTATTGACCAATTTAATGATGATTCCCAAAAAACAGTTTTATGCGCGCAGATTCAGTCCGGAGGAACGGGATTAAACATACAAGCTGCAAGTGTTGTTATTATTTGTGAGCCACAATTCAAACCATCAATTGAGAATCAAGCAATATCTCGTGCATACAGAATGGGACAAGTGCGCAATGTTCTTGTTTATCGCTTGCTATGCGAAGAAACCGTCGATGAAAAAATTACACAATTGTTAGACGAGAAACAAGCAATATTTGATGCATTTGCCGATAAATCTGTTGCTGCCGCAAACGCCGAAAGGGGCGAAAAAGAAATTGATGAAACAACATTCGGCAAGATTATTGAAGAAGAAATAGAACGTATCAAAGAGAAAGGCGGGATAGCTGCTTCCGTGCCTAAGGATGTATCTATGTTAAAAGTCTCCGAACCTAAAAAGAAAAATCAACAACAAGAAAAAATTGCAAACGAACTTGACTTTAAACCAAAATCGGCATTAACATCCTCTAATGAATATGCCGCCGAATTGTCAATGACCTACGAACAACTTGTAAATCATTTACTAATAAAATACGGCAAAGCAAAAGGCGATTACTTTCTGACTGAATCATGTGCAAGCAAAAATAATAAAATTAGACGAACAAGTGAAGAACTTTATTGTCATCATATTGACGAAGATAAAGCGATCAACCTTTCTAAACCCGAATATGCAAGAAAAAATCCGTTTAGCTATCAAAAAGCAGACAGATTAGTTTATTGTAATATCCTTGAACACCTTATTCTTCACATAAAAATTGTTGAGACACCCAAAAGCGCCAGTGCTAACAGTGAAAAAATCCAAGGAATCGGAGGAATTTTACATTATATCGCACCTCAAATCAATGACTTCTACAATAGCCATGATCTCAATAAACAACCTACGTCTGCACATAAAAGCTGTATACAAGATAATTTTAGTGATTACATTAAAATTCTTAAATATCTTTGGAATGTTATTAAACATGACAAGGAGCTTTGTAACATAATAACAAAAGAAGATTTGGCAACCGGATATGCAGGAGACCGTATAGACAAGATATATAGACTCCTTTAAGTCTTTCAAAACTATTAAAATCGATATTTGCTTCAATTTATAATTTTATGATTGCAACAGCAATATATGCGTAGTAAAATTACTTTAAAATTTTTTAAACGTCCGAAAGCCGTCAATGCGTTTTCCTCCCGTTTTTCCGCTACACCGATTTTACAAAAAAACTCCACCCGTTGTCAAATACTACGGGTGGAATATAGTCGAATATAGGTAGAATTTGCCTCGTCGCAGACGCCGGGAAAGCCGAAATTACAACAAAGGGGCAAATATTTTTACTATCGCGCGCATAAAGCGTCCGGGCAAGCGCATAGAAGCGACCGTCTTGTCCACAAGCTGCGACTTGCTTTGCGTGTCGAGGAAATCCCGTTCCATATCAGCTATCGCAGGCACGTCGTACATCCAAACGGCGTTTTCGAAGTGATGAACAAGCGAACGGTAGTCGAGGTTGACAGTGCCCACGATCGCGATGTCGCCGTCGGCAAGATACATCTTGGCGTGTATGAAGCCGGGAGTGTACTCGTATATCTTTACGCCCGCCTCTATCAACCGCGGATAATAGCTGCGAGTCATTGTAAACACCATTTTTTTGTCCGGAATGTGCGGCGTGATGATACGCACGTCCACTCCGCGCAGCGCGGCGCTTTCGATAGCTTGCGTAAGCTCGCTGTCCATAATGAGATAGGGGCTTGTCATAAACACGTGGTCCTTGGCGTGTCCCAGCATATTGATGATGGCAAGCTTGGCGATATTCCAATCGTAAACGGGCTTGGGACCGTCGCCGAAGGGCACCACAAATCCTTTGCATATGGGGCGTTGCTCGTTGCTGTAAAATACTGTTATGTCGCCGTCCTCCTGCGACACGTTGAAGCCGTAGTCGGTCAAAAACAACCGAGTAAGCTCGTTGACGGCGGAGCCTTCCAGCCGTACGCCCACGTCCTTCCAATGCCCGAAGCGTTCGCGCGCGTTGATGTACTCGTCGGCGAGATTTACGCCGCCCGTGTAGCCCACGCGACCGTCGATGACGGTTATCTTGCGGTGAGAACGGTTGTTGAATTTGTTGTTGGCTTGCGCCCTCAACCGCGAAAAAGTAACGCATTGTATGCCCATTTTGCGCATTTTTTTGTAGTAATGTCCCGGCAAAGTGCGCATACAGCCGATGTCGTCGTATACCAAGCAGACCTTTACGCCCTCGGCTGCTTTTTGCCGCAAAACCTCCAACATCGAACGCCACAGCTTGCCGTCCTGAATGATGAAGTACTCCAAAAAGATAAATTTCTCCGCCTTTTTCAGATCCTCGATCATAGCGGGGATCAGCTCGTCGCCCAATGGGTAGTAGGTAACGGACGTATCGGTGTAGACGTGCGTTTTGGAAAGCTTTTTGAGCATTGCCGCCTGCGAGTACGCGGACGGGTTTTCACGCAAGCGATCGGCGTCGGGGCTGTCGGCAAGCACGCTGCTTTCCACGTCCAACTTGCGCAGCTTGCGCCGTTGAGAGGGACCGAGCTTGCGCGAATAGAACATAAAATAGAACATAAACCCGATGACGGGCAACACCAATACGAAAAACAGCCAGGGAGCCTTGTAGTCGGGATTGTCGTTGCCCGTTATTATAACGACCGCCACGGCAAGCTGCGTGACCGCCTCCGCGATCAGCATATAACGACTGTGAATGGTGATAAGCACCACGACAGTCATCACCAACGCCACCTCGACAAGTATCAACAGCATATTGAATACAAATCTGAACGGCAGATATTTGCGATATTTCATTTTTTTCATAGTTAACCTCTGTTTACTTTCCGTCGGGATCGTCCGTCGGAATTGCGGGGGTATCTTTTGTTACGGAATTTTCTTCGGTTGCTTCTTCATCGCTCGCGTCCGTCGCGTTTGTCGACGTCGTCTGCTCCGCTTGCGCGGCTTCGGTCGCTATCGGGGCTTGCTTTGCTTTGTCAAAGCGTATGCGCTTGATAAGACAATAGAAGCAGGGTATAAGCACCAAGGTCACCGTCGTGCCCAACAACAGTCCGCCCAGCACCACAATGCCCATCGGCTGCATAAGCTCGCCTCCGCGCCCCATGCCGAGAGCCAGCGGCACCAACGCCAACACCGTGGTGAGCGTGGTCATCAGTATCGGGCGCAGACGGGATTTGCAGCCTTCCACCACCGCCTCTTGCGGAGTCATTCCTTCGGCGGCGAGCATGTTGATCTTGTCTATCATTACGATAGCGCCGTTTACGATAACGCCCATTAGCATTATCAAACCCACGAAAGATACGACGTTAAGCGTCATACCCGTGATCGCCAGCGCCAAAAATCCGCCCGTAAAGCTGAACGGTATGGACATTATGACGATGAAGGGTTTGCTGAGACTTTCGAATTGACACGCCATCACGCTGTACAACAGCACAAACGCCGCGATAAGCGAAACGATAAGCCCGTCAAACGCGTCGTTAAGATAGCTGGTAACGCCGCCCTCGACGTATTCCACTCCCGCAAAGCCCGAAAGCGCCTCTTTGACGGTTTTGCTCACCGTCTTGCCTGCGGAACCGCTGTCCGTGCCGTAGATTTCCAAATCTATGCTTGTGGTAAACCGTCCGTTTTGTCTGTTGATAGAGGCGGCGACTTCGCTTGCCGCGTACAACTCGCCCGTTGCGGTCGGTTGCAGCACGTCGCGCAGTTTGACGATACCGTTGTCGTCAAAGCCCACTATCAGGTCGCACAGCTTGTCTATACTTTCCTTGGCGCCGTCGGCAAACTGCACCGTCACGGCGCGTTCCGATCCGTCCGAAGTGATGTTTGCCGCAGTGTAACCGCTCATTCCCACGCGCAAAAGCAGCACCGCCGTTTGGTAGTCCACCCCGCGCAAAACGCACTTTGTGCGGTCGAACTTGAAGGAGTACTCCGTGCTGAGCGCGGGAGTGTTGTCTACGGCGGACACTATGTGTTCGGGGTCGGCTTTCAGCAATTCCTCGCGCACCTTGGCTGCCGCGGCGCGCAACGTATCCATATCGTCGCCGAGCAGGGTAACCGATTGATTTGCCATTCCGCCCGTCACCTCCGCCACGACGCCGTCCATTTCTCTGACGGTGACGCTCTTGGCAACGATACCGTCGGCGGAAGCTATCAACTCGCGGATCTCTTGGACGGTCTCTTTTGTTTTGAGCTTGCTCATATCCGTCTGTATGCGTATCACGCCGCTGTTGCTTGTGGCAAGCAATCCCTGTTTGCCCACCGTCAGCGACACGTATTGCAATTTGTCGCCGTAGCGCTCGCGTATCAGATCGGCGATATTTTTGCCCGTCGTTTCCGCCTCGTCAAGGCTTGCGGCGGAGTCGAACTCGACGTTGACCTCTATCACGCCCTTGTCCACTTCGGGCAGAAATTCCGTGCCGGTGGTAAACACCAAAGCCACGCTGGCGGCAAACAAAACAAGCGCCACAACGCACACCAAAATGCGCTTGGTAAGTATCCTCGAAAGCACCTTGCCGTAGCCGTTCTCCAAGCGGCTGATGGACGCCCTGTTGAACCTGCTGCGGAAGTTGTCCAGCTTTTGCTTGAAGCGTTTGCGGCGTTCGGTGATCTTGTTGTTGTCGTTGTCGATGTCTTCACGCGCGGAGCCTTGAACGTCGTCCACAAGCGTAAAGGTGCCGTCGGGGTTCTTTTCGTAACGCTTGCGCGGCGCTTTGCGATAGATGAGGTGATACAGCGACGGAATGACCGTGACAGCCACTATCAACGACATAACTATCGAAAAGAGTACCGCCCACACCAGATCGTAAAATATTTCGCGAGTGAGTCCGCGAGCAAACAGAATGGGGAAAAACACGCACACGTTGGTGAGGGTGGACGCCAACAGACTGCCCGCCACCTCCTTGGTGCCGTTGAGACACGCGTCATACACGCCGTCGCCAAGATCGCGACGCTTGGTGATGCTTTCCAACACCACTATGCTGTTGTCCACCAACATTCCTATGCCCACGGCAAGCCCGCCCAACGACACGAGGTTGAGGCTGATGCCCATCGCCCACAGTCCCGCCAACGCGACAAGCACGCTTAGCGGCATGGTGACGGACACCACCAACGACGAGCCGACCTTGCGCACAAACAGATAGATAACCAACACGGCAAGCACGCCGCCGATGGCAATGCTGCCGAGTACGTTGCCGATACTGTCGTTTATAAACTGCGCTTTGTCGTCCAAAAGCATCACCGCGCTCTCTGTCTGCGTTTCGTCAAGCGCTTTTTTGACGGCTTCCACCACCTCGATTGTGTTGGCGTCGGATACGGCGTACACCTCTATCGTGACGGCAAGCAAGCCGTTGTACTCGGAGTAAGCCACCTTGTTGTCGTACTCCTCCACCTTGCCTATGCACGCGACGGGCACAAGCAGCGTTTCGGGGTACACGGTTTCGCCATCCGCCGTTTGACCGCCGAAATCGCACGTACGCACAAAGCGCGCAAGGTCGGCGGTGAGAGATATACCCAGGTTGTCGCCCAAACAAAACGTTTGGCAAATGCGCAGCGTTTCCTCGTCGTCGAAAACCACATAGCTGCCATACGAATAATAGTTTGCTGCGATTTGGTCGGCGGTGAGCTGCAAAACGGAGCCATTGTCGTCCACAAGATCTCCGTTTGAATTTACAAGCCGTCCGTAGCCGTTGACGAAAAAGTCCTCGCCGCCGACGTTTACCGTACGTCTGCCCGCGTCGTTGGTGACGACGGGCTTTCCGTTGGCGTAAACGGCGTTGCCGTCGGCGTCCACATGCGCCTTTTTGACGGAGAGCAGCCCGCCCAAAACGCAATCGGGCGAAACGTTGTCCGCACCCTGAGGCGCGGAGTCGTCCGCGGGCGCATAAAATCCGTCCGAGCGCATAATGTGAATAAATTGCGGCGTAAGCAGCGCCTTGGCGTCGGAGGGCACCATCGGGTGGGCGGTCAGCATATCCGACAGCGCCTCGTCCGTCAGCTGCGTGCCGAACATGGGCAGCAACACATAAAGGCGGTACAGCTGCCCCACGATCTGCTCTTGAAATTCGGCGAGAGTGAGGTTTTCGAGGCTTTCCAGCAATTTTTTGGCGCCGTCAAGTCTGCCGACGATTTGCGCGCCCAACGGCAACTGCACGGGCAGACGCATCACGTCGAGAGCGCTTGCCGCGTCGGTGGCGTTGCGTATCGACACCGTGGTGCCGTCCTGCATCAACGTGCCGAGAGGTATGTTGAGATTTTCGTTTTGAAGCGCCTGCACAATGAGCAGCGCGGCGATATCCAACCCGTCCAACGCGGTGATACGTATCTGCCTTTCGGGAGTGCCCAACACGTTGACGGAGCCGACGCCCTCTATACCGCCGAGCTTTGCCGTCAGCGCCTCCGCGTCCGCGGCGAGCGCGTCCATATTGCCCGTGGCGTTGTAGACGGACACCGTAGCCGTGGCGGTGCCGTTCATATCTATCTTGATGTAGTCGGGCGCCTCGCAGCCTTCGGGAAAGGCGACGGACTCGAACGCGTCCTCGATAACGGCGATTTTGTCGTCTATATCCGTGCCGTAGTCGAAGGTAAGCACGGCAACGGAGACGTTGTCGTAAGAGGAGGTTTCCAGCTCCTTTATGCCCGGCACCGTCTGCAATGCCGTTTCCACCTTGGCGGTGACGCCGTTTTCAACGCTTTGCGCGCTTGCGCCCGGATACACCACCGATATGCCGAGCATGGGCAGCTTGATGTCGGGCAAAAGGTTTTCGGACATATCCAATGTCGCCAACACGCCCACCGCCATCAATACTATCACCAACACACACACCGTTACCGGACGCTTGACAGAAGTTTTGATGAGAGAATTCATATACGACCTTCGTTACCCCATAGGGGCAAAATGATTTTTGAAGAAACTTTCACATATATATTATACCACCAAATACAACAAAGTCAATTTGTATTTTGCGCCCCGCCGAGCAGCGAGAAAATATATTGATTACAACTAGAATCTGGTCTAAAAAAATTCTCGGATGTTGCATCTAACAACCGAGAATTATATAAAAGTTATTCAACTCAATTTCTTTACTTTCGATCCATTTCTACCAAACAAAACAAGGAAACAGTCAATATGTAACTATCGTCTTGTTAAATCTTCCGTTTTGTTTGAAATAGCCCAAATTGAAACTTTCATCGGGATGGGTTTTATGCCACGTTTCTGCTACCTCTTTCAATTCATCTGCTGTAATTAAGCAAATTTGTGTATCATTACTTAAAGCATAATTAACGCACTCTTTGACACTGCTTTCCGTAAACGCAGGGGCTATTACAAGAAAAATCGCCACAGGTTTATCTGATATTCTAATATACCTACTGAATTGGTCGATATGATCCTTTAAGTTGACAGGCGTTTCCTTGGATTTATTGTCCCAAAGTACATACTTATCAAAATAGGAAAGTTTACCGTCCGGATGTTCATTACCGGTTAAAAGCAACGGTTTGTTTTTTAAAAGGACTTCAAACAAATAATTCGTTGCCTTTTCAAAATAATGTTCACAATTTAAATCTTTATCAATAATATCGTTCTTTCTCAAAAAGGCAAGATCCCTAAAAGCAAGTTCATGATATACTTCATAATATTTTGCTCTTTCATCCTCGTTGGATATTTCTATCTTCCTAAGACTATCATAATATTGTAAAAGGCGTTGAATAAGTTCGGGTTTTTTCCCAGATACAGTTAGTCCAATATTACCGCACCATTTAGACAATTCAGTGGCATCCATTCCATCTCTCGGTGAATAGCCTCCTAATAGATTAGAAGGTTTTATAGTATCAAACACAGCTGATTTTATCACATCTATTGTAGGGCTCTTGGGCAATTCGATTTTAAATTGTCCCTGCTGAACATTGTGCTTGTTAATCAAATCAATGAAATATTGTTTATTTTTGATTTTGAAAAGGTACTCTAAAAGTTGAGCATAACCATAATTTTTTATTTCAATTCCATAATATTTACGTAATTGAACAGCAATTTCTTCCGGGATAATATCACAAGGTACATTCTCACTATTTTTAATATAAAACAATATCCCACTTTGTTGTAGAATTTTTCTTACCTCATCAATATCCGAACGACTATGTAGACCATTGCCGTTTGTCGGATACCGTCCGGATTTTGCTTCTAACATGTTTTGATCTTTTTCGGTTATGTTCAAATATATTCTTATTTGTTCAATCAAATTCTTCTCATCCGAGGAAATATTGTTTTCATGTTCCCATGCTTTATCCAAAATAAATTTGAACAAAGCAAAATCACGTGGCATAGTTTTATAATCAGCATCATTAGACAAATCTATTACTGACTGCTCATACTTTGTAATTGCTTCCTCAGTGGCTTTACAAGTTGATGTATAATCATCTTCATCCAACAAATAATTTTGAAGAAAAATTGGAACAATAGTTCTTACTGTTGGATTAGCATGCAATTTCAATTCATCAAGTTTTTTAGAAATGTTTTCATAAGATGTATATTGCCCTTGCGTTTTCAAAAGACTTGCCTTTAATTCCTCATTACTAAGCCGTCTGCAATCTTCCACATAAGCGCTAGCAATTCTCATTAGTTCATATTTATTATTTAATAACTTTACACAATTGCTGTAATTCATTTTTTTTCTCCATATCTTTAAGTATACTTTATTATATACTCAATAGAGATTTGTGTCAAGACATAAAATTTCAATGATTATCCGCTATTAAACGTAATGTTATCGATTTGTATTAGAACTAAATATAACCGGCTTGATAGACAAAAACCCCGCGCGGCACGGAGCCGAGACGGGGTTTTGTAAAAATATGGAGGATCGAATCTGGCAAAAGCGGCAGGTCGCGCTACGCGCGGCACATCGGAATACGTCGGCTGCGCCGCGACCGTCCGACAAAGCCGAACGTTGCGTGACGCGTCAGTCGATAAGGATCTGATGCTTTGTTTCTTCCGGCTTTTGCTTGGGAACGGTGACGGTGAGAATGCCGTTTTCGTATTTGGCTTTGATCTGCTTTTCGTCCACGTCGCCCATATAGTAGCTGCGGGAGTAGCTTGTGGCGCGCTCACGACGGAGATAGTTGCCGTCCTCCTCGCGCTCGGTCTTTTTGGCGGAAATGGTAACGTAGCCGCTTTCGAATTTGAGACTGATGTCCTTCTTGTCCAGACCGGGCATTTCCACTTCCATTACGTAGTCGTTGTTTTTCTCCTTGATGTCCGTCTTCATAAACGTGCTGTCGCTGTCCATATAGAAAGGACGGAAAAAGCTGTCAAAAGCTTCGTCGAAGAGGTCGTTGTTTCTGTGAGTAGTCATATAGTTTTTCATAGTAATATCTCCTTTTTTTATTATTTTCGGTCGGGTCGGAATGTCTTTTTTGGCAATCTATCGGTTTGTTTGTTAGCACTCTTTCCGTTCGACTGCTAACATTATACCACACTATACGGGTTTGTCAAGAGTTTTTGTTAAAATTTTTGAAAAAATTTTTCAAATTTATACTCCCAACCGAAAAATGATATGATTTTGTCATTTGTGCCGCCCGAAGGCGGACTTGCCGCGCCGCAAAGGCAAGCCGAAAAACTCTGCGCGCGCAAAAACACGTTGGCGGCGCTTGAAAAAATATTGCAATGACGGCGGAAATATGCTATACTGTTTTGGATATACTCTCAACGGGCGAAAGCGGCATTAAACCGCTTGCCTGTCGACAACGACACAGGAAAAACGGCGATAGAAATATGAGCAAAAATTACGCTGACAACGGAATAATCGACGGCGACGAGGGGTGCGGGCTATGATCACGCTGCTGCTTACCCAATCGATCCCCGATATTTTTTGGCTGCTGATCGCCGTGATCGTGGCGGAGTTTGTGATAATACTTTACATAATCTGCGACAACGACAAACGCAAGCACGCAAAACTCAACGGCGAGGAGCTTCCTCCGCGCAAGATGTCGCGATTGTGGGGAAATATGTTTTTCGTCATATCCATCGCGTTGAGCGTGTACCTTATGTACAGTTTTGCAAGCAGCAACGACCTGGGCAACCAAAAGAGCTTTGCGGAGGTGTTCAGTCAACTAAACGTAAAGTATCTGCTGCTGGCGCTGTGCGCGCTGTTTGCGATGATCATTCTCGACAGCCTGAAATACCTTGTGATAATGCGCGCGACGCGCGTCAAAGCGGGCTTCGGCACGGCGCTGAGCGTGAGCCTGTTGGGCAAGTACTACGACAACATAACGCCGTTCAGCAGCGGCGGTCAACCGATGCAGATATTTCACCTGCACAAAAAAGGTATCGGCGGCGGCGAAAGCTCGGCGATAATATTTATCAAATTTGCTTTCAACATGACGATGTGGCTGACGATATGCTTGCTGCTTATGCTGTTGAAAAGAGACGTGCTGACGGTTCGGGTGACGGATATTACTCAACGCAATCTGCTTACGGTGGGCGGCTGGATAGGCTTTGCTTTCAACTGCGCTTTGCCGCTGATGATACTTAGCTGCGCGATATTTCCCAAAATGACCTGGGCGATAACGCGCTGGGTGTTGAAAATAGGCTACAAGCTGCACATAGTAAAGGATATTGACGGGCGTATGGAACGCGGCAAAAAGGCGGTAAACGACTTTGTGGCGGCGTTCGTCTCAATGGTGAAACGTCCGTTTTACTCGCTGATACTTGCCGCGCTTTGCTGCGCGGAGCCTTTTATTTCGATGATGCTGCCCTACTTTGTCGTGGTGGCGCTGGGCGGACCGTCCGTTTTGCCGAGCTGGGAATTGATGCTTGAAATAATGACCCTGAACGTCTACGCCCAGATGAGCGCGATGATCATCCCCACCCCCGGCAACAGCGGCGCGGTGGAAAGCGCCTTTATGTTTGCGTTGACGACGTTGAGCAGCGGCGCGCTGTTCTGGACGGTGTTCAGTTGGCGTTTTTTGAGTTATTACAGCTACATCATCATCGGCACGTTTATGACGGTGTTCCGCTTGGTAAGGCACAACCGCAGACGTACAGCCGCCGAATGAGGCGGGCGCTTTGACGTCACACTTATTCGTTGCTATCGCAAGTCGGACCGAAAACCGTCGGCTTGACCAGATCGCCGCATTTGTTTGCGACGCGTTGTTTATTAAACCGAAATTGTAAAAACATTTGATAAAAAAAGGCTCTATGTCAAATGTTGGGGTGTAGGTAATTTCTCCAACATATAATTGAATCGGTTTGATCCCTCTCCCTGTGG
>CANQCN010000026.1 GCA_947589685.1 uncultured Clostridia bacterium
CAACTACCATTATACCAGAGATTTATATGAACTTCTTTTTTTTTCTTCGGGTGTTGCACTTGAAAGTATAATTCACCTAAATGCAAAAACCCACGGTTTAACCGTGGGTTCGTTGGTAAATACAGTGTTTTTGCAATGTTTATTATATTTTGTGGTTTACCAATGTGCGTCGCCATGCGGAGGCTTGGAATAGTGCTGTTCGTTGAAATCATCCGGTTCCTCCCAATCGGCGTCGGTGAGTTGCTCAACTATCACGGAGTTGAAGCCGTCTTTCACGTTGATGTCATAGATACGATCCATATCGTGCTGTAAATCGAAGGCAACCTGCAATTCGGGAAAACGGTTTGGCAAATCGTCAGATACTTCATCGATCTCCGCAGGCAACACCGTTTGAAAAAGCGTTATATTGTCAAATATCTCTATTTCCCCCGTCTCACCTTGACCGCGCAACGACATCACGACGGACAGCATAGTACGGTGCCCAATGTAACTGCTTAGCTCCATGCGACAGTTGGCGATACGTGAAAAAGGAATGATATCCTTGTACAATAAATTGCAGGCAAAGCGCTTGCTGTCAAAGTCGATGCAGACATCAAATGTCGCCGTATAATTGCTAAGTCGGTACCTACGTTGTATGTCGAAATTTGCCGCATATAATTTGTGCTCGAAATTGTCCTCGGACGCAGCCTTCAACCTGAAATACAAGCATACGCCCACAACCGTAAAAGTAATGTAAAGCGCCGCAAGTAAAACAAACGTCCACCAAGGCAAGCCTTCGCCGTCAGAGCGAAGTACAAAATGCACAACGGTAAGTATGATCTCCGATACAGCAAGCCCTGCAACTGCTATCAGACAAAAACGCTTGAAATTCTTATTCATAAATCACTTCGCAGCCGTCGCCGAATCGGATTTGTTTATCTCCAAAATCCTGAGCACATCCTGTTTGAGGTCATAAAGCGGCTTCAACTCGGAATACTTGGTCACTAATTCTTCGTCGACGTCAGGCGTTTCGGGCACATCCTCCGCCGCAACTTTTATTTCGAACATGGCAAGATAAAGGTAGGGATGATCGGGCGACGGGTCTTGCCTTGTTACGGTAAGCACAATGTCGAGAAAACGCTTGTCGTCGGGCAAGATGATCTTGCTGCCCGTCTGATAGCTTTCCACGCGATAACCGACGATCTCGTCGAATCGGATAAAGGGCTTGGTGGACAAATAGGTGTCGGCGACGCGCTTGCCCTCGAAGTCGATGCACAACGTCTGCCCGTTCGCCTCGTACCGTTTGTCCGTGTGAAATCCTTCCCGCGCGAGCATACGGTCGAACCGCTGACCGCGTATCTGTATCAAAAGAAATACCAGATACCCTATGAGCGCGCATATCAACGCCGCAACTATATACGCCCACCAAGGCAACGACCGCCCCGTGACAGAGCTGAATATTTCACTGAACAACACAAGCAGTATCACGCCGCATGCAACTACTGCGGCGGATCCCAACAAAACAGCCGTAAACGAAAACTTTTTCTTCATACGTCCTCCCGCCCCAAACGAGCAGCTTTTGTCGGAAAATATTATAACACAGCCGTGCGCAAAAATAAAGAATATTGCAAAATTACTTTTCGACTTGCGAAAAAAACGCCCTCGAAAACAAATTCGAAAGCGTTTTGAGCCGATATACGTTTGCAAGATGACTCGGCAAGCCGCACTATTTGTTGTGCGAGGCTTTCCACCGTTCGATGATCTCCATCAACTTGGACTTGTAAACGATCTGATTTGTTCCGTTGGACTCGCCGCCCACAAAACACAGCGGCGGATACACCACGCACCACCAATTGTTGCCTTCGCCGCTGCCCAACTCGATGACGAGAGCGTCGTAAACGCCCTGTTCCAAGGTCAGCTCGCCGTATGTTCGGTCGGGAAATCTCTCGCGGCACAGCTTGGCGGAGGACTTGTAACGGAAGCCGTTTTCCGCAAGCACGCGGTCGCACACGCTTTCGACGCCGTCGAGAGCTTTTTTTACGGCGTTCATCGCGTCGTTTTTGCTGCGCGCGTTGGCGATATAAGGCGTCAGATACTCCACAACGGCGGATTTGACGGCATATTTGACGTTTTGGTCGGCAGTGTCATTGCTGTCGGCGCGGATATGTATACGCAAAAACTCGGTGTTGCTGCCGTCGGGAACGGCGGCGATCACGGCGACAAGCGCTATCAAAGCGACAACGCACACGACGATTTTTTTCATAACGCACCTCTCAAAGGAAATTTACGCTACTGTTGTTGACGCTTTTAGGGTGAAGCAAAACGAAAAGCCGCGCTTTTTTGCACGGCTTTGAAATAAAATTGTCGAATATGTCATTCGTCCCGTTCCTCAATGCCGCAAGGGACCGATCGGCACACGCGCGAAACAAAACCGTTGTCGTTTAGCAGCTTGACGGCAAGCTCCGCATGCTCTTGCCGTTCAAAGGGGATAAAATATGCGCTGCCGCTACCCGTCAAAGTACACTTGTATCCCGCGCTTTGCACAAATTGCGCGTATTGCTCGGCGTAGCGGTCAAATTGTTGCGCGACCGATTGCAAATCGTTACCGCAAAGGCTTTGAAGCAACGCGTCGCTCAACACGTTGTGACGGTTAGCGTCGGCAAGAAGCGCGTACAGCGGCGACGCGTCCGCAAACTGCCGTTGCGAGTCACCGCTAAAACGGTCGAAAGCGTTGTATATATCCGCCGCAAAAAGTTGCTTGTCAAAGCATGTCAACGCAAAATACATCGGTTTGCACAGCTTGGAAAAGACAACGTCGTCCCCCTTGCCGCGCATACGGGCAAACCCGCCGCGCAACATAAAGTTTACGTCGCTGCCCAACGACGCGCACAACTCGTGTACTTGGGGCGAATTTACGTCCACGCCGAAAAGCTTGCACATACAGTACACGACAGCCGCCGCGTCGGCGGACGAACCGCCCATTCCCGCGCCGACGGGAATACCTTTAAGTACGGAAATAGCCGCCGCGGGCGTGTTGAACGCTTGACGAAAGGCTACTGCGGCACGATAGGCGGAATTGCTTTCGAGGGGGATAGCGCCGTCGCAGCGCACGGAAATTTCGTCGGCGCGGACGACCGTCACCTCGTCGTACACGTTTACCGACGTCACGACGCTGTCTATCGGGTGAAATTCGCCCTGCCGTTCGCCTACCGCCAAAAACAAATTCAATTTTGCATAAACACGAACTTTCACGTTTACATTGTAGCACAAAAGCGCCGAGATTTCAACACCCGACGCTTGCGCTTTTGCGTTTTTCGAAAAACGCTATATTTTGTTGAAGATCACTATTCGCGCGTCCGCTTCCAAGGGATTGGTTATTTCGGGATTGGTGGCGAGAACGTCCTCCTCGGACATATGCAAGCTTTTGCACAACTGCCACAGCGTTTCGCCCTTGTGCGCGAGACAGACCTCTATTGCGGGCAACGCCGACTTGTCGAAGGGCTGTTCGTCGGCGGCAACGATCACGGGGCATATCACGTCCCGCTCGCTCTCCACCGTGAAGCAAAGCTCCGCCTCCGCCTGCAAATTGCCCGCGTCCCTCAAAGTAATATCTAACACTGCCGCCGTGGCATAACTGCGACATGCGGGCATCAGATAATCTACGTTTACCGTTTCGACAAAGGGCAGCTCTATCTGTTCGCTCGTCGTGCCCGCGTCGGTTACGTACAACGCCGTCGCCTGCACCACGCCCTTTATCTCCGCGCGCCGCTCGAAGGACGTGCATTGCGTTACCGTCGCCGTGGCGTTTATCGCCGCAAGCGGAGTTTTGCCCGATTCGAGAGGCAAGCTCGAAGCGATACGCTTGCGTTCTACGGTACTGCCGCAGGGCACCGTGGTGACGACGCTTTTGCGCTCGAAAACATAGTCGCAATCGGCACCGTATGCGTCGGCAACGACGTCGCAGGAGCCTATCTTGGTCGCCTCTACCCTGACGATAGCCGCTATCTCGACGGAAAACGCCGTGTTGGGTTCCTCTTCCGTGATGTTGAGACGTATCTTGGTGTTTTTTACGAATATGTTCAGGCGCAGCTGACTGTCGGGGTCGATGCCCGTCGCGTCCGATTCTCTGTCGAACTTGAAAGGCAGCGTCTCGGTGACGATAACGCCGTCGGATACGTAAGTAAAGCGCACCGTTGCGTCTCCCGAAAGGTGCAGTACGCCCTCTTTCAATGTGTACTCGGTTGCGCACAGCTTGCTTTCGGCAAGCAATACCGTGGTGATATTGCGCGCGGCGTTCAGCTCCTCGTCCACCGCAAGAGGCAGTTGGTAAATTTCCGCCGATTGCAGATATTCTATGCTTTCCGTTTTGCAAAACACGTCGTCCGAGCTGTCAAGACAGGGCACGCTCTCGGCGACATAAGCGTACGCCGACACCTCCAACAAAATGGTAAGAGTTGCCGTGTTTGCGCTTGTATCCACCTTGGTGTCGACGGTAATTACGTCAAAGGTAAGCTTGCTGTTTGTATCCAACGCGTCCGATTGCATTGTAGCGGTAAAATCGGCATTGTAGCTTTGTCCCGACACCGTCGTGCCGTCGGAATAGAGCAATTTTACGTTGGTCTTGCCGTAAAACGATACTTCGCCGCGGCTCGCCTCGTAGGAATTGACTACGCTGTCCACGCCGACGGACAGCACTTCGTTTATATCCGTTTTGACGGAAATACGCACGCTTTCCGCCGTTTGAAGCTTGCCTATAAAACGGCGACTCAGACAGGTTAGGTTGGAAAATTGCATTGACTCTGTTACCCCCACGCAAAAAATTTTGTTTGATTTCATTGTAATATACGGGGTTAAGGGTTAGGTTAGACCAACAAAAAAAGCAACGAAAACAACTTCGTCGCTTTATTTACGTAAAATTTTGTTTGTTTCGCTCGAAAACGCCTTTTTGTATTTGCGCGCCGAGCGTAGTCACGGCTGCGGCTTTATTACCAGCTCGCCGCATACAAGATCGATATAACTGCAACTGATACGGTCGAATATATCGTCCGCAAGCTTGATAACAAACACGTTGGAATGGGCTTCGCTAAGCACACCCGTGTAGTTTTTTATTTTGTTGCGCCCGCGATTGAGCTTTACGGCGACGCTTTGCCCCAACAACTGTTGCACCAAAGCCTTTGCGTCATCTAAATTTAACCTTTTTTTCACCAATTCACCTTTTGCCGCAATTTTTACACTATTGTGGACAAAATAATGGAAAAAAATACTTTTTCGAAGCCGGTTGACAATAAAAAAGCCTTATGTTTTGCGCAAAATGTTCTGCAACGAAGAACGCCGCACAAAACTTCAAGTCGGGTGACAAAATATGAAAAGCGAGCAACTTTTCGTCAAACTGTTGCTCGCCGTGGCGGCGGTCAACACCACACTGTGGTGATTGATTTTTCGCGCTATGCCCACTTGCTCATCAAGAGGAGCCTTTTATCACTGTAAAAAACTGTGTCTCCGCAAATAGGGGCGGATTGACGAGGCGTTGGGACGGAGGCAAATACGGGGTCCCCGTCAAGTCGACAAAGGAGACTTGATGGGGAGAGGAGCAGCCGCCCGACAGTGATACCGCCCGCGCTGTTCGCGCGGGCGGTGATGTCAAGGGCGTGCTGCGACGACGGAGCGAGGGTGTTCGGTGCAAAACAATCTGCAACGAAGAACGCCGCACAAAGTGGATTTTGTCACCACTAAATTGTGCGGCGTTCGCAGTGAAGCCTTTTTGCAGGGGACATGCGAGCGACTTAGTCGTCCTCTTCGTCCTCATCGTCGACGTCATCCGAGTCGTCGTCCTCGTAGTCTACGTCGTAGTCGTCGTTGAGATCGTCGGGATAGTCCTCCAATTCCGTCTCCACGTTTTCCTCGTCCTCGAATTCTTCTTCGTCGCCGAAATCTTCGTCGTTTTCCAATTCTTCAAGGGGAATGATGTCCTCCTCGCCCGCGTCCTTGGTGTCCTCGTCGTCGAGATAGGTGCGCCAATCGTCATTGTCGTCGTCCATATCGGAGTCCTCGCTGCGTTTGTAATTGGCAAGGCAGTTTTCGCACATTTCCTCGTCCATTCCTATATAGGAGGTTTTGCAAACGGGGCAAAGTTTGAGCGGCTCGTCATCGTCTATTATGTCGTCCAACAGCACGATCTTACTGTCCAGACCCAATTCGGACTTGCAAACGTCGCACATATCTTCATCCTGCAAAATATAATTAAGTTCGCAACGCGGACATTTTTTATACTTTCCCATTCAGCCACCTTTGAGTAAAATTATTGTGCCCTATTGCCGCAAAAATTATCCGACAAATAAACACTTGTATATTAGCGCAAATACTTTACCATTATTCCCCGGAAATGTAAACTGTTTTTGACAAAAATAATAAAAAAATTGACGGAAAAATCCGTTCTATAATAAATGTCGGAATGTAACCAAATACGACGACGATGTCAAACGGATAGTTTTCAATCAAACTCCGCGAAGTTCGGGCGTGTACCGAACCTTCGCGTCCTTGCGGGGGATGCCGGGGTATGCGACTCCCCGGCGAAAGTCTATCCGACCGCGCGTGCGTTCACGCGCAACCCACAAGTCCGACTGCGGCGGCGCTTTTTGCGCACATCGTGTCGATTGCGCAAGCGTTTGCGCAGCAGCAAGCAATCGACCGACGCACGTTTGGTCGGTAGGCTCAATTGACAAATGTTGGGGTGCAAAAGAAACAAGTTTAGCATTGCTTCTTACTATATGCACCCCAACATTTGACAAAGAGCCGAAAAATCCGTCAATCGTGTAAATTTATTTGGATCGCTCGATAAGCAGCGTTTGTTGCTCCACCGCAAGGTTGAGTTTCGTGGTGCAACCGACATTGGCAAGCCGTCTGAAACGGTACACCGCGTCCGCCGTCGGCAGATAAACGTAATCGTTGTTGAAAGACAATGTGTAAAACGCGCCTGCATTGTAGTGAATTGATTCGCCCGCAAACGTTGCCGTTATGCCTTGCCCGTCGTGCGTCAGCGTCGCCGCGCCCATATCTATATACTTTTTTTTCACAAGCTTTTCCGCGCGGAACTGCCCCTCGAAACGGTAATCTGCCGTTGATACTTCCTCCGCCACGCACTTTGCCTGCCAATCGTACCAATCGGTCACCTTGTCGAATTTGCCGCCTTCCAGCTCTCCGAGCTTGTTTTGGCGCACGGTCATGCCGCATTTGCCGCATCTAAGCTCGTTGCCGTGAGCGGTCATTGCAAATTCCTCGCCGCATTCGGGACACTTGTACAATATGCCCTCCAAGCCCTCCACCAAATGGGGATCGTCGATTTCGATACCGTTTTCCTTTTGGTAGGCGTAGTCGTCGTAAGCAAGATCGGAGACGATTCTGTTGTGTATCTCGGCGGCGGTGATAGTATCCACCTCCTCAGGCGATACGGCAAGCTTTACGTCCATTCTTACGGGTACCTTGCGGGTTAGTTTCGTCCAACGTGGGCTGTACAAATAGTTGCCGTTGAAACGTACCGTGACGAGAGGCACTTTCAAAAGCTTGACCAGCTTGGCGACTGCGGGCTTGATGATATTGGGCGTACCCACCACCGACAGCTTCGCCTCCGGATAAATGACGACGGGTCTGCCCTTGCCGAGCACGTATTTGATGTCGCGAACAAGCGATGTATCCACGGTAAACTGCTTTTTGGGCAGCATACCCATATACTTGATCCCGGAGGGCCACTGCATCATCTGCGTGACGGAAATAACAAAGCTTGCGCACGTGGGATACATAGACATTATAAGTCCGCCCACGTCGGCAAAGCTTGCGTGGTTTGCCACCACGATATAGGGCGGTTTGAGGTATTTGAACGCCTCGCCGCCGCTGAGCTTGGCTTTTTTTGCAAAGGTCGGCTTGCCGTAAAAGGCTATCGCCGCGCCCATCATAAATTTACTTGCAAGTTTCGGATGTTTTTTTGACATTGTGGTATCGATCGTATTTTGCGGCAATGCGCGCCGACTGCCGCAAACAAAAAGTCTCTCACGACAACCGCGAGAGACCGATTGCTAAACTTAATTTTTGGGGATGTTCTCGTTGAGCCAAGTGATATCATCGCCGCTTATGCGATTGTGATCCTCCGCCCATTCTCTTACGTAATCGTCCGTTTTGAGATAGTCGATGAGCTCTTGCAGGTCCATCTCCTCTTTTCGCACTGCCTCGATCATTTCGTTCAGCTTTTCCGCCCGTTGTTTGAGCGAATTCATCTGCATCAGCGTCACCAGCAGCATGCACACCAGCAATACCAATATCAGCATTGCCGCTACGAAAGCTATCGATGTGGATTTTTTGTAAAAAATTCTGCTCATTTTGTTCCGCCAAACCTTTTGTAAGCCAAGTATACAACATTGCCGAAAGTTTGTCAAGCGTAGTTTTGCATGTAAAATACGTCGTCGCGCAGCCCAACGCCAGCGCGGCAAAAAGAAAGACGCGAACCTCACCGTTGTTGAACGCGAGATTGACGCAAAAAACGATCCAAACGGCAAACGCACCGAACAGCCCGTCAAACAGCGCGGCTGCAAAACGCGTCCTCAACAGTCCGTCGAAAAACAGAAAAAACAGCGAAAAACCTACCCCAAGTGCCCAAAACACGGCAAAAACGTACAGCTGCTCGACGCCTACGCCCAATGTCAACGGAACAGCCCCTTTAACGAAAGCGCGCCCTTGCGCCACGCGAGAGAAGCAAGCGTTTTTACTTCGAGCAGCACTACGCCCTGCTCTCTGTCCAGCTTTACGACGTTGAGCCCCGCGCCCTTGACGGTGAGCGTTTCGCCGTCCAACTCGAACGTCGCTTGGCGTTCGCCGATCTCCACCACACGTTTGATACCTTTGATCGTAAGCACGTTGTTGTCGAAAGCAAGATATTGCTGCATTGATTTTTCCGCCATAAAAAACCCCTTGCACTACACTATGCAAGGGGAATAAAGTTGATAACTTTTTCGGCTTTATTTTTTGCTCAACTCGTAACCGTCGGCGGTATCCTTGACGGCAAAACCGAGAGCAGCCAACTGCTCGCGCAAGCGGTCGCTTTCCGCCCAATTTTTCGCCTTACGGGCGGCAAAACGCGCGTCCGCAAGCGCCTTGACTTCATCGGGAACGTCTATATTTTCCTCTTTGGGGGCGGTCACCTTGTCCAGATCCAACGCAAACACCTTGTCGAAACAGAGCGCAAGCTTGTACACGTCCGCCGACTTGGGCAGCTTTACAAGCGACCACAGCACTCCGAGCGCAAGGGGTACGTTGAGATCGTCGTTGACGGCAAACTCGAACCTCTCCTTAAACGCGGCGAGCGCGGCGGGATCGGCGGGGGCGTCGCTGCATTTGTGCGCCCAAAGCAGCGCGCACAGCTTGTCGTAAGCGGTTTTGGAGGACGCAAGCGCCTCCCAAGTGAAATTGATCTTTTGACGGTATTGCACGTTGAGACAAAAGTAGCGAAACTCAACGGGCTTGTATCCGCGCGCAACGATGTCGTCCACCGTGTAGGTATTGCCGAGAGACTTGCTCATTTTGCCGCCGTCGATGAGCATAAACTCGTTGTGCATCCAATAGTTGACGGCTTTGTGCCCCAACCAACACTCGGCTTGCGCTATTTCGTTTTCGTGATGGATGGGAATGTGATCCACACCGCCCGTGTGAATATCGAACACCTCGCCGAGGTACTTTTTGCTCATTGCGGTACACTCTATGTGCCAACCGGGAAAACCGCGCCCCCAAGGGCTGTCCCACTGTTGCAGGTGATTGGGCTGAGCTTTCTTCCACAGCGCAAAGTCGATTGGGTGCCGCTTGAAGTCGTTTACCTCCACGCGCGCGCCGTGACGCTGCTCTTCCAGATTGACGCCGGACAGCTTGCCGTAGTCGGGAAACTTTTCCACCGAAAAATATATGCCGTCCTCAGTCTCGTAGGCGTAGCCTTTGTCGAGAAGCGCCTGAACTATCGCTATCATTTCGGGTATGTTTTCCGTGGCCTTGGGACACACCGTGGGACGTTTGATGTTGAGAGCGTCCATATCCTTGAAGAACTGCTCCGTGTAAAAGGCGGCAATTTCCAACGGCGTTTTGCCCGTCTCGTGCGCGGACTTTTCCATCTTGTCCTCGCCGTCGTCGGCGTCGGAAACCAGATGCCCCACGTCGGTGATGTTCATCACCTGCTTTACCTTGAAGCCGTCGTACTCCAACACGCGTCTAAGCTCGTCCATAAAAATATACGCGCGCATATTTCCGATAGTGGCATACTTGTATACCGTCGGTCCGCAGGTGTAAATGCCCGCCTGACCGGGTTTGATAGGCACAAAATCTTCCTTTTGGCGCGTGAGCGTGTTGTAAACTCGCAGTTGCATAGCGTTACCTCGTTTTTTTGGCTTGCCGCGCATTTCGCGAGACAGCCGAAAGCAAATTTTCTTTTATTATTCTATCACAAAAACGCCGATGTAACAAGCGGATATTACGCAATATTTTTTCGGGACATATAGCGCTGCTTTACGCCCGCCAAACGAAACAAAAAACGACCCCGAACGAAGCTTGTCCGAACGAAGTCGCCGCTATGCCCCACCGAAACGACCGAGCAAAATGATGAACTATCTATTTTTTTGCTATTATTTCTTCCGCAATGCTTTTTTCCCGATAGAGCATATACTCCGAAAAATTGTCTAAAATGTACTGCGCCGCATATACCGACAGATCCTCGTCTATCAACTTTTTCGCCGCTTGCAACCGTTCGTTTTTTTCTTCGGGAGAAAATTCTTCCTCCACAGCCACGTCCCTTAGCGGCAAGGCGGAGATCATTTTGTAGTATTTGAGAAAGAATTTCATTCCGCATTGCTCCAACAAATTTTTTGTTTTTTGCTTTTTGTCTACGATCTCTTGGGCAGCGCGTTCGGCGGCTAAGCGTTCTTCTTGCAGACGTTTTTCCTGCGCTTGCTTCTGTCTTAACATTTTGATCCTTTCGGGCGGATCATTTTTCCACTCGGCTTCCATAAGATCACAATTTTTGACGAACATGCCTACACCTATCCAAATGAGAATTCGCGATGCAATGATTATCAACAGATAAACTATTTCTACTGCCGCAACCAAAGCAAACAAATCTTCGTGATCTTCCACATCAAACGAGCCATTGAAGGTCATTAAGGGAAAAAACACAAGAGCGACAATACACATGATCGTAAACGGCGTGTGTATAATCTCTCTCCAACAAAAATCGAAGATAATTTTACGTTTGCTGAATCGTCCTTCATACATATCGTAATCAACGAACAGATGTAATCCCAAACCTTTCATGGGATTCAACTTAGTTATTTCTTTTTCCGTAAAATCCTCCGGTCTTTTGCACCCCCATTCGCTGGATTTGAAACAATGATACGAACTGATAAATCCCATTGTTACTAAAATAAGACCTATTATATCTCCAAGAATAGTGGCAAAACCTTGATGTATTATTAAATCACGAATGAAAGTAATAATTCCGAACAATAAACCCGGTAAATATACAAACGATAGCCAATACGATACTTTGCATATCGTAAAGCATTTCCAAAACCTGTCATATATTTTCTCGTTTTCGTATTCGTAAAACGTATATTGCTGTATTCCGACTTCTTTCATGTGTATTAACGTAAAAACATATCGGGTAAATTATCTTCCCGTGTAATTGTCGCCGATTTTTACAAAAATTCTGGACGCTTTGCGCGAAGCGGGTTGGGCGCAACGAAACGTTCCGGCAAAAACATATTTACCTTTTTTATTTTTTACAAATGTGATACGATCGCGCAATGGAAATACAAGCTCCGGATAAGGCTCGTTCGGCTGATATTCGTCAATTTGCACTATTCTGCCCATTTCGTCCGTGTACACAAAGTTACGATGATGCATTTCGCCGTCCGATCCCGCGACAAATTTGTCGGAACACAAATTGTTGCGACATACAAACCACACGTCTTTTGTTCTGCTGCCGTCGGCGCGATAGCCGTACAGCGACTGTTGCTGTGCAAATCTGCTCGATTGAGCAGCATCCCATCCGAAATCGCGACAGCAATCCAAATATATTTCTTTCGCTCTTGTGCCATATTCTTTGCCGCAAATCAATTGATGTTTTTCCATAATTTTTCCTCCCGAATTCAGTCAAAATGTCGATAGCTTTTCCTCGACAACGCTTCTGTCGAAACAGTACCCCATTTTGCGTTGATATACTATCATAGAATTTTCTATACGTCAAGCATAATTATATAATTTTCTATGCATAATATAGATACAAAATACTCACAAAATTTTCTATAAAAAGGGCGGGCGCATAGAAAATTCTATATAATTTCACTATGGACACGAAATTCGAAGATATTTTGCAAGAATTTTTGTTGCGCCACAACCTGACTCAAACCGCATTTGCATTGGAATTGAATATTCATCAAAGTCAGGTGAGCGAATGGTTGAAGGGCAAAGCCAAACCCGGCTACGACATGCTCAAACGCATGGCGCAAGCATTCGGCGTGTCCGCGGACTACTTTTTGGGGTTGACGGACTCGGAAAAACCGCTGTAATATACCGAAAAAAGACAGATCTCCGTTTGGGAGGTCTGTCTTTTTTTTGTCCAAGGTCGAAATCGAAATAAAAACGATTTTGTTGTTTAATAGCAATATTCGGTCGCACAATACAACTTTATTTGGCGTGCTGCGACCAAGGTAAAAATTTCCAACTGATAACAAAGAGTCATTTGTTTGTTTGCTGCTGCTTAGCGCAATATGCACGGGCGCGCAAATGCGCATATTCGCATATAAAAGCGGTCTTTGCTGCGCATTTTGCGAGCGACGCCGCGTTAAAAGGCTTTGCCCGTCGCGTCATCTTCCGCCCGTCAAAAATGCGTGCAGCTTGGGGCTGAGCTTGCGAACGCCGACGGACAGCCCCACCGCCGCAGCGATGAGAATAGGCGGCAGCAAAAAATAGCACAACATATGCGCCCAATCCGCCTGAGTGTATTTCAGCACGGTCTGAAACGCCATATGCTGCAACGGCTCGTGCAAAATATACACGAAAAACGTGCCCGATGTAACGACGGAAAGGAAACGGCTGTCTTTGACCTTGTCGGAAAGCATGTCGTAAAGCAGATACACCGAGCAAACGCCCAACGGCGCGCACAGCTTGTACAGCGTCATAAGCACCACCCAATGCAGATTTATGCTTCGTCCCACAGCCGACAGCACGGTATACGTAATGCAAAGCGCCGCCCACGCCGACGGGATAACGTAGCTCAACACGCCGCGCTTGACGGATCCCTCCTTGCCGAGGAAGTTTATATTACGCACGGCAAAATAGGCTCCCAAAGTAAAAAACAGCAAGCCGTCGCAATTGACGAAATAGAGTATGGAAAAATCTATCGCCCACGGAACAGCCGCAAGCAAAGGCGCGCCCCACCTGAGATAGCGCACGGCGACGTACACTATCGGCGAAACCAACACCAGCTTGAAAAGATCCAAAATGTACCAAGCCTGGAAGGGCACGGGGTTTGTGAAAAATTGCCACCACTTGCCGCCGAACAGACCGCCCGTCTTTTCGCTGAGTATGGAAAAGTAATCGCCCGCGCCCCAAACGATAAGCGCGGCTATCCCCGTCCAGACTCCTACCCAAAAGATGTAGGGCACAAGCAACGTGCGCGCCCTCTTGCCCAGCTTGACCAGATAGCCCTTGAAGGTAAGCTTGCGAAACGCGACAAAAAACAAATAGCCCGATATGGCAAAAAACAGCGGCGTGGCAAAACGAGCCAGCGCGTTGCTTATCAAAAATTGCACCATCGCGCCGATATGCGTTCCTTCGCTTATCATTGTGGTAGGCTGCAAAAAGCTGTCGGTGTAGTTGTAGGCGTGAATAAACACCACGCATACCATAGCCGCAAAGGACAATACGCTCAATTTTCGGCTGAGATATGGGCTTACCGTCTCGCGGGTCGTAAGCGCTGACGACGCTGTTTGTTGGGCTTCCATGCGGCACCTCCGAATAAAACTCTGCTTGTTCAGTATACCATACAACGGCGTTTGTGACAATACTCGGCGCAAAGAAATGCCCTCAAACGCAAAAAAACCGCCGAAACAACGCAAAGAAAATCAACTTTTGCATCAAATAATTGCAAATATCATATATGTGTGCTAAAATATGCTGTGGACGGCTTGCACAGCAAGCCATATCTCAACAAAGAGGTACGATACAATGATCGATGTAAATTTGATAAGACAAGACGCCGAGGCGGTACGCGCCCGCTATCTCAAACGCGGCAAGGATATAGACTTTGCCCCGTTTCTCAAACTTGACGAACAGCGCAAGGCGTTGATAGCTCAAACCGAGGCGATGAAAGCGCAGCGCAACAAGGCGTCGGCAGAGATACCCATGCTCAAAAAGCAAGGAGTGGACGTATCCGCAACCATTGCCGAGATGAAAGCTCTCGGCGACAAGATCGCCGAACAGGACAAACAGCTGGACGAAGTGAACGCGCAAATACGCGATTTTTTGCTGCGTTTGCCCAATCTGCCCGACGAAGATCTGCTTGCGGGCGGCAAAGAGAACAACAAACCGATAAAAACCTACGGCACAAAGCCCAAATTTGACTTTCCCTTCAAAAACCATGTGGATCTGTGCAAGGATCTGGGCTTGATAGACTACGAGCGCGGCGTAAAGCTTGCGGGCAACGGCAGCTGGATCTACACAGGCTTGGGCGCGCAGTTGGAGTGGGCGTTGCTCAACTACTTTATCGACAGCCATCTGAAAAAGGGCTTTACGTTTATGCTGCCGCCCTATATGCTCAGCTATGAGTGCGGCGTGACGGCGGGACAGTTTCCCAAATTCGAGGACGACGTGTACCAGATCGCCAACGGCGAGGGGCGTAAATTTATGCTTCCCACGGCGGAAACGGCGCTTGTCAATCTGTATCGCGACGAGATACTGCCCGAAAGCGAACTGCCCAAAAAGTTCTTCGGCTACTCGGCGTGCTTCCGCAGAGAGGCGGGCAGCTACCGCGCAGAGGAACGCGGAATGATACGCGGACATCAATTCAACAAAGTGGAGCTTTTCCAATACACCGCGCCGGACAAATCGGACGAGGCGTTTACCGAATTGGTGGATATGGCTTGCGGACTTGTGGAAGGACTCGGACTGCACTATCAACTTAGCAAGCTGGCTGCGGGAGACTGCTCCGACAGCATGGCGCGCACCTACGACATCGAAATATACATTCCGTCGATGGATATATACAAGGAAGTAAGCTCCGCGTCCAATGCGCGCGACTACCAAGCGCGCCGCGGCAACATTCGCTACCGCAGAGAAAGCGACAAAAAACTCGACTACGTACACACCCTTAACGCCAGCGGTCTCGCCACCAGCCGCGTGTTCCCCGCTTTGTTGGAGCAAAATCAACAGGCGGACGGCTCCGTGACAATACCGCAAGCGCTGCGCAAATATATGGGCGGACTTGAAAAGCTCGAACCGCAAAAGAAATAACTTTATATGACAAATCCCACCGTCGAGGCGGGATTTTTTTCGAGAAACCGCCAAGCCGTGTTGCCGTTCGACTTTACGCAACGCGGCGATAAAAGCCGGTTACGTACCGCATTTTTTTGCGCACTACTTCAAAGATGTTCGTATGGTCGCCATACGCTGTCGCAAACTAACCGAGACAAATTCTGTGCAAAAAACGGATACAAAACGTCGCACATTCATACCCGTTTCGGTTGCTACGCAAAAGCTTTTTTGATATAATTTCTTCGGAGGGTAAATATGACCGAGAAAGAAAAAATGCTTGCGGGAATGATCTACGACCCCGCAGATGAAGAACTTGCAAAACGGCGCACTTATGCGCACAAGCTGTGCAACGCGTACAGCGTACTTGACGAGGACGACCCCGAACGAGCGGATATTCTTGCGGAGCTGCTGCCGCACCGCAACGGCGCATATTTGCAGGGTCCGATCTACTTTGACTACGGCGACAACATACGCTTCGGCAAAAATTGCTACGCCAACTTTAACCTGACGGTGCTGGATTGCGCGCCCGTTACGATAGGAGACAACGTGTTTATCGGCAGCGGAGTGAGCATAGTTACGCCGCTGCACCCCTTTTTGCCGCAGGAACGCTGTATGTACCCGCGCGACGACGGCGTGTGGACGGACAGAGAATACGCCAAACCGATAACGATCGGCTCCGATTGCTGGATAGCCTCCAACGTGACGATCTGCGGAGGAGTGACGGTCGGCAAAGGCTCGGTGATAGGCGCAGGCTCCGTTGTTACGCGCGACGTGCCCGAAGGCGTGCTTGCCGCAGGCAATCCTTGCCGTGTGATACGCAAACTGACCGAAGAGGACAGCGTTTTCTCCAAGCCGCAGTTGTTTCCGCACGAGTGAACGTCTGCGCATATGCGCAAATTTACATATAGTCAAACAAACGGCGCCTCGCAAATAGCGAGACGCCGTTTTTGTGACAAATTTATTTGGCAAAACTTATTTTAGGCGCATATATCCCCAACGCCGTTGAGTATCAGGCGGGGACGGTAAGGAAATTTCTTGACGGTTTCGCGAGTGGATACGCCGCTCAGCACCAGCACGGGATCGAGACCGGACTCTATCGCCGCTATCATATCGGTATCCATTCTGTCGCCGATCATTGCCACTTCGGGAGAATGTATGCCCTTTTCGTGAAAGCGCTCCATAGCGGCGCGCATCATCAAAGGGTTGGGCTTGCCCACGTAGTACGCCTTTTTGCCCGTGGCGTACTCCACCGGCGCAACAAGCGCCTTGCAAGCGGGCACTTCGCCGTGTTCGGTGGGGGTGGTTATGTCCGAATTGGTGCCGATAAGCAGCGCGCCGCGATTGACCAAAGCGGTCGCCTTTTTTATGCTTTCGAAATTGTAGTTTTCCGTTTCGCCTATCACCACGTAGTCGGGATCGATGTCGTTTAGCGTGATACCCACCTCGTACAAAGCGTTGGTAAGCCCCGCGTCGCCGATGACGAACGCCGAAGAACCGCCTTGACTTTTGAGAAAGCTCGCCGTCGCAAGCGCCGATGTGTAAAAATTATGCTCAGGTACCGTCAAGCCCATTCGCGCCAGCTTTTGCTGCAACTCCTTGGGGGATTTTTGACTGTTGTTTGTAAGAAACAAAAAACGCTTGTTGTTGGCGTACATCCAATCGACAAACTCCTTGACGCCGGGCAACAACTTGTTGCCGTGGTAGATTACGCCGTCCATATCGCAGATAAAGCCTTGTTTGGCTCTCAGTTGTTCCATATCAAGTCTCCTTTACGGTATAATTTTACTACAAACCGCGCCGTTTGTAAACGAAAACCCCGACGAGTTTTCGACGGGGCGAAGAAATTGTTATTCGGTCGCGTTCCGTTGCGCGTTGTGGGCTTTACGTCTGCCCGTCAGCTTGGGTAAGGTATCGTCGTCCGCCATATTTTCCGCAAAGACCAGCACGATGGAATAGACCAAACCGGGACCCATATTGAAGAAATGACAATCGACCATGCTCGCAGAAATAAGCACCAGGATCGCCGCCAGAATAAATATTTTTTCGAAAGTTCGATGTGTGAGACACAGTTTGAGCGTTTGAAAACGGTGAAACAAATACGCCACCATTGTTATCAAACCGCCGGAAGCCAACAGCTGCACCACCGTGTTGTGGTAGCGCGGGGGCAAAAACGCGTCGGACGGCAGCTTGCCGTAACGGCCGCCGCCCGAATAAAATCCGTTGCCCAACAGCACAGACTGCGCCGATTGGGCAAACTTTTGCAAGCCGTCCAGGTACAGATTGAAACGACTGTTGTCGTTCCAACCGACATCTTTGAGAGTGGCGAATATCTCGGCGACTTTGTCGCGAAAGACAGCTCCCGCAATGACGACAACGACGACAAAGGCCCCAAAGCCTATAAACGCCGTCCACCGCTGCCGACGATTGAGATACAGCAATGTAAAGACAAAGCATGCAATGTATATCACCGTGCCGCACAGAATGGAGCCGCGACTTTGGGTAAACACAAGCGCCAACTCAAACAAGTGCGCCGCCAACAAATACACGTTGCCGTGACGACAGCGCAACGCGAGATCGAATGCGAATGGGATACAGAATGCCAGCAAAAATCCCACGTTGTTGTAAACGCCCCAGCCCGTGTTGAGCAATCCGCGGGAGAAGCTTGCGCCCGGCGTCAACGACGCAAATGCCAAAACATACATGGCTACGATCTCCGCCACGATGGCTGAGCCCAATCCGACAAAGCATTGCGCAAGATAAACGCGCGGCGTTTTGCTCCAATTTACAGTGTAGCGGAAGTACAAATACGGAGCGGCAAGACAAAGTATCTGCACCAGACCGAACAGCGAACTTTTCCACTGCGGAGCGTATTCGCCGCCAACCAAAGCGCCTGCGACCAGATAGGCAGCGCCCAACAAGACAAACCCCGCCGTCAAACGCGGTATGCGACGAACGCCTGCCGCTGACCTCGGACGAACAAGATCGAACACCAGCCGCGCGATCAAAGCCGCCGCAATAAACGACGCTATCACCGCAAGCTGTACTATCGCGCGGCGATCCTGAAACAAACTTGTGCCGAAGTGTCCCGCGGGATTGTTTGACGCCGACACGGAAATGTATCCGCAACCGAACATAGGCACAACGGGCAGCGCGTCCTCGGCAAAAAGAACAATGACGATGACCAACACGGCAAAAATATACCACACGGGCAATTCTCCGCCGAAAATATTGGCGCACGCGGCAAGCGCCGACACGAGCGCAATATAATAGGGCGAATGTAAAAATTTGTCGATGGCATTGCACCACTTGCTGCCGCTTAGGGCACGAAGGGTAAGAAGCATAGTTCGTCTCGCTGTTTCTTTGGTATAGTTAGCTTGCGCAAAAAATGTGCGAGATTACGCTTGTCGCACAAAAAAAATGGAACGTCAATTACGACGCTCCATTACGCCTAAAAGCTCGTTTCTATTATACACGCTCCGCGCCGCTTTGTAAAGCGTTTTTCCGCAATCGCGCGTTTTAATATAAACCGCAGTTGCAAGCAGCCAAATAATTTGGCAAAAATCAAAAGTCCCAATCGAACGACAACATCCGATTTGGGCTTGTTTTAGGGGGGCTAATGCAAGCAATCAAACCAATATAAATTCAATGTAGTCAAAAAAGCAACTACATCAAGATTGTATCCCCAAAAGATAGTCTGTTGTTACATCAAAAAATATAGCAAAATCGGCTAACAAAGACAATGGCGGTTCCCGTTGATTTTTTTCATAATGAAGGTAAGTTACCGCATTGATATTAAACTTTTCGGCTATTTCTTTTTGCGTTAACCCGAACTCTTCTCGCAATTCTCTTAATCTTTGCCCCAAAAGTATTTTCATTATTTTGTAAACTCCATATTGACATGCTACCATTTTGGTAGTATAATGTGTTTGAAACTACCATTTTGGTAGTTTGCGATAAGGAGGAAGAAGATATGCAAAGTAAAACCGACAGAGTAATGTGCGGAACCTGCGAATTTTGGACGGGATCCCGTCAGCCCGTATTCTCGTCCAAGGGTATTCCGAAAGTTGATGTAATCGACAAAATAGGATGCTGTGAGTGCCCCATGAGCAGATTCGAAGGGCAAAGCAGAGCGCGCGACAGCCATTGTATGCGTTTTTCAAAATGGACGGAATTGTTTTAGGCGATAAAAAAACATTTGACAATATTTTAGGAGGTCAATATATGAAGTGTTATATTTGCGGTAGCGAAACAGATTTGAAAACTATAGACGGCAAACCCATATGCCTCAGTTGTTTAGACGAAAGACGTGATGTTGTTTGTGCCGACAACGAAATAACTTATGATGGAATCAAACTTGATCTTGAAAACTACTGCTATTGGTTTGAACAAGACAAACTGAAAAATATCAAAAGACAAGACGTCAAAAATTACAAAATAGGACAGAAACTCGACATTCACGAAGATGATGTGCTGGAAACTATCGTCACAAAATTATATTACGATTATTATGTTCAGGTGGAAAATTTTAGGCGCTCGTCTTGCACACGATCTCCGATTAAAGTAGATGATAACGGATATGATGACCATTATGCTCTTTACGAGCTGATGGTGTGTGCTGAGGACGTCTGTTTTTACCGTGATACCTTCATTCTCAAAGGCACACGGCGCAATCTCGTCAAAGAGGAGGATTTTTCTGTTGATTATGATGGTGGTGCCGAAGGTCTTACAATCCAAATCGGATCCATGAATTTAAACTTTTGGACCAATCAGGACAAGGATTATTTTTGTGATGGATACGACGTGTTAGATTGGCAGATCGAAGAAAAGGACGACTGTACAATTCTGAGTGTAGATATCGCAGGACTATTTCAAGGTCCGGGCGGTTATGATAACCAATTATACCCTGATGACATATTGGAAAATCACTGGGATGTAGAAGATAGATTCGGACAGATCGTCGAATGGGATGAGTGGAATCTCATTTCCACCTATAACGGAAAATGCTCGGTAGTTGTGCTATTCCCCAGAAATCGAAGATATACTTACAATTATGATGGTTTCATCTCCGTAGACGACAGGGTGAAAGTAAGCGGAAAACTTGCCGGAAAATGGGGTATAGTCGAGGAAATAGGCAAGTATATGGAAGAACCGTATATGCAAAATGTTGTGGAAGTTATGGAATCGGCAGGGGATGGAGATGACGATGATGAATGGGATGAGTACGACGACGATGATGAATAAGATGACGTTACCACATTTGACGGTGAATATTCGGTAGTTGTTAATTTTCCAAACAATTTCTGTTTCAAGGCTGAAAGCTACAATAAATCTTTCAGCCTTTTGACAAACCATATTATATTTACTATAATGGTCGCAGTTTTGCGAACAAAATGCAACACAAATATCAAAGGAGAAGAGAATTATGAATGAAATCAAATGTCCCAAATGCGGCGAGATTTTTACTATTGACGAAAACGCTTATGAATCAATAGTACAACAAATCAAGCAACAAGAGATAGAGAGACAATTAAAAGAACGCGAAAAATTATTTGAAGCCGAGAAAGAGCAGGCAATTCAAAATGAAAAATTGCAAAATCAGATAGAAATACAAAAACTCAATACGATCATCGCGTCATCACAAGATAAAACCGAGATTGCCGTAAAAACCGCAATTTCACAAAAGGAAAAAGAGCTTGCCGAAAAAGACAAGGAGATTTTGACTCTTAAAAATCAAATTGAAAACGCCAAAAAGGATAGACAGATACAAGAAACCCACATCAAAGAAAACTACGAGCAACAATTACAATTCAAAGACGAGCAAATTGCACAGTACAAAGATCTTAAAGCAAAGCAGTCTGTAAAAATGTTGGGAGAAACTCTTGAAAAGCATTGCGAGATAGCGTTCAATCAAGTGCGCTCAATGGGGTTCAACAATGCCTACTTCGAAAAAGATAATGACGCACGCACGGGTAGCAAGGGAGACTACATATTCCGTGATTTTGCCGATGACGGCGTGGAATACATTTCTATTATGTTCGAAATGAAAAACGAAGCAGACGCGTCCGTCAACAAAAAGAAAAATGAAGATTTCTTTAAGGAGTTGGACAAGGATCGCAACGAAAAGAAGTGCGAATATGCCGTATTGGTGTCAATGCTGGAGGGTGACAACGAATTGTACAACGGTGGTATTGTAGATGTTTCGCATCATTACCCCAAAATGTATGTGGTAAGACCGCAGTTTTTTATTCCGATTATAACAATTTTACGCAATGCGGCGCAAAGATCGTTGCAAGATAGGCGTGCGTTGGTTGAAGAACGCAATAAAAATGTGGATATTGCCAAGTTTGAATCGGATCTAAAAGATTTCAAGGAAAAAATAGGCTATAACTACCGCATGGCAGGACAAAAATTCAAATCGGCAATAGACGAAATAGATGTGTCAATAAAACATTTGGAAAAAATAAAGGAAGAACTGCTTGCCACAGAAAAGAATTTTAGGATCGCCAACGAGAAAGCCGAAGAATTGACAATAAAAAAGCTTACTAAGGACAACCCTACTATGCGTGCAAAATTTGATGCACTAAAAGACGAAGATAAATAGAGCAATTTATTTCTAAATTGTTACATAATTTGAATTTAACATTATTTGGTGGAGATAAGGGGATTCGTCCCGCAGGGTAAGCGAAGTGAAACGGAGCGCTACGTCGTCGCCACTCTCGCCGGTCAGCACCAACCGCAAATTTGCGGTCGGTACCGCTAACACTCGGTGTCTCCTCTCCCACAAAAGTTTCGCAAACT
>CANQCN010000027.1 GCA_947589685.1 uncultured Clostridia bacterium
GTGCGCAATTTCTGCACACTTCTTCTGTTTGCGACTTCAAGCGAAGCTCGCTTGATTGGTGCGGGATGTGAGACTTGTCTCACCCGTAGGTGAGTGAGCGAAGCATTGCGGAGCGCTACGTCATTTCATATTCGAACTTCCCGCTACGCAAAGCGAGCAAGCGATCGGGAGCAAAAAGAAAAAGTGCGCAATTTCTGCACACTTCTTCTGTTTGCGACTTCAAGCGAAGCTCGCTTGATTGGTGCGGGATGTGAGACTTGAACTCACACGGTCTCCCATACGCCCCTTAAACGCACGCGTCTGCCGGTTCCGCCAATCCCGCATTGCTTTATAATAATAATTTATTATACAAAATTTGTCAACCGTTTTGAAAAAACTTTTGAAAAGTGAGATCGCAAGCTGCCGAGGCTCGTTGCTCGGACAATTTGCACGGGTATCCGCTTGTAATAACAGCCGTGTTGTGATATAATTATTTTATTGTTTTGCAATGCAAAAGGATCTACAAAGGGAAAAGGTATGTACAATAAAGTTTTAACGCCGAATCCGCGCTACAACAGGTTGAAATTGGCGTCCGTGATACTGCTGTTGATCGCGATGATATTTGCGGTCATGATGATATTTGCGGGATTGCTCGGCTCGCGCAACTTAAACGGAGAGGTTACGGAAGTACAAGGCAACGTAACCTTTGCGGGAGAACAAGACGACGGCTTTTTCGTAGAGTTGGACGGTCAACGCTACACCGCCGCGCCCATTGCGGACAGCTTTGACAAGTGGGAGGAGCTTGACGGAGAAATCACCTTGATACTGCCTCGGCAACAGCTGGGCAGCACCTATCGATGGATACTCGGCATAAAACGCGGCGACGAAGTGATGGTCGATTACCAAAAAACGCTTGCGGAGCAGAGGGATTACAACAAAACATTGCTTGTTGCCGTCGGCGTGATAATGGGCGCGTTTGTGCTGGCAAGCGGAGGCGTGTACGTTTGGCAAAAGAAAACTCAACCGCTCACAGAACAAGAGCTTGCCTCCTCCTACTGCGAATACTCCGCATTGCGCCAACCGTGCTGCAAAGCCTATCGAATGCAGCCGTTTATGACCGCGGGGGACGTGTTGCTTGTAACGGCGTTGTCCGTCGCCTTGCTGCTTGTGGACGAATTTGCCGCAAACGACGTCGCCGCGAAAGTTCTTGCCATCGTTTCATTGGCGATCGTCGCCGCGGCGACGGCTTTGTTGATTGCGGCAAGCTACGCGATCCTGCCCAAGGCAGAACGTCGCTACTACGAAGAAAACTATCCCTTTGACTTTACCGACGTGTCGCACGTGACGCTGAGAAAAAAAGTAAAGGAACAGCTGCAACAAGAACTTCGCGCCGAACGTAAAGCCTTTCCGCACCGCTACGGCGACGGCGGAAACGGTTTTTTGTGCGACTTTACCGAAAAAGGCGTGAGTCTGTCGCTGGAACAAGCCGACGAGACGGAGTTTGCGCCCGCCCCGCAGGACGTTTTCGGAGAGGGCGGCGACAGTCCCGTGACCAACTGTCATTTGTACGACCTAAGCTACGACGAGCTTGACTTCGAAGCCGTACCCTACTACCGCAAAAAGGACAGACCGTTTTTCATCGTAATAAAAAGCCGCATAAAGCATCCCGAACAGCTGCCGGAAACGTTGCAAATGCACAACGACATACACATCATTTTGGATACAAATCTGCTTGCCACGCTGAGACACTTCGACGTAAAGGTGGAAAATCTCGATCAACTTTTGGACAACAAAGCGCGGCTGATGGAAGAAAACTGCAAAAAGCGCGGCAAACGCTGAAAGCTTCATTCAAACCGATAGGATATTCAAAGCAAAAAACGGTCTCACAGCCGTTTTTTTTCGACAAAATACACCTTGCAAACCTCGATTTGCCGTGTAACGCTCGGCAAAAGTGTCAACAATATTTGCGAGGTGTATTTTATGTTTGCAAAATTTCTGTACAAAAATCTTTGTTGGCAATTCAACCAAAAGCCCTTTGCGCATTTGCTTGCCCCCTCCACCACGGAAAAACAGTACTTCGATCAGCTGGAAAAAATCGCCGACGGCTGTTTTCCCCTTTCCCGCGCAGTAGACACTGCCGAAACTGAATTTTGCCTCAACAAGCTGGCGCTTTCCCGCGCAAAAAACAATGCCGAACGGGCCGCCCTCAACTACCTTAACGAATTTTGGCAGCAATATACGCGTCTGAAAGAGCTTTTCGGCAAGGGCTTTTTGCTTTTTCCGTCCAACGCGACGACAACAAGAATAGAAACGATAGCGGAATTGCTGTGCAAATGCACTCAATTTGCCGTCGACGCCGAAACGCAGCGGCGACTGCTGTGCAAAACGTGCGAAAAGATATCTCTTACCGAAAGGGAACGGCGCTATCTGGAAGAGACCGTTCGGCTGTTCAAAATAAAATACTATTGCGCGTCGGTAAGCGAGCTTTTGGACAAAAAAGACTTTGCCGAAGGTTATGCGGCGCGATTTTTACAGCCGACAACGCTGAAACACGACTTTGTTTTCAACAAAAATTACCGTCAGGCGGCTTACGAAGCGAGACAGATCGCCGCCGTAGCGGACTGTATGGGAATGTCGGCTACACGGTTGGGAGTCAAGCCGACGCGTATGGCGACCAAGCTGTTCGTTTATGCCAACGGACGAAACGTTTTCGACACCTTTGTACAAAGCAGATTCGGACAAAGACAAGCGGAATTCCTTTCCGAAACAAGCTCGACGCGCCTTGCAATGCGTTACTTTGTGCAAAACAATACGGAAATACGCAACTGCACCATTACCAACAACGGAAAGCGTACGCGTAAGTTTACCGTTCAGATACCCTTTGTACACACCGCTTGCGCCGACGCAAGTTACTTTCGTATGGGCAACGCTCTGTGCGCCGCGACGGATATTTTTTCCGCCGTTGCGATCGTGCATAATGCGTCGCTTACGGAGTGCCGCGGCGAACGCGAACAAACGTTTGACGTCACGCTCGAACGCGGGACAAGCTACGATTTCGACATAGTGACGGTGTTCGCGGACAACTCGCCCGCAATTGCCGACGCCTTGCTCAACCTCGAACGCTTCGGCGCGACTCGCTGTCCGTATATGTGGGACGGCGCATGCACTCGGCTCAACTTCGACCAAACGCCTTTGTCGCTGTCCGCTCACGGCTACACGGCGATGAAACCGCAAGCGCCCTTGTCTCAAAGGATAAAATACAGTTATCAGCTGGGCAACAGCGATATAGCGACATTTATAGATACGGCAGGCAACTCCGCCACTCTGCTTCGAGGCTTTGTGTTCGGCGTGAAAGGAGAAAGCGTTTACGATGTTCGAAACGGATATATGTCGCGACTTGACGGGCAAAACTATCGTCTCGAAGGGGACAAATTGATATACGAAAACAAAAATTCCAAACTGTGCGTCAGTCACGACAAAGGCAAAACATACCGCGTTGAATACGTCAAACCCGCGAGAACGCTGTTTTTCTTTCCGTTGGAGCGTAAATCGCAAATAAATTTCCGCCCCGAAGCAAACCGTTTCGACGTCAAGGACGGCGCGCGGCAATACTCCGTTTGCTGTACAGGCAGGGTGGAAAGCTTTACCACCGACGCTATGGAGTGCAGCGAATACAAGCTGCGTTACAAGCTGAGCGGCAATACCCAAGCGGGTACATGCCTGGCGATCTGTTTTGCGCCCGCAGCCGAGGCGCAAGCGGAATTGTCGTCCGCTGCGGAAACGCCCGCTTCCGCTCCGCTCATTCGCGAAAGCCTCGTTTCCACCTACCTCAATTACGTAAACGACAAAAACGTGTTTTGCTTCAACAATCACCTCAAACGTCCCGACTGCCTGTCCGTTTCCGCGATTTGTTACACCAATCCGCAATACGTCCGACAATACATTGAGGACGTCGTGAAAAAAGGGAACGCTGCAACGTACTACTACGATTCCAAGGGGGCAAAAAAAGATTGCTGCGACGAACTGACATTGCCGCTTGCCGCCGTCTGCTATATGAATCTGGCGGGAGAATTGGAGACGGAAAAAGTAAAAAAGGTAAACGAGGCGCTGTTTTCGGACAACGCCGACGGGCAAAGGCTGTGTATCAAGGCGTTGATACTGTTGAAAGCCGCAAAGCTCGCTTGTTTTGACAGAGTGAAATGTCTGGTGGAATACAGCAAGCTCAAAAAACAAATTTGCGCCGACAGCAAGCTGTACGCTTACGCGCAAGCTATCGGCGCATTGCCTTTGACAAATCCGTCCAAAGAACGATTGAAGGATCTGTGCAACAGGTACGATATTCCCAAAAGCTGGTACTACGTGTCGCAGTTGGAAAATCTTTACGGATTGAGTCTGTCCGAGGGAAAGCTGCAAATCGCGCCGAAAGTGACTTCCGAAAACGTGTTGGAGCAGTTTGCGCTGAATATCGCGGGCAAACGGATCGATACGACCTTTGCCAAAGCGTCGGTACAGTGCATGACGCTGAACGGTCAGCAATGCTTTTCGCCCTTTTACGCCCCATCCCTCAAAAACGAACAAAACGAGCTTGTCGTCAGTTATTAGCTACAAAATGTGCTTTATCGAAGGCTTCATAAGGTGCGGGACGTAATCGAGCAGCTCGCTCACTACCGTAAGCTGCGCTTTCAGTTGGGCGAAATCGCCGTCCTCGGCATAAGCCTGTCCCTCGGCAAAACGCAGATTTATCTCGTACACGTCTACGTGAGGCAAAAGCAGCTCGCTCTTTTCGCGCAGATCCACCCATTTGTCTCGAAAAACGTTGTACTCATTTAACGTCAAGGATTCGTCGTCGCATTTGGCTATTATCTCGTCGCATTCGGCGGCGAGTTTTTCGTAGCTTTTGGACAACAACACCACTTCCAAAATGCCGCAGGAAAGCACCAACACCAAAGCGACAAGCCCCGCCCAGATATTTTTTGTCATTGCCGCGTCACCTCCACGTTTTTGAAAAAAATCGGAGCGTTGCGCCGTTGCAAGGTCATACGGTCGTTTTCGTCTATCGCCAACAGTATTACGTTTTTGAGCTTGACATGCTCGGCGGCAAGCAAACGTTGCAGCTCCGCCTTGTCAAAGCCGTTGCCCTTGATGTTTTCTTCGTTCCACTTGCCTTCGAGTATGAGAGGAACGGGTAGCGTCTGTTGACGGTCCTCCATATTTTTGTTGGCGACGACCGTCAGTTGACCGTTGGTTTCCATTATGCCGAAAATGACCTCTTCGAGGGAAAAATACTCCGCGGCGCGCATTGCCTGCAAAAGATCGTTTACGTGCATATTGAGACTTCTCAACGCCTGAATGTCGATGTTGCCGCTGTTGATGACCATTACCGGCTTGCCGTTGATTATTCCTTGAAGCTTGTCGGAATGAGAAAGCAACAGTATAAATTGGTGTATCACAAACATCGTCAGTATCGCCACGATACCGAAGGTGATGGGAATGGACCTGTCCGACATAGGTATGCACGCCAACTCGGAAATAACCAACGTGATCACCAGCTCGAAAGGTTCCATTTCGCCTATCTGCCGCTTGCCCATCAACCGAAAAACAAACAGCAACACGGCAAACAGTATTATTGCCCGAAGAAATATGATTATCATACGGGTAGTTTGAGCAATACGTTTTGTTATATACATACCCGCGTTTGCCGCGCACGATTACCGCCGCCGACATTTAGCCGCAAATTTTCGTCTTGGAGCGACGACGTTTATCAACGACGCGTAAAGGCGTTCTCGCAAAAAAAGAACCTGCCCGCAAGCGGACAGGTCCGAAACATCATATATCCAAAGTTTTTGTTTACAAAATTTCCAGATTCTTTTTGAATACTTTCTTAAATTCCAACGCCATATAGTTGGCTGCGTTGATCTCCAATCCCGCTTCGCCGTTAAGCTCCGTTTTCATTATAACGCTGTCTCCCAACACGTCGCATGTCACCTCGGTGACGGCGCCGCGCATACCGAAATCCAACGCCACGGCAAGACGCACGATCACGGCGAGCTTGCGCACCGCTTCAACGTCCTCGACGGTGAGCAGACAATTGTACTTAGCCCAATCGGAGGTGTTGAAGTCCTCCTTGTTGTAAACGTCCGTGACCATGGCGGCAAGCACCAGATCTTTGTGCGAAATGCCCCACAAATTGCTGTTGAGGATCATATATGAAGTGTGCTTGGCGTTGTTGTAAAATTTGAAAGCCTTGCCGATGTCGTGCAGCATAGCGCACACGCGCAACACCTTGACGTAGGCGCGGGGAAACTTGTGCAGTACCCGCAATTGCTTGAACAGCTGCACGCAAAGATTGAACACCTGATCGGCGTGCGTTACGTTTGCGCCCATATGACGGGCAAGAGTCTGCAAGCTGTAACCGAGCGTGTCGGAAATGGGTTTTTCCAACGTTTGCGGCACAAGATAGTTGAACATCACGCCCTCGCGCAGTCCCGAACCGCTGGAAACGATCTTGGCGAACCCCATATAATCCACAAAAGCCTTGATGACGGCAAGCGCCGACGGAAATACGTCTGCGCGCGCGGAGCTTAACCCCTTGATACGGCGTTTTTTGTCCAAGTCCAACGTGCGGATCATATTGTAAACGTAGTTGAAGTCGTCCACATCCATCACATAGTTGTGAACCATATCGAGAGGATACTTCTTTACCTTGCGGATTATGCGCGCGAGATTGCGATAGCTGCCTCCGACGCCTATCAGCTGGGTGTCGGGATCGATCTCCTTGAACCACTCTACCGGTTCCAACTGCTGCTTGACATAAGCGACCATCTCGTCGGAGATCTGTTCGGGAGATTTGTCCTCGGCGACGAATTTGTTGTACAGCGTCACCGCGCCGAAATCGAATATCTTGGTGTGCAGGATCGTACGGCGATTGTAATACACAAATTTTGTGCTGCCGCCGCCGATTTCCATTATCAGTCCGCGGGGGATATCCATAGAATTTACCACGCCTTGGTATACGTAATTTGCCTCTTCTTCTTCGGATACGGTAGTGATACGTATGCCCGTCGCGTTGTACACGTCGGAAAGGAATGTCTTTTGATTGCTGGCTTTGCGAACCGCCGCCGTCGCAACGGCAAGAATGCGATCTACCTTTTTGATAGCGCACATTTCCTTGAACATTTTGAGCGTTGCGATAGCTTGCATTATACGCGTTTGTTTGAGGCTTCCGTCCGCTTCCGTTTCACCTAAACGTACGGGCTCGCGACGTTCTTCGGACACGATAAAATAATTGTTGTCCAACACCTCGTAAATTACCAGACGAGCGGTATTCGAACCGAGATCTATCAATGCAATCTTATCCATAACCGTCACCTACTTTTCCGAACAGCGATACGCTTTGCAAAGCGTAAAATTCGGCGTGTGATTTTAAGTGTATTTAGTATACCACACTAAAATTATTTTGTATAGATGCTTTTCGAAAAAATTTTCAAAAAATCGGTAAAAATTTCAAAAAATTACCCCCTGCAACGAGGGGGTAATTTGATGTGTATGTGCAAAATTCGACAAAATAACAGTATTGTGTTATTTTGATCCGACGCAACGTGAGCGACAAACGCAAAATGAGCGTTGTGTTTTTACGCTATACGACGCAACAAGCGTATTAAAACGCAAAATACGGCGCGTCGGAAAGACCTTTTACTGCCTCACTTGCGCTATCGCGCGGCGCATCGTCTTGGTGGAAAGAGCGGCAAGCCCCACGGCAAGCACGATGGCGACGTCCGCAAACACGAAACAATTGTAAACAAACGCCCAGCTGACCGCAGTGTAGCCCTCCAATGCCCAACTGCTGAACACATAGTAACCGGAAATTACGTGAGAAACGTATCTCAAAATACCCGCGATAAGCGCTCCGACGGTAAATTCGGCAAGCATGTGTCCCTTGACGCCGGGGATTTTGCGAGCAATGCCCGCAACGCCCAAAGCGCCGAACGCGATGGGATAATCCAACAACACCTGCACGGGTTGATAGAACTGCGGAGATTGAATGAACTGCAACATTCCGTACACCACGCCTACCACAAGACCCTTGCGAGTGCCGAACATATAGCTGTACAAAATTATCGGCAGCATGCTGGCAAAGGTGACGCTTCCGCCCTGCGGCAGACTGAAAAACTTAACGTAGCTCAAAGCAAACGCCGTCGCCACGCAAATCGCGCCGTAGGTAAGCGCGCGAGCGTCGTAGCCCGCTTCGTCCTTGTCGCCGCCCAAAACAGACAGCGCGACGATGACCGCCACAAGCACGCACGTAACAAGAGGCATTTGCCAATTGCCGTCGAGGGGCTGATAGTCCGTATCCGTTGCGGGCACGACGCAAGCGACGACTGTCGCAAACACGACAAAGCCCAAAGCAACGCCCAAACCGATCCACTTGGTGCCCTTTACGTTGAACTTGGCGAGCAAAATCGTAGCCGACAAGCCTATCGCCACATAAGCGATCATGCCGACAAACAACCAATAGTAATTATTGACGTCTCCCGACCAAAGTTGATAGCAAAAACGAACAAATCCCAACAGCGCTATCGTAGCTATCGAATAGCCGACTACGATCCCCACGACGGTGCGGCGGGATTTTGCAAGTTGTTCCTCGCTGCGGTTTCTTGTTACAATGGCGTAAACGATCAATCCCGCCGCCAATGCGATAGTTACGTACAGCGCAAAGCCCTGCAAAACGTCGCGAACGGCTTTGAATGTAGTTTTGTCGTACTCGCCGCCCGCAGCAAAGCTTTTGAGCAGTACCCACATTTGTTTGAGTTCTTCCATAAAAATTTTCTCCCTTTTTTGATATTTGCCAAGAAAAAAAAGTCTCCGTGAATACACGCAGACTTGCAAAGAAAACTCCTTGGGTAATAAATAGGTGCGCTTCCTTTCGCAAGTTCTAACTTGATCCAAGTTCAAAGGGACTCTCTCAGCCGATAACTCGGCACCCCCAGCACGTTTATTGTAACACCGCGGATAAACTATGTCAACAAAAAACGGAAATTACCGCAAACAAAAACCTTTCCTCCGACAAAGGAAAGGTCTTTGTTAGTCCTTCTAAAACAGCAGCGGACACAACCACGCCAAGCCTATTCCGAGAACTGCCGAAACGACGTTCGCCGTCAACGCGTAAACCACGCTCTTCCACACGGGGACGCGATCTTTGCGCCACACAATGCCGTACGCCGTCGCCTCCGCGGCAAATACCGCCAGCTCCATAGGGATAAACACAAACAACCATATAAAGCTCGTATTGAAATAGGCAAGGATATTAAGCCCGACATTGAGCAGCGTTTGCGTCGCAATGTTGGCAAATATCACCGTCTTTATTTGGCGGTAACTGTTTAGGCGGAAAATAAGCGCTACGACCAGCTCCACCAAAACCGTTGCGGCGATACGCACCGCAAGTCCCAAAATCTCGCCGAAGTAATCGTAATTGTCGGCAAGTTTGAGCATACCATCCGTTCGGGAAAGATCGACGGTGTAGTAGCTGTGGTAGGCGTAATCGACGCATACGTCGCTGCACGCAAAAGTCTCCGTTTCGGGATAGTATATCAGCAATTTGAAATTTTTCGGCGCGTAATAGCTCCAAGTAAAGCTCGTCGGCTGTCCGTCGGCAAACTCCCACCAGCGTTGCAAAAAGTAATAACCGTCTTGTTGGGAGTAATCCCAAAAGGCTTGCCAGCTTGCCTGTACGTCCGCGCTGAAATCGGTATCGCCGTAGGAGCTTCCGTCCGATTCGGAATAATAATGGCTACGTCCGTCGGATGTGATCCAATTTACATTTTTATCGTTACGATATTCGTCCGTAGGGTCATATATCTGTGCCGGTCCGCTGTCTTTATACTTTGAAAGCAGCGTGACGCACATTTTTTCCTCACCCATATTGCGAAATTTTATCGTAACGGCGGGTTTAGGTCCCATATCCGCAAACGCGGCGGGCGCGGCAAAAACAAACAACATACAGCAGCAAAGAGCCACAAGAACGACCAATGCCAAACGTCTTTTCATAGTCACGCCTCGCTGTAAATCGCCCGCGCCTTTTGCACCACGTCGACGAACTGCGCCTTAAATTCATCCGCCGCAGTGTAGTCGGCGATCGTTTGCAGACGGGCAAGTACCGAGTCAAAGGAGGCGTCCGCCTTGTAGTCCGACTCGCGCAGCAACAAACCGTATTCCAACACGCAGCCGATAAACACACAGTCGTCGCTCGGCTCGGCGGTATAGCTTTCGGTCGTGACGGTCAGCGCTACCGAGTCGCTTACGTCGTTGTCGGGGTCGCTGTCGTTATCGGGCAATTTATACCTCAGCTCCGCCGTGGCTATATCGCCGTCGGCGCCCTCTTTGAGTTCCACCTCGTACACGGCAGTCACGGTGTGCCCCGCGCCTATCTCTCCCGCGTCGGTAGCTTCGTCCTCGAACTGCTCCTGAGTAAGCAGCTTGGCGTCGTAACCGAGCAGACGGTATCGGCTCACCACATCGGGGTTAAATTTCACTCCCGCTTTTGCGTCCTTGGCGACCGTTTCCATTGTCCCTCCCAGCTCGGTCACAAGCACTTTTTTCGCCTCCGCCACGCTGTCGAGATAAGAATAATTGCCGTTGCCGTTTTCGGCGAGAGTTTTCATTACGGTATCGTTGGTGTTCGTCATCCCCACGCCCAAAACGGAAAGATATATGCCTTTTTCACGGTGAGCCGAAATTAGTTTTTGCAATTCGGATTTGCTGCTTGCTCCCACGTTGAAGTCGCCGTCGGTGGCAAGGATCACGCGGTTGTTGCCGCCTTCTGCGAAATATTTTTCCGCAATGGCGTAAGCCGTCTTGATGCCGCCCTCGCCGTTGGTGGAGCCGTTGGCTTCGAGATCTTCTATCACCTTGGCAATACGGGTCTTTTCCGCGCCGTTTGCACCTTCCAGCGCAATGCGGCTGTCTCCCGCATATGTGACGACGGATACGGTGTCGTCTCCGTCAAGATTGTCCAAAAGCATAACGAACGCCTGCTGTATCAAGCCGAGACGGTCCGCCCCGTACATAGACCCGCTGGTGTCTATCAGCAGCACGATATTGTCGGCAACGTCGTCCAAGCGCAGCTCCTTGGCTGCAACTGCAAAGGATAACAGCTTGTGAGCGCTGTTCCAGGGACAATCGAAAAGACGTGCGTTAAGCGAAAGCGCCTTGCCGTCGGCGGGACGCGCGTAGTCGTAATTGAAATAATTGACGTACTCCTCTATGCGGACGGAGCCCGCGTTCAGCTTGTTGCCTTCCTCTATCTGCCTGCGCATAAGAGAATAACTCGCGGTGTTTCTGTCCAGCGAAAAGTAGGACGAAGGTTCGCCTTCCGAAGAAATGAAAGGCTGCTCGCTGCTTGGCTCGAATTGGTAGTTGAGACTTTCGAAATACTCAGGCGAAACCATTCCGCCCAAGTCGCCGTACGGTCTCGCAGCGCAAGCCGCGAGAAGCGCCGAAGAAAGTATCAAGATCGCCGAAAGCGCAAAAACAAAAAACTTTTTCATTGTTTTTTCTCCTCTGCTACTACAACACGCAAAAAAGGTGTTTTGTCCCGCCTTTTTACATAATTTCCGAAATTATTTGACAAACCTCTTGCGACGGCTGACCGTTGCGACCGACCACATAGAAATGCGCGCCGCGCGCTGCGAAGTAGCCCTTTGTGACGTATTCGCCGCTTTGATCGAAATCGGCGCTCCACACAAATATTTTGTTGTCGGAAACGCATTCGTAAACTTCTTTCAAATCGCTGCGAACGTAACCGTCGTACTCCGCGATCAGTTCCAATTCGGTAAAAACGCCGTCTGCGCTGCGCAATGCGAGATACGCCTTGATGTAGCGCGGCTGTTTGTCGCCGTACGCGTAAAATACGTAATAGCGCTCGCTCACCACTTCGTAGCGTTGTTTCAGCGCGCTTACCTTGATACAGTCCTCCACCTTTGCATACTCGTTTGCGTCGTTCGGTTGCACACGCTTGCCAAATACGTCGGCAAACGTGTAGTAGTCAACAGTTTGAGGAATATCGTCGGCACCGGGATGGTTGCCGTTGCCGTCGTGACCGAATATGACGCGGCTGACAAGAGCCAATGATAGTGCGAAAACGATCCATACGGGCATGATCCAAAGCAAATGCAACCAACCGCTGCGTTTGCGCGACGAAGAGGACTTCTTCCCGTCGGAAGCAGCCATTTCCGCGCGCGCCTTGGAGCTCAACTCCTCGCGGGGAGCGAGCTGCTCGGCATAATCGTCAAACAATTTGTTGATTTGTTCATCCTTTTTCATCATTACTACAACACCTTTCAAAGGGGTTTTGTCCCGCCGTTCAAAAAATTTCTCATTTTGGTTTCGGCGCTTTTCAAAGCTCTATCCACCGCGGACAGGGATCTGCCGAGGCTTGCGGCGCTGTCGCGCAGCGTAAAGTCCATAAAATAGCGTTGGTAGATCACGCGTTGTTCAAACGGAGCAAGGACTTGCATCGCCTCTCTGACGGTAAGCTCCGCTTCGGATTGCGCCGCCACATCAACGTCCGACGCCAAGAAAAAGAAGTCGTCGATGTTTTCCGCGGCGTTGGATCGCTCGCTTCGCAGACGGTTAAGCGCTTGATTTTGCGTGATCTTGCATATCCAGGCATAACCGTTGCTGTTGCGCCGAAAACTGCCCGCGTTGCGGTAAATACGCAAAAAGCTGTCCTGCACGACCTCTTCGGCGACGGCTCGGCTTTTTACCACCGACTGCGCAACGGACAACATTCGAGCGGAAACAAGGCACGACAAACGTTCCAAGGCAAGCTCGTCGCCTTGGGCAATAGCCGCAATGCAGCTGTTTATTTGTTGCCTCATCTGTTCCGTCATAAATTTTATTGTATCACATATACAACACGCGCGCAAGAAGATTTTTTTCGGCAAAAATCAAAAAAGACGCAAAAAAAGACTTTCCCGCACAACGGGAAAGCCGATATTTTTTTGCAAAGCGTCACAGCACGTTGAACAATTCGTGTAGCAGATATATCAGCCCGAACATAAATACCTGACTGCCGAAATATATCCAGATGGAATATCTTCCGCAAAACGTGACGGGGCTGACGTACTTGGCGTCGACGGAGGGAAACACGCTCTTCTTTTCGCGGTAGACGATCTTGCCGAGAAAAGCGCCCGCAAGAAACCATCCGAAATCGGGCAAAAAGCTGAGGTAATCGCCGCCGTTTCGCATTGTTTTGAGAATAGCGGTACGCCAATCGCTTGCGCCGAAGATAAGATCCAACCAATTGACGTTCATATATTTGGCGCAATGTCCCACCACCAATGCGGTCATCGTAACGGCAAAATACACAATGCCGAAAATATTTTTTTGCCAATTTGTACGCAGCTTGCTCCATATCCATTCGATACCCGCAAATATCGCCACGGAAAGCGCAATTACGTGTATGACGTTGAAGTAGATAGTACACTCCATGCCCACAATGGCGGAAAGAGCGTACGTGATCACAGAAAACAACACCGCAAAAATGCACATTTTAAGCGCGCGTTTGCCGTTGCTTCTGCTGAAACTGCAACTGACTCCGCTTGTCAACACAAACATTGTAACGAACACGTCGTGCGTCACCGCGCGAAGCGCACCCGCGTAGTAACTGACGGACAGCTTGTACAACCACTGAAACAAGCCCGTGCGGTACACGCTTGCGCCTATGCTGTTGACGTCCCACATAAAGTGATCCCACACCACAAACAGGATCATCAAGCCGCGCACGAAGTCCACTTCCCAAATGCGTTTGGGCGCAGCTTGCTCCGACGCGTCCTCAACGGACGGGACAAGATCCGACCCCGCCTTTGTATCGACGGCTTCGGAAACGGCAACGTCCCGCGCGTCCTCCGCTTGCGACGCGTGCTGTTGCTCCACGGCAGTCGACGGAATGGCTTTGGCGGGCAAACTGCGTTTTTGCTTGACGGCAGTCTTTGATTTGCCGCTTTTGTTATGTTTTTTCTTTTTGTTGCTCATTGTGCAGCCTTTGTATTTTGCGACGCAGCATCGCCTACTTGTACACTTCGTCTATCGTTGCGCCGCCCAAACAGCGCCTTTCGTCGTAGAGTACGACAAACTGACCGGGAGTAACGGCGCGCTGCGGCTCGTGAAACTCCACTTTAAGCCTGCCGTCCTCCAAAACGGTCACATACACGCCTTGTTCGGCCTGGCGGTAACGGAACTTTGCCGTGCAAACGAAATGTTGCGACGGGGCGCTCGGAATAAAATTGACTCCGCTTGCCAACAGCCAACGACTCATCAACACGCTTTCGTCGCCGTGAGACACGACAAGTCGGTTGGAGGCAAGATCTTTTTCCGCAACAAACCAACGTCCGTCGCCGTCGACAGATCCTCCAAGCCCCAATCCGCGGCGCTGTCCGAGAGTGTAATACATCAATCCGATATGCTCGCCGACGCGCTTGCCGTTGGTGTCCACTATATCACCCGGCTGACAAGGCAGATAACCTTGCAAAAACTTGCGAAAATTGCGTTCGCCGATGAAGCAAATGCCCGTACTGTCCTTTTTCTTCGCATTGACGAGACCGAGTTTTTCGGCGATCTGCCGTACCTCCGCTTTGGTTACGTCGGCAAGAGGAAACAGCACGTCCTGCAACTGCCGCTGCGACAGCTGATTGAGAAAATATGTCTGGTCCTTGCTTTGATCGCGCGCTTTCAACAGATAATGCGCGTTTCCCGTATGTTCTATGCCGCAATAGTGACCCGTCGCTATGTAATCGGCGCCCAACGCCTTGGCGTATTGCAAAAAAGGTCCGAATTTTATCTCGCGGTTGCACAACACGTCGGGATTGGGAGTGCGCCCCTTGCGATACTCATCCAAAAAATAATCGAAAACACGCTCGCGATATTCTTTGGCGAAATTGACAGAATAGTAGGGGATACCCAATTTGTCGGAAACGCGCTTTACGTCCTCGAAGTCCTGTTCGGCGGTACAACAGCCGTCGTCGGTCTCTTCCCAATTGTGCATAAAGAGCGCCACGACGTTGTAGCCCTGCTGTTGAAGCAGATATGCGGAAACGGCGCTGTCCACGCCGCCGCTCATTCCGAGTACAACATTTTTCATCGGTTGAGTTATTTTTTCATTGCGCGGCGCGCTTCGGCGGAGCGGATAAGCCGCTTTAAGGTGTCGATCGTTTCGTCGTTGTTTTCGGTAGTCATCACCACTTCCAACAGCTCTTCGGTGGCGGCGACGGCGTCCTCGCGCGAAAGCATACGGCGCACAAGGTACATACCCTCCAACTGACTTTGATTGAGCAGCAATTCCTCTCGACGAGTGCCGCTGCGATTGAGATCCACCGCGGGGAAAATGCGCTTTTCGCTCATACGTCTGTCCAGCTGGATCTCCATATTGCCCGTGCCCTTAAACTCTTCGTAAATGATGTCGTCCATACGGCTGCCCGTGTCGATAAGAGCCGTAGCGAGGATGGTAAGGCTGCCTCCGCCGCGCACGTTTCTGCCCGCGCCGAACATCTTTTTCGGTTCCTGCAAGGCGGCAATATCCAAACCGCCGGTAAGCGTTCTGCCCGTTTGCTCGGCTATCTGGTTGTAAGCGCGACCGAGACGGGTGATGCTGTCCATAAGTATCATCACGTCCTGCCCCTGCTCCACGCGGCGACGGGCGTTGGAAAACACCAACTCAGCCACGCGGCAGTGATTGGAGGGCTGCTGATCGAAGGTGGAATACACCACTTCGCAATCTACGCTTTCTTTGAAATCGGTAACTTCTTCGGGCCGTTCGTCTATCAACAGCACTGTGAGATGAATTTCGGGATGATTTTTGCGTATCGCCATCGCCAACTTTTTGAGCAAGATCGTCTTGCCCGTTTTGGGAGGCGCAACGATCAATCCGCGCTGACCTTTTCCTATCGGGGCGACGAGATCCAGCACGCGCAGCGAGTAATCGGTGCGGTCGGTGCGCAGATTGAGCCGTTCGTTGGGAAAACACGGCTCCAATGCGTCGAAAGGCGTGCGCTTTATTTCGGGGCAAGGCTGATCGTTTATTTCTTCGATATAAATGGCGGTAGGCGCCTGTCTGTCGGGATACTGACGCAACGCAACTTTGAGCTTGTCGCCGGAAACGAGCTTCATACGGGATATCATATTTGCGGTGACGTAGTAATCCTTTCCCGGAGTGTTGGAATAGTTGTGCGTACGCACAAAGCCGTAACCGCCCTCCGACATTATCTCCAATATACCCACGCGGGGCAACGACGCGTCCACGTCGTCGACGTTTGTATGAGCGTCACTTTCGTCCAGACCCGTATCGGACGCATTGACCTGTCCGATACCGTCCTTGCGGGGACGACCGGGTTTTATGCGCTCTTCGGGTTCCTTTTCTCCCTTGTAGATAGCGACTATCCCTTCTATCAGGTCCGCCCTTTTGCGATTGCCGGGAATAACTCCGAATTTGTTTGCGACCTCGCGCAAATTGGCAACGGTAAGCTTGTTCAGACTCTCCAAAAGCTCTTCCACCGAATTGTATTGAGTATCCATAAATCCTCCTGAAAAATAAAACGACGGTAATTAGACGTTGAATTGCAAAACAAAAACGTTGCGGAAAACAAATAATTTTCGTAATTGCTTTTCAAACTAATGAGTAAACGCACAAATTAAATAAAAAGAAAGCTTTGCACATCTTTTTAATAATTATATAATATATTTTAGTCTTTGTCAACAACAAATATACGATTTATATAGCGAAATATCGCAAAAAAAATATTCTTTTGCCAAAAAAGAAGCACAAAGAGCCTCTTCTTAATTTTACAATAAATGTTATGGTAAGAACAGAGACGACAATAACAATAAATTGACGGTTTTCAATCAAACTCCGCAATCACGGACCTGCGCCCGCGGCGCGCCACGTGCTTGTCAAGTGGATCCTTTTGCCGATGTCGCAAGTTGTATCTCCGCGAAAAAGACTTTCCCCGTCACAGGCAAGCCGTTACGGGGAAAGTGGCGCCCATCGGGCGACGATAGAGGGATATTTGAAACAAATCTTTTCTTGCACCCCTCTTCCACCGCTTACGCGGTCCCCCTTCCCCGTAATACTTTGTATGACGGGGAAGGTTCAAACCCTCAGTCACCTTTACAAGTGCCAAAATAAGGAAAGCGAGCAACTGTCAGTAAAACTGCTGCTCGCCGTGGCAGCGGTCAACACCACACTGTGGTGATTGACACGCCGCAGCACACCACGTGCTTGTCAAGTGGAGCCTTTTATTATTGCCCGAAGCGAAGCCGTTTTGCGTGGAACACCCGATGCGACTTGTGGTCGGTTTAGTCTAAATTTACAAAAAATAATGTTTTGTCATCGAAGTCATATACCGCAAGCCCCTTGTCGTCTATCACGCAGTACGCGGGACAGTCCTTGGGCAGCGACACGCTGCTTACGTTGACGCAGTGTACGCCGTCCTTTACGGTATGCTCGTTGACGTGAAAATGTCCGTACACCAACGCGTCCCCCTCGGCAAGGTTGGGAAGCTCGTGCTTGTTGTAAACGTGACCGTGCGTCAAAAAACATCTTTTGCCGCAAACGGGCACAATGCAGCTTTCCGTAAAAGGAAACTTGCTGATCATTGCGTCCACGTCGCTGTCGCAGTTGCCCTTGACCGCCACGATACGGTCCGCCACGGAATTGAATATCTCCGCCGTTTTCATCGGCGAATATTCGCGCGGAAAAGGATTGCGCGGACCGTGATTGTACACATCGCCCAACAAAACGATACCGTCCGCCTGCAAAGAGCGAAATTTTTCGACGATACGCTCCGCCCAATACGCCGAGCCGTGAACGTCCGTTGCAACAAACAGCTTCATCTATTCCTCCTCTTCGGTCGGAAGCACGTCCTCGTCGTCGCCCTCATCTTCATCGGCGACGGCGCAGCCCGCGCATCTGTCGGGATAGACGGGCGTGATACCCAACTGTTCGAGGGTGTACTCTTTCAGCTCGTAGCCCTCTTCGCCGCGATCGAATTTGACCACCACGGTAAGCCGCAGCAGGTCTATGCTGTCCACCCTGCCTTTGCCGTTGGGCGTATCTATCTCGCTGTTGATCTTGGGCATAAATTTGATCGTATCCGCGTAGTACTCGTCCTCGAATTTGAGACAGCACATCAACCTGCCGCACAGCCCGGAAATTTTGGTGGGATTGAGAGAAAGCCCTTGGTGCTTCGCCATTTTTATGGAAACGCGCTCGAAGTCGTCCATATAACTGTTGCAACAGCACACTCTTCCGCAAGGACCGAGTCCGCCCTTCATCTTGCACTCGTCGCGGATACCTATCTGACGAAGCTCTATCCGCGTGTGGAAATTGGACGCCAGCTCCTTTACGAGATCGCGAAAGTCGATGCGATGCTCGGATGTGAAGTAAAACGCCACCTTGCTGTTGTCGAACGCAAAGTCTACGTCCACAAACTTCATATCAAGCTTGCGTTTGTCCGCAAGATCCTGCGCCAGACGCAAAACCTGCCTGCGTTTGCCCACGATCTCCTCGTGATGAGCCGCGTCCGCCTCTGTCGCCTTGCGCACGACGGGTTTAAGCTCTTTCAGATTTGCGTCGTCCACTTCCTGATTGGGCAGCACCACCGTGCCGAATTCCACGCCGTGAGCCGTTTCCACTATCGCGCCTTCGCCGTTTTCGAAGGTCAGACCGTTGGGCGCAAAGTAGTAGGTCTTGCCCATTTCCTTAAATTTTATTCCTACGATTTCCGACATAAATATCTTGTCTCCAAAATTGTATTGAGCAGCTTGTCGACCGTCACGGTGATGTTGGCGCCGTCGTCCAGCTGTTTTTTTGCCATATTGATCTTTACTATACATTCCTCGGCTGCCTGCAAGGTGTAGCTTGCGCAAATTTTGTCAATAGTATCTTGCAGATGGGGCAGCAAGCACAGCTCAGGCGCAAGGCGCAACGTCAACGACTCGCGCAACAGCACCGTCAAAAAGCCGAGACAGTCGTAGACGGTGTCTTTGCTTGCAAGCAGAGCGGCGGCGTATTTAAGCGCAACCTTTGTGGAGGTCATTTCCGTTGCGATCACCACCGCCAACCGATACGCTTCGAATATGGCGCGGTTGGCAAGTATCTGTTCGCCGCGCTGTACGCTTCCGCCGGACATAGCCGCAGCCATTTCGCAGGAAGTCATATCGAAGCTGTTTCTCAGCAAAGCTTGCTTGACCTCGCCCGCGGACAGCTTTGTCTGCCTCAAAAGCTGACAGCGACTGCGCACTGTGGGCAACAGCGCCTCGGCGTCGGTAACGCCGATAAATATGTACACGCCCTCGATGGGTTCTTCGAGCGTTTTCAAAAGCTTGTTTTGCCACAGCTCGCAGCCCACGCCGCTGACGGAATTGGTTGCGTCCACGCAGAACACGCGCTGTTCGCTGTTATCCACGGGACGGCGATAGCTTTCCTCCACGAGATAGGACACATCCGCCACCGTCAATTTGTTTTTGACGGAGTCGAGAGGCAAATTTATCACGTCGAGGTGTTCGCCCGCGACGACCTTTTTGCAAACGTCGCAGTCGTCGCCCGTATGCGAACGGCACATTGTTACGAGCGCGCATTGGAGAAGCAGGCTTTTTACGTGTTGCTTTTCGCCAACCACGATATAGGCGTGAGCGGCAAGTCCGCGCGCAAATGCGCTGCTAAGATACGCGCCGACATTTTCGTCCAACGCGATCATTTCAGCACTCCTCTGCGAACAAGCACCTCGCGCAATTTCGCCTGCGTCTGTTCCTTGGTGCCCGACGCGTCGATTACCTCGAACCTGTCGGGGTTTTCGGCGATCAAGCGCTTGTAGCCGTTGTACACTTTTAGGTGAAAGTCGTAGCCGACGGCTTCGATACGGTCGCTTTGGTCCGCTCCGCCCTTGCGTTTGAAGGCGTTTTCGGGGGACAGGTCGAGAAAAATTGTAAATTCGGGCATATACTCGCCCACCGCGATCTCGTTTAGTCTGACTATCTTGTCCAGCCCCAAACCGCGCCCCAAGCCTTGGTAAACGTAGGACGAATCCACATATCTGTCGCAAATCACCGTCTTGCCCTGCGCAAGCGCCGGCTTGACGATGTCTTTCAGATGTTGGATACGGCTGGCGGCATACAAAAACGCCTCGCACAGATCGTCCATATCCTTGTTGTCGGCGTCGAGAATTATCCTGCGTATTTGTTCGGCAATATCGCTGCCGCCCGGCTCGCGGGTAAAAACGACGTCCAAGCCCTTTTCCAGGCAGTATTGTTTGAGCAGCTTGGTCTGATATGTTTTGCCGACGCCTTCGCAGCCTTCGATTGTGACAAAATTGCGCATTGTTCGCTCCCGAAAATCCCGCAGCACGCCAATTCGCAAAAAGCCGAGGCAGCCGCAAGACGATATACAAATATATTAGCATATTTTTCGCAATCTTTCAAGTGTTTGCGCCATTGACAACAAACGCGAAAAATAGTATCATTTATCGGAGGCGCTTTGTGGAAAAAGGATTTTTCGAAAGAGTATACGACATAGTACGCTTGATACCCCGCGGCAAGGTGGCGACCTACGGTCAGATAGCGCGGCTCGTCGGCGCGCCCCACTGCTCGCGCCAGGTGGGATGGGCTTTGCACGTCAATCCCGAACCCTACGTGATACCCTGTCACCGCGTGGTAAATCGCGAGGGCAAGCTCAGCGGCGCGTTTGCATTCGGCGGAACGGACGCGCAACGCTTTTTGCTCGCCGAGGAAGGCGTCGAATTTGAGTGCGACGACAAGGTGGATCTGCAAAAATATTTGTGGGAGGCATGATGTTAGACAAAAAAACGGAAACGGTGCTTAGACTGCTTATGGAAAAAGCGGGCGAAGGCTACAAAGTGCTCAACAAAAAACAACTTGTCGCCGATCTGCCGCAAAAGCTCAATTTGGACGAGCAGGGTCTGCTTGCGACCATCAACTTTCTGAAAGAAAACGAATACGTGGACGTTAAATATCAGGATAAGGACGAGATATGCCTTGCCACCACCGTAAAAGCCGCCAGCTACGGCGAAAGCAAAAGCAATATCGTAGAACGCGCCAGCATATCCGCAAAACAAGCGGCGCTGTTGATCGTCGGCGTGTTTTTGGCGGCTTTTTGCGGTGCGCTCGTCGCAACGCTCCTTGGCAAATTGTTTTAGGAAATAACTATGCTGAACAAAAAAGAAATATCGGTAATGCGCTGTATTTACAGCTTGTGCAAGCGCAACAACGACAGCTGTATCGTAAGCAATCAATATATTTTGCAGTCCATCCCGGAAAAGTTTAAGCTCAACGACGCAAAAATAGACGCGATACTCAATCAACTTCAATACGACGGTTACTTCGAATGTACCAAATCCGAACGTAAAAACGAAACGGTAAACGTCATTTCGCTAATGCCCAAAGGAAAGGCTTTTCAGAGGGAATTGCTTCAAAGACGCAGAGAACTCGTCAACAACTTCTTTTGGCGAATGATATTCGCCGCGGTGGGCGCGACCGTCGGTTTTGTCGTCAGCCTGCTGTTGAGAGGAATGCAACTGTGACAATAACCGAACCGTCGGCAACAGCGTAGCGTGCCTATGGGGATGGTGTTAGGTGAAGTTGCTGCGCAGTGAAGTTTCGGCTATCGCCGAAGTGAAGTTTGCACTTCGTGCAAGTGAAGTTTTGCGGCTCCGCCGCAAAGTTAAGGTCGGGACATCAGTTAGACGAGCAAGTTTGTTACCGTTCGGACTGAGTTGGTGATAAAAACAGATAAATTAAATTAAGATTTGCTTTTTATATCCCTCTTCCACCGCAAGCGGTCCCCCTTCCCCGTAATACTACGTATGACGGGGAAGGTTCAAACCCCTCAGCCTCGTCCTCCCACGCCATAGTCAGCACCAACCGCATACAATGCGGTCGGTACCGCTGACAGGCGGGTCGTCCTCTCCCACACAATTTTCGCAAGCTCAAATTGTGCGGGTACCCTTTTGGTGACAGCTCCCCTTGCTCATCAAGGGGAGCCTTTCATTACAGTTTAGACTTTGTCACCGAAAAAAAAAACTTTCCCCGTCACGGGCAAGCCGTTACGGGGAAAGTGGCGCCCATAGGG
>CANQCN010000028.1 GCA_947589685.1 uncultured Clostridia bacterium
CGCAGAAAGAGGGATCAAACCGATTCAATTATATGTTGGGAAAATACCTACACCCCAACATTTGACATAGAGCCAAAGAAAACCTCTTCCCGCTGCTTACCGCGGCAGGAAGAGGGAGCGACTAACTCAATTTTTTGTCGGGGAGCTCGACCGACCTCCCGACACTTGACATAAAGTCAAAAGATTTGTTTCGTGACTGCATTGTTGCAAAAAACATTTCGTCAAACGCCTATAACCTTTTAGTCAATACATCGAGAAGAATATTCTTTAACTTGGCAGACGTTTCGCCATTTATCACGCCTGCGTCACAACGTTCTATTGCAGTGATAAAGTCGGACAAACCGAAACCATCCATACCGAATACCTTGCTCGTCGTTTATGTCAATGCCTTTATTATTTCCGATACGCCTAAAATTATAAACGAGCGATCGTAATAAACAATCGCTCGTTATTTTCAATTACTTTGCGCGCTCCATATATTCGCCCGTGCGCGTATCTATACGGATCATGTCGCCTTCGTTAACAAACATTGGTACCATGAGTGTATAGCCGGTTTCCACCGTTGCCGGCTTGGTCGCGTTCGTCGCAGTGTTGCCTGCAACTGCCGGTTCGCAGCTTATCACCTGCAAAACGACAAAGTTGGGAGGCTCAACGGAAAAAGCTTCGCCTTTGTAAAATTTGATGGTAGCGGACATATTCTCTTTAAGGAATTGCAACGCGTCCTCCACTTGTCCCTTGTTGAGGGGAACTTGCTCGTAAGTTTCGTTGTCCATAAAGTAATACAAATCGCCGTCGGAATACAAGTACTCCATTTCCTTGTTTTCGATGTGAGCCAACTCAAACTTTTCGGACGGATTGAATGTTTCTTCGCGCACCGCTCCCGTAACGACATTTTTTATTTTTGTTCTCACAAATGCCGCGCCTTTACCTGGTTTGACATGTTGAAAATCGACTATAACGTAGATTCCGCCGTTATAAACGAACGTTACGCCTTTTCTGAAATCGCCTGCTAAGATCATAAATGTAGCCTCCCTATGTTTATCCTATAAAATTATAATATTTTTGTCCGACGTTGTCAAGTCGGTTATACCATCTTCCTCGATGAGCAGCAAATCTTCTATTCTCACGCCGCCCACGCCCGGTATGTAGATACCCGGCTCGCAAGTTATAAACTGTTTTGCGCTCAGCGTATCCGTCGAACGCATAGACGCCAGGGGCGATTCGTGAATATCGATACCCAAGCTGTGACCCGTACTATGAACGAAATATTTTTCATACCCGTTGGATTTGATCACTTCGCGGCAGAACGAGTCAAACTCTTTGCCTCCCATACCGCAGTAAGCGTTGCTTATTCCCATTGTTTGCGCAAGCAAAACCACGTTGTAGATCTTGCGCAATTCCTCGCTCGGCTGTCCCACGAATACGGTACGGGTCATATCCGAGCAATATCCGTGATATCTCGCGCCGAAATCCATCGTAACGGGATCTCCCGCTTCGATTACCTTGTCGGTGGGATGCGCATGCGGCTTCGAGGTGTTTACGCCCGAAGCGATGATAGTATCGAAAGCAATGCCTTCCGCGCCGTTGCATGCCATACGGTATTCCAACTCTACCTGCACTTCCCTTTCGGTCAAGCCGGGTTTGATAATTTTCAATATCTCCGAAAAGGCAATATCCGTGATCGACTGTGCCTTTTTGATATAAGAAATTTCCGTTTCGGTTTTGAAACTGCGCACGCGAGATATGTCGTCGCCTGCCGCTATCAATTTGACCGCGGAAAGTCGGTGTTTGAGGTCAGTGTACTCATGCACTGTCAATTCCGTATCTTCGAAGCCGACCGTTTTGATGTTGTTGTCACTGAAAATACCCAGCAAAACATCTACCGCGCTCGTGCCGTTGGCAATTTGCAACACTTCCACGCCCTCGGATACGAGACTTTGCGCCATTTCGAAATATCTCGGATCGGTAATAAAAACGTTGCGGTTTTCCTTCATCAACACAAGGTATCCGAAAGTAGAAGCAAATTCCGTAAAATACATACGGTTTTTTTCGCTGATCACCAACACGGCGTCAGCCTTGGTCAACTCAAAAAGTTTGTCGGTGTTTTTCATAATACCTCCGAATTAAATGCTGTCGTAAATTCTTTTCATTTCTATTGCGTCGTCCGCCTGCGTGCCGTCCGATTCGCATATCACTATCGGTTCAAGCTTGTATTTTTTCAACACATACGCCAACGGCTCGAATTCGGGACCGAAGATCGTATCGGCAAAAGTAAGATGTCTCACCTCGCCGCCTACGGAATACTCTATTTTTGAAAAGTGTATATGTACCTTGCTTGCACGTTCGAAGCCGAGTTCGTTTATCAGATGCTTTATTATCCGTTCGTAGTCTTCTTCCGTTTTGAGGCTGCCGTACGTGCGAGCGTTTATATGTCCGAAGTCTATCGTCGGAATAAAGAAATCCGCCGTTTTGCAAAATGACGTAACCTCTTCCACGTCGCCTATCTGGTTGATCTTGCCCATGGTTTCGGGACAAAATATGCAGTCGTCCATTCCGTTTTCCACGATCATTCGCGCAAGGATTTCCATCCTTTTTTGCGTCAGTTCCACCGCTTCCTTACGCGTCATTTTCCCCACGGCAGCGGGATGAAAGACGACGCGATTTCCGTAAAAAGCGCGTACCTTTTCGCAGCTGCGCAACACATAGCCGTAGGATTTTTCCGCCATTTCGTCCGAAGGATTTGCAAAATTGATGTAATACGGGGCGTGTACGGATATGGCTACGTCGAATACTTTGCCCAATTCTCCTATCGCATTGGCTTTTTCATTGCTGATATTTATTCCTCTGCCGAAGGAATACTCGTAAGCGCCGAGCCCCTGTTCGGCAAGCCACTTGGGCGCGTCTACGCTGGAAACGTGTCCCTCGTCGTAAAATCTTTTGCAATTGCCGCTCGGTCCAAATCTAATCATTCAGCACCTTTTCCCTGTCCGCTTGCAGCTGTTTTATCAGCTGAGCTTCATTGTCAAATTTATAAATAGGACGTAAATATCGCGTCAGCGACATTTTTATTTCACGACCGTACAAATTGCCGCAAAAACCGATCAAATGAGCCTCGACGTCTGCGTTCGCCAAACCGAACGTGGGCTTTTGCCCCGCGTTGATTATTGCCCGATATATGCTTCCGCCCGACTCGACTTGCCCGCCGAAAACCCCTGTCGGAACAAATTTTTCTTTGTCGACCGATATGTTTGCCGTGGGAAAGCCCATTTCGCTGCCCTTATGCCGCCCGTGAGCTACCGCCCCGCGTATAAAAAACGGTTCCGACAGCACCGAATTTGCCTCAACGATCCTATTTTGCAAAAGTAACGACCTCACGAGCGTTGTACTGACTTTCACTCCGTCTACGCAGACCGCGCCGACGATTTCCGTTTCGCAAGTATCGGACAATGCTTTTCGCAGATCTGCCGCGTCTTGTCTGTCGCTGCCGTAACTGTAATCGAATCCGCATACGACGCATTTCAAATCGTACCTTTTCAGCCGTTCGACAAATTCGCCGCCCGTTGTGCGCATGAAATTTGCGTCGAAGCAAGTCGTTATCACCACGTCCACGCCGAGGCTTTCGTAAAGAGAAAGACGTTCGTCAAACGTATACAAAACTTTTTCCTCTCTGCCCAAAACCGCCAAATGATTGTTGGAAAAGGTAAACATCGCGGTTTTTGCGCCGTATTGCCGAGCGCGCGCTTTTGCCTCCTCCACCAAGCGAATGTGCCCGCGGTGCATACACCCGAAGTATCCCAAGCACATCACGATCGGGCAATTAAGTTGTTCGCCGAATTCGATTTGTTGCACTTTTCTCCTACAAAGCGTTTTTCAGATAGTAATCCAACCTAAGACAGCCGTCGGAAACGCTGCCCAATCCGAAAAACACTCCTCTGCAATATATTTTGCGAACGCCGTCAAAGTGTTCGACGCGGATCTTACGTCCGTTGTCAAGCGCGTCGAACTGTTCGTCGGATACCGTCAGCACATTCAGATCCGCCAACGGATATGTAATATCCAAAAGGCAGGACTCTTTCTTTTCGCGTATTTCATCCAAGGTATACGCCTCGGAGATATCGAAACATCCCGACGCCAAGCGTATCAACGCGCTCATATAACCTACCGTCCCGCAAGCGGCCGCTATGTCCCTTGCAAGCGAGCGAATATAAGTGCCGCCGCTGCATTTGATATCCACGACAAACGTGTCGTCGCTTGTTTGAGCAATACAATTCAATTCATATACGGTGACGGCGCGCGATCTCAACTCCACGTCCAAACCGCTGCGCGCAAGCTTATAAGAGCGAACGCCGCCTACGGATATTGCCGAATATTGCGGAGGAACTTGTTGCAATTGCCCCGAAAAGCTTTTCAGAGCCGTCTGCAACGTTTGCATTGTAGGCAGCACATCGCTGCACGCCGTAACCGAACCGTAAGAGTCCAATGTATCGGTCGTTTTTCCGAAAGTGAAAAACGCACGGTAATATTTAACTTTATCTGTCAAAAAATTGAACAGCCTCGTCCCTTGTCCCACGGCAACGGGAAGCACGCCGCTTGCGCCCGGATCCAAAGTTCCCAAATGTCCGACTTTTTCGTGCAATATATATCTGATACACACCGCCACGTCGCTTGCCGTTGCTCCGACAGGCTTCAACACATTTATAAATCCGTTCATATGGTAAAGCCTACCGTGCGCACGATTTTTTCTATCACGTCCTCCAAAAAACCGCTGATCATGCAACCCGACGCATACATATGTCCGCCGCCGCCGAATTGTTGACAAACATCGCGAACGGAGTAGTTTTTGCCGCGCATACTCACCTTATAGACGTTGGCGCCGTATTCCGTAAGCATAACGCCCACTTTGGCTGTGTCAACATCGATGGCGTGCTGCACTATCCAGGACGTTTCCGAAAAATCCGCGCCGCATTCTTTCAAGTCGGATTCGGTAAGGTACATAAGAACCATCTGCCCGTCGTAAAAGGTACGCATATGATCAATTGCTCTGCCGAGGATCCTGACCTCAGACAAAGTGGTATCCTTGAAGAAAACACGGTTGATCTTTTCCATATCCGCGCCCTTTTCGCACAAGTCCGCCGCCATAAGAAAGCTTGCCTTATCGGTGTTGTTGTGAGAAAAATTGCCCGTATCCGTACACAAACCCATATAAAGAAAGGTAGCAAGCCGTTCGTCTATTTGCAGCGGCAATTGCCGCACGATCTCATAAACAATCTGGCAGGTGCTTGCGTATCGAGTAACAAGATTGTACTTGGAAAAGTAGTCTCCGCCGTGGTGATCCAGCGTAAGAGTCTCGGAAAATCTGCCGTATATATCGGAAAACTCTCCCACGCGTTTGAGATCGCCGCAATCCACCGCGACAAGCATATCGTACTTGCCCGAATATTTCGGAACGATCTCGCACATTTCGGGAAACGCCGCTTTAAGCTTGTCGCTTATCGGCATATCGCAAAACAGTCGAACGTTCTTGTCCAACTTGCGCAATGCGATACAAAGCGCAATGCAAGCGCCCAACGTATCGCCGTCGGGATTGGTATGCGCAAACAGCGCAAAACTGTTTTTTTCGGCGAGTAATTGCGCCGCTTGACTAACCGTTACTTTTTTTGTTGAGTTCATTCAAAATTTTGTCGATTTTTTGACCGTATTCCTGCGTCGTATCGGACACAAAAACAAAATGCGGCACTTTTCGTATGTGCATCGTTTTGGAGATTTCACGACGCACCTCCGGTTCGTTTTCGCAAATTGCGGCAAACGTTGCGGCGGCTTTGTCCGAATCGGCGGAAAACACGCTGACGTAAACCTTTGCCGTGGACAACTCCTTGTCGCAATCCACGTCCAATACGGTAAACATCTCCGTTATACGGGGATCTTTTACCTTTCTGGTGAGGATCTCCGCTATCAACCGCTTGAATTCGGAATTTAATTTACTTGTTCTCGTATTCATTGACGTATCTCTTCCATTTGATAAACTTCAAACACATCTCCGACTTTTATGTCGTTGTAATTCTCTATGGAAATACCGCACTCATATCCCGAAGCGACTTCTTTTACGTCATCCTTAAAGCGTTTCAACGCGAGGATATTGCCGTCGTAAATGCTCACGTCGTTGCGGTAAATGCGCACTTTGCCGCTGCGGACAACCTTTCCGTTGGTGACATAACAGCCCGCGACGGAACCGACGCCCGTGATCTTGAACACTTCTCTGACTTCTGCGCTGCCCAAAATCGTTTCGCGGAATTTGGGAGCGAGCATGCCCTTCATTGCGGCGGTAACGTCGTCCACCGCGTCGTAGATGACGTTGTACAAGCGGATATCCACGCCCTCTTTTTCGGCGAGAGCTTTGGCGTTATTGTCGGCGCGCACGTTGAAGCCGATAATGATCGCCTCGGACGCTTTTGCCAACATCACGTCCGTTTCGGTAATCGCGCCTACGCCGCCGTGAATTGCGCTGACCTTGACCTCGTCGTTGGAAATTTTTTCGAGACTGCCCTTCAACGCTTCGAGACTGCCCTGAACATCCGTTTTGATGATAAGGTTGAGCGTTTTGAGTTGTCCTTCGGAAATACGTCCGAACAGATCGCCCAAATTGATAGACGGAGTTTGACGGGCATTTTCCAATTTAATTTTGTTTTTACGCTCTTCCGCGGCTTTCTTGACCAATTTTTCATCGGCGACGTACATATAATCGCCTGCTTGCGGCACTTCCGAAAATCCGAGTACCTCAACGGGCATCGACGGACCCGCGCTCTTGATCTTTTTGCCCTTGTCGTCGAACATAGCGCGTATTTTGCCGGTGGCATAACCGGCTATCAAGCTGTCGCCGACATGCAATGTGCCGTTGCTGATAAGAACGGTCGCAACGGGACCTCTGCCCTTGTCCAGCTTCGCCTCGATAACGGTGCCTACGGCGCGCTTGTCGGGATTGGCTTTGAGATCTTTGATCTCCGTAACCAACAGCACGCTTTCCAAAAGCTTGTCCAAGCCCATTCCCGTCTTTGCCGATACGGGGACCATTATTGTGTCGCCGCCCCACTCTTCCGGCACGAGCTCGTATTCCGTCAATTGCTGCTTTACTCTGTCCGGATCGACATGCGGTTTGTCCATTTTGTTTATCGCAACTACGATGGATACGCCCGCCGCCTTGGCGTGATTGATCGCCTCGATCGTTTGGGGCATTACGCCGTCGTCGGCGGCGACGACGATTATCGCGACGTCGGTTATTTTTGCGCCGCGCGCACGCATTGCCGTAAATGCGGCATGTCCGGGCGTATCGATAAAGGTTATCGTTTCGCCGTTGGCGGTTACCGTATAAGCGCCGATATGCTGCGTTATGCCGCCCGCCTCTCCGTCGGTGACGTTTGTGTTGCGGATCGCGTCGAGCAAAGAAGTTTTGCCGTGGTCGACGTGTCCCATTACCGTAACGATGGGCGGACGTTTTGTATTGTTCTCCAACCCGTCGTCGGAGCCCGCGTCTACTATGATCTCTTCCGCGGTCAATTCTTGTTTGAGTTCCAGCGTAACGCCGTGCATTCCCGCGATATATTCGGCATAATCGAAGTCGACCGTATCGTTTATGGTTTTCATTATGCCTTCCTTGAACAATTGCTTGATGATCTCCGAGGCAGAAACTCCGATACGCTCGCTCAAAAGCTTAATGGGCACCTCTTTGTCGTTTACTACCGCATGCGTGATTTTCGGAGCGACAACGGCATTGCCTCCGTCGCTTTTTTTGGTACGCGCTTTGCGCACGACTCTGTCTTCATCGTAGTCTGCCGAATAATCGCGCGTAAGCAATCTTTTCATATTGCTTTGACGCTTTTCGTCGGGATGTTCCTTTGTTTTGTTTTTATTGCCGTGCGCCTTTTGCGGTTCGCTGCGCGGTATTTCCAAGACGGGAGCGAAATTCTTTTTCTGTCCCGCACGCTGTTGCGCGCCGCGATTGGCAGGCGTACCGTCATCTTTTTGAGAGCGTGCGCCCGTCTTTCCGGAAGCGGAACGGGCGTCGCGCTTGCCCCCTTGCGCGGGAGCGCTTTTGGGAGTAGTATCGAGAAATTTTCTTATTTTTACATTTCCCTTTTCGTCGGTGTAGCGTTTTATTTCCCTGCCGTTTTCTATTATCGTATCCACCCTGGTTTGCGCCTTGGGCGGGGTAGGTTCGGCGGAAGCTTCCTGGACCTTTTCTTCGACGGGTTGCGTTTCGGGAGTCAACTCTTCAACAGGCTGTTCGACAACGGGAGCGACCGTCGGTTGCTCCGTTTGCGGCGTCGTTTCATTGGCAAGCGCCTCCATTTCTTTTTGCCTGAACTCAACTTTGCGCTGTTGGATCGTATCCGACAAAGCATTGGCGCGCGCTTTGACGGACGAAAGACTCTGTTGCAAAGCTCGCGCAACGTTCAAAACGGATGTTTTTACCGTTTTGATGTTTTCATAGCTTCTTGTTTTTTGAGTATTGGTTGTATTTGCCATTATTTATCCTCCCAAGGCATCTACATCAAATTTTTCGTTATTGCGTCGGCTAACGATCTGTCGCATATAGCCACCGCTTTGCAATTTTTCTTTTGCAAAATTTCGTAATCGTCGATTTGCAGCAACTCGCACCCCGCGCGCTCGCTTGCTTTTTTCAGCGTCGAAAGCGAATTGGCGGAAAGCGTCTCCGTATACAAAATAACGTAAGGTCTCTTTCTGCACGCCTTTATCGCGTCACAACCCAAAACCGCCGAATTTTTTTTGATAGCAAATCCGATATACGTTTGAATTTTATTGTTCAATGATTTTCTCCAACTGCTCCGCAACGGCATCCAACGAAAACCCGTTTTGTTTGACGAACCCCTTGCCTTTCAGCGCACGGGAGACGCATTCTTTGCATTTGCAAATGTACACGCCCCGTCCGTTAAGCTTTCCCGTCAAATCGATCGTCACTCCGTCGGGGCTGTTTACGATGCGCAGAAGCTCTTTTTTCGGCTTCATCTGACGGCACACCACGCACATTCTTTCGGGAATTTTTTTCGGCGTAAACATCAGCCCTCGTCACCCTCGTCCGCTTCGAACATACCGCTCGCCAAAGCTGCGGAATAAGACTTCACGTCGATCTTCCAGCCCGTCAAACGAGCGGCAAGACGCGCGTTTTGTCCTTCCTTGCCTATCGCCAACGAAAGCTTTTCGTCGGGCACGACCACCTTAGCTTCTTTTGCGTCCTCGTCCGCTTGTACGATAAGCACCTTGGCGGGAGAAAGCGCTCTGGCAATGTAGTCGAGAATATCGCTGCTCCACGGAATTATATCTATTTTTTCGCCGCCGACTTCCGAAACGATCGCATTGACGCGAATACCCTTGTTGCCCACGCATGCACCGACGGCGTCGATCTCGGAGTCGGTGGAATACACCGCCATTTTTGTGCGGAAGCCTGCCTCGCGGACGATGCTCTTTATCTGCACGATACCCGCGCGTATCTCAGGCACCTCGTTTTCGAACAAGCGCTTGATAAACATATAACTTGCGCGCGAAAGCATTACCTGAGTGCCGCCTACGCCGTCGCGTACGCGCTTTACAAGCACCTTGATACGGTCGCCAACGTGAAATTTTTCTCCCGGAATTTGATCTTGTACGGAAAGAACGCCTTCCATTTGGTTTTTGCCTATTTCCACATAGATCGTCCCGTCGTCTTTGATACGGGAAACAATGCCTATCAACAACTCGTTTTCTTTGTCGGAATACTGGTTGAAAGTAACGTCCTTTTCCGCTTGATGTAAGCTGTTTTTTATCACCTGAACGGCGTTTTGCGTGGCAATACGGCTGAAATCGCGGGGGTTTATTTCCGTAAGGACTTCATCTCCGAGCTTGTAGCTCTTTTTGATGAGCTGAGCGTCTTCGAGAGATATTTCTTTTTCGGGCGTTTCGGGCGTTTCCACCACGATCTTGCTTATATATATTTTGATCGAGTTTTTTTCGGGATTGATTTTCACCACGATATTGGAAGCTTCGCCATAGTGTTTTTTACAAGCTATGGTAAGCGCGGTTTCCAAAGATTCGATAACCTTTTCCTTACTTATACCCTTTGTTTCTTCCAGTTCATCGAGGGCAAGAAAAAATTCTTTGCTGATCATGATTGTTCCTCCTAAAATTCGATTATCGGCTCAACCTTTGCCGTATCTTTTTTGTTGAAAATTATTTGTTTGTTTTTCACCTGCAACGTGAAAGTTTCGTCGTCATAACTCACAAGCACGCCGTCATATATTTTTTTTCCGTCCAGCGGTTTGTACAGCCTTACGGAAATTTTTTGATTAAGATTGCGACGGTAGTCGCGTTCGGTTTTGAGCGGACGGTCTATTCCGGGCGACGATACGTTGAGAATATACGGCGTATCTATCGGGTCCAATTCGTCCAACGGCGCGTCGATCGCTCGATGCAGCTTTTCGCAGTCGTCAATGGTAACACCGCCGTCCTTGTCGATAACAACCGTAAGATTCATTCCGTCGTACTTTTTTTCGAACAGGACCTCTATCACTTCCAGACCGAAACTTTCGGCTATCGGCGATACCAGCTCGAATACCTCGTCGGACACTTTGCCCATAAACCCTCCTTACATCAAGTTGAGAGTGGAGAAAACTCCACTCTCACCAAGTAACGAATATTTGGCGAAAATCCTCGTTTGCAATGCGTCGCAAAGCAAACGACACTAACAAATTTGCTCAATTTGTTAAGTAAATTATACCACACGAAAAGAACTTTGACAACTGTTTATATAAAAATATATAAAATTACTTGCCGTTATCGGACAAAATGCTCATACAACGAGCCACCGTCAACGCCGTATCTAAGCAAAATACGGTGTTCGGACAACTTACTTTGCATTTTTTTGCCAATTCGTCAAGCTTGGAAACTTTGGCATTCATATCGCTGTTTTCCGACAACTGATTGAGCAAGTCCGTTTGATCCGCCGTCTCGTTGGTAAATTTGTAGTTCATCGGCGCGGCATAATAATTCAGCAAGGCGACTATCTGCGAGAGATCGTTGCCCACAAGCGTACACCCGTATGTAAACTTGTACAGATCGGATATTATCTCCGTCAGCGTGGGATAAAAAATAAGCTTGTCCGAGGATATACGGCACTGTTCGAGCGCTTTTTCCGAAATAAGTTCTTTTTCCGGATTGACATAAGTAAACAACCTCTCGGACAAATGCCCGTCGGTAAGCTTGACGGCGCAGATCGCATAAAGCTTGTCATCCACAACGTTTGTCAATCCCGTGGCATTTACATGCAACACAACGTAATTTTTGCCGCTCAAAACCGAGCGTCCCGACATACGGTCGACAAAATTTATTTGTCTGTACTCGGTGCAATCTTCGGGCTTTATCAACAAGTATTCCTCGGCGACCTCGCGATCAAATTCTTTATCCGCGGCTATCGGTGCGATCTTGCAAACGCAAAGGTCGTAAACGTGCATTTCCAACTGACCGTTCTGTCCGTAGACGACTTTTCCGTGCGCCGCAACGGACATTCCGTCCGCCAACCAAAGGATATTTTTGAGCTTTTTATCGTTGGCAAGCACGCGTTTTTCGGAAAGAGTACGCGCCTCCGCTTCTCCGCAGCCCTTTTCGTCCATGATCGTTTCCGGATCGGTTATCTGCAATCGTACAAATATAACGCAGGACAGCGTGCTGCCCGTATTGTCCGTCAAAGAAAACGAACACACCTGCAAAAGCGGATTGTTTTTGGATTGGCGGCAGCTCTTGGCGGACACCACGCCGCATACGGTGCAGCTGTCCGTCGGTTTCCGCAAATCTGCGATGTACATCGGCATATTTGCAAGCTTTTTGCCGAAGAGTAGATTTTGTCCGCTGATATCGAAGTATCTCGACGGTTTGAGCAGCTCTCTGTTGATCGCAAGCTGCACAAGCTTTTCTTGTTCGCCGACAACGGAAGGCTGTTTCGTGTTATCGTCCTCTTCCAACGCAAACTCCACTGTGTAGCAGGTGTAATCGGCGTAGTGATCGGTCAGCGTTGCGCAAAAATCCGCCAATTCCATATTTTTCTTTACGACCGCGCTCACTCGGATAGTTGCGTAAATGTGCTTTTCTTCCACAACGACGGAAATATTGTTTCGGCTCAGCGAATAAACGGGATAACGCTCCTTTATCAGATCCGCCAGATTGCGCGCAAACGAATCTTTCGAAAAAACATCGTCGACGAATTTAAGCGAACAGTTGTATCCATACGGCATTTGCTCGCGAATCGTCTCCGTTATGAGGGATCTGACGACGTTGTCAAGCCCCTTGTCGGCGGGGTAAGACAAGGTGCAGTAAACTATGCGCTGAGATTTTTCGACACGAATTTCGCGCATACGCAGATCGCCCAGATCGGAAAATTTTTGATGTAACGTTTCAATCAGCATTTGCAATCAGATCTATTTCCTTTTTGAATTGTTCTATCGCCTCGTTTGCGTCAACGGTTTTGTAGCGATTTCCGTGTTTGAAAAACACGTATTTTCCGTTTGCGCCCGCCATACCCAAATCGGCGTCGCGACATTCTCCCGGACCGTTGACCTCGCAGCCCATTACGGCTATTTTCAAGTTTTTGTCGATGTTTTTTACATAGTCGTACACGGTTTCGGCAACGTTTTCAAGATCTATCGTGCATCTACCGCATTTCGGACAGGATACAAAGGTCACGCCCCGCTTCAAGCCCAACGAAACGAGAATATCTTTTGCGGCAAGCACCTCGTCAACGGGATCGGACGTAAGAGATACCCTTATCGTATCGCCGATACCGTCTGCAAGCAGCGCGCCGATACCGATGGAATTTTTTACCAAACCTTGCCGCAGCAATCCCGCTTCCGTAACGCCCAAATGCAAAGGATAGCCCATTTTTGCCACAAGTCTGTTGATATTTACGGTCTCGCGCACATCGGTGCTTTTCACAGACAAAACCAAGCTGTCGAAGCCTCTTTTTTCAAAGCGATCCACGTAGGCTCCGAGACTGTCGAACAGCGCCTGCGCCTTGTTTCCGTTTGCCGCCGCGAGCGCGTCTTTATTGACGGATCCGCTGTTTACTCCGACGCGTATGGGGATACCGTGTTCTTTTGCGCAGTCGATAACGCTGTCCAACTGCGGCAAAGACATATTGCCGGGGTTTATGCGGATCTTATCCGCGCCCGCCTCTACGGCAGCGATCGCCAGGCGATAGTCGAAATGAATGTCGGCAACAAGCGGCATTTGCGTTTGTTTGCGTACCTCTGCAAAAGCCGCCGCAGACTGCATATCCGGCACGGCGATGCGCATTATGTCGCAACCGCATTGACGACACCGTTCTATCTGCGCCAATGTGGCTCGCACGTCGGTTACGGGGATATTCGTCATAGATTGAATGGCGACGGGACTTCCGCCGCCTATCGGCACGTTTTTGACGAACACTTTTTTTGTTTTGTTTCTCATAACTTCAATATATCCACAAGTAACATAAGTCCGATAAGCGCAATCAGACCTATGCCGTTTATCCAGCTTTGCACTTTGCGGTTTATCGGTTTATGGGCGATCCACTCTATCAGTACAAACACCATTTGACAGCCGTCCAAAGCGGGCACGGGCAACAAATTGAATACGGCGAGATTTACGGAGATCAAAACCATCAACATCAATACGTTGCCAAAACCCGTAGACACTATTTCGCTTGTCATTATTATCGTTGAAACGGGTCCGCTCACATCGTTTACGCCGACGGCGCCCGTAAACAATCCGCCCAACGTACGCAACACGAGCATTCCCACTTCGCAACAATACGGCACCACGCGCAACATCGTTTCGCCGAAGTCGAATTTGTGCTTAATGTATTTGACCGACATGCCTATGCCCGTATACGTTTGCTCTTCACGAACTATGGCTTTTCCGAAAAGGTTTTTGTCCAAGACGTAATCGAAATTTTCGCTTCCGTCCGTCACGGTTACGGTTACGGTATCCTTCGAGGCGGAAAGCGCCGCAGTAAAATCTCCCTCCGAAGCCATAAGCTTTCCGTTTACCTTGTAGACGGTGTCTCCTTGCGTCAATTCTCTGTTGCCGCTGACGGATATGTATTTTCCGTCCACCTTGCTCAACACTACGACGCAAAATTTTTGTCGCGTTATGCCTTCGAGAGTAGTCTGCTCGTAAACGGTCTGTCCGTTTTCCGTATGCGGACGTAACACCACCATGGTCATCGGTTCGTCCGTAAGATAACGGTTGAGACTGTCCAGCATATATACCCGCCTGCCGTTTACTTTGTATATCAAATCGCCGTTTTGCAATTGTCTGTTTGCGTCGGGCGCGTATTCGTACACATTGTTGACGCTGACGACGGTTTCGCCGTAAGCCGCAAAAACAATGATTGCGATCAATATCGCCGAAATAAAATTGAAAAACGCTCCCGAAAACAGTACGATCAGTCTTTTCCACGGCTTTTGAGAATTGAACGCCTTGGGGTTTGCATTGTCGTCTCCCTCGCCCTCGAATGCGCAATACCCGCCGAGAGGAAGCATACGCAAAGAAAAGACTTCTCCGTTTTTCTTCTTTTTGGAAAAAATCTTCGGTCCCATTCCTACGGAAAACTCGTTGATTTGAAAACCAAATATTTTACCCGCCGTATAGTGCCCCGTTTCGTGTATCAGCACCATGACCATCAACACGACAAATGCCAACACAACGTAGCCGACGGTTTTTATAACAGATGTAAAATCGCACAATATATTAAGCATTACTCAGTCTGACAATTCGTTTACGTATTTTTTTGTTTCAGCGTCGAATAATTTGATATTATCCGCTGTCAGTTCGGCGTTTCGCGCCGAAGCTTCGAAGTGATCTACCGCATTCATTATTGTATTGTAGAAATTTACAAAAGAAAACTTTCCCTGCAAAAATCTTTCCACGCACACATCGTTAGCGGCGTTCATCACCGTACGGCAAAGCGGAGCGTATCGCATTATCTCATATCCGAGCTTTGCGCACGGAAACTTGTCGAAGTCGCAGTTTTCAAAGCTCAGGTCAAGTCGTGAAAAATCCACTTCCTCGCACGAAAAATCACCCTCTTGCGCAAGCAATGCGGTCTGTATCGGCAAACGCATATCGGGGCTTGCCAGCTGCGCGATGATCTCGCCGTTTACAAATTGCACCATAGAGTGTACCACGCTTTGTCTGTGTACTACGATCTGTATTCTGTCCGTCGGCACTCCGAATAAGAAACAAGCCTCTATCACTTCCAAAGCCTTGTTCATCATCGTAGCGCTGTCGACGGTGATTTTCGACCCCATATGCCAATTTGGATGCTTCAACGCTTGTTCTGCGTTGATGTTTTTCATTTCGCTAATCGGCATTTGCCAAAAGGGTCCGCCGCTTGCCGTCAGCAAAATTTTGCGCACTTGTTCGATCCTGCGACCCTGTAAGCACCTGTCGATCGCGCAATGCTCGCTGTCCACGGGAAAGATCTCGGCTTTGCCTCCCAAACGAGCGTTTATAAGCTCGCCCGCGCACACAAGCGCCTCCTTATTGGCAAGAGCTACGTCTATACCGTTTTCCAGACAATACAATATACATTCGATGGCGGTTATCCCGCGAGTAGCCACCACCGCTATATCCGCCTCTCTCACAGCGTCGATAAGACATTCTTCGCCGTCGCGAGAGATCAACCCCGTAAATTCGGGCGCAAATTCCTTTGCTTGTTCGCGCAGCTTCTCTCCGTCGGAAAAAGCCGCAAGAGAACAAATCGCGAGTTTGTCGCGATTGTGCCTTACTATATCCAATGTCTGCGTACCTATTGAACCGGTACTGCCGAGAACCGCTATTCGTTTCATTACAAAATAAACATAAACACAAAGGATACAAATACCGAATTGAGCATTATTCCGTCAAGTCGGTCTATTATACCGCCGTGTTCTCCCAAAATTCTGCTGTAATCTTTTATCCCGCAAAATCTCTTGATCATGCTTGCCAGCAAATCGCCTATCTGTGTGGCAACGGAGCCTAACAGTCCGATCATTACGTAATCCAATACGACGTAAATCGTCGACAGTCCCAGCCCCTCGAACGTCAAACCGAACTGAGGTCCGAATATCTTTGCCCAATCGAATAGAACGAAGATCAAAAAGGACCCCAAGGCGCCGCCGAACAATCCTCCGACGGCCCCTTCCACCGTCTTGTTGGGAGAGATCTCCGGGCAAAGCTTGTGCTTTCCGAAGAGACTGCCGACAAAAAACGCAAAGGTATCCGTAAAAGTCGACACCGCAAACACCAAAGCAAGGCTTATCGCATTGAGCGGAAGAAGGAAAGCTTCGCGCGATGTTTGATATTTGCCGAGGATATAGTTTATGTACACCCAAATGTCTCGTTCGAGGTATTGAAACATCGGGCTGTTCTGCGCATAGATATGCGTTGTGGCGCTGCGATTTAGATAAAGCAGCGTCGCCATAAACAGCCCCGGATACACAAGCATAAAAGCTATGTAAATGAGGCTGTCTACTCGATTGCGGAACAGCGCCGTGATCACCGATACGATAAATACTATCAGCGAAAAGAACATTATGCCCACAAAACCGAACAACACATAGACGGGCATCAAACCGAATCCGTACAGCCAAAGCAGCCAACTGAAACAATCGGGTATGCGTTCTCTGCCAAGCGCGCGGCGCATTTCCACAACAGATAGCAATATCAAGACGGCGATCAACAGCGAATTTATCGCGCGGCCGCTGACGAAGTTGCTCCATTTGCCCTCATCCTTTACGTAATTGGGCAGAAAAATATCGAGCAACACCATTCCTATCATAACGATAAAAATCACGGCGCCCACCAGCACACGATTGAGCAGCGATTTTTTATTCAGAGCCATTCAGTCCTCCAAAACTACGGGTACGGCGTCGGTATTCGGCAAGAATAGCGTCGTATTCATCGTTTGTAAAATCCGGCCAAAGCGTATCGGTAAACACAAGCTCCGAATATGCGCTTTGAAACAAAAGAAAGTTGGAAAGCCGTTTTTGTCCGCCCGTGCGAACGATCAAATCGGGTTCGGGCAGCCGACGGTAAAGATTTGCTTTGATATTTTCTACGGTGATCTCCTTACCCTGTCTGTTGAGCTTTTTCACCGCTTCGACAATTTCTCTTTGACCGCCGTAATTTATACACAGATTTACGCAAATAGCTTCGAATTCCTTTGTTTTTTGCTCGATGTAATCGATTTTTTTTACAAGATTTTCGGGCAATCCCTCTCTCTCGCCGGATACTACGACGCGCACCTTGTCTTTGCAAAACTTCTCGAAGTGGCTCAGGTATCTGTCCGCAAGAGAAAACAGATTGTTTACTTCCGAATCGGGTCTTTTCCAATTTTCGGTAGAAAACACATACAGAGAGACGTATTTTATTCCCAAGGAAAGCGAATGGTCGATAACGGTTTCCGCAACGTTCAATCCGCGTTGATGTCCGTGCAAACGCGCAAGCCCTCTTGACTTTGCCCAGCGACCGTTTCCGTCCATTATAAAAGCTACATGAGTAGGATTGTTCATCAAACCTTCAATTTGTAACGGCATACGACAAGCTCCGTCAAACCGTCTTTTTCGCGCACCGCCGTTACCAACTCCTTGTCATACTCTTTTTGTTTTCTGTCTACATAATAAACAAACTTGAAGCCCGTTATACCCGACTTACGCAAAATACGCTCGGCTTCACAAGCTTCAAGTCCGATCAAATCATTGAACTCCATCGCCGATCACACGGACATAACATCCGTTTCTTTTTCCTTGGCAAGCTTATCCACCGATTCTATTTGCTTGGATAACCCTTTGTCCACTTCGCTTTCGTAGTCCGCTATCAGATCTTCCGAGACGGTCTTGGCGTTTTTTTCCTTTTTAAGACCTTCCATTGCGTCCCGACGCGCGTTGCGAAGCACGACTTTGGTGTCCTCGGCAAGTTTTTTGACCTGCTTGACAAGCTCCTTGCGGCGCTCCTCCGTAAGCACGGGGAATGTGAGCCTGATCAACGTTCCGTCGTTTTGAGGCGTGACGCCGATGTTGGCGGCAAGGATAGCTTTTTCAATATCTTTCAAAGCGGATTTGTCCCAAGGCGTGATCACGATACATCTCGGCTCCGGAATGGATATATTTCCCATCATTTTTATGGGCGTAGGCGTTCCGTAATAGTTTACGCGGATACTCTCCACCAACTTGGGATTTGCACGTCCCGCGCGCATAAGATTGTATTCGTTTTTCATATATTCGATTGCTTTGTCGCAATCCATTTCGAAGTTCAAAAATATTTCTTCGATTTGCGGTGTCGCGTAATTCATAGCACCCTCCATATAGTTATATTTTCTATATTGTACAATATGTCTAAATATATTTCAATATTTATTTGATAATTGTGCCCACTTTTTCGCCCTTCAATGCCCGCACAACGCCGTCGGGTTCATCCTTGCCGAGGGCAATTATCTTTACCCCGAACTCTCTGCACATCGCAATCGCAGTCAAGTCCAACGCTTTGAGATTGTCCGCGATCACTTTGTCGTAAGAGATCTCTTGGTATTTCTTCGCATTAGGATTGAAGCGCGGATCGCTGTCGTACAAGCCGTCTACGGCTTTGAGGCAAACAAGCGCGTCGGCATGTATCTCGCAAGCGCGAAGTGACGCGGCAGTATCCGTTGAAAAGTACGGAGAGCCCGTACCGCCAACGAATATGACCGTCTTTCCATCGTCGAGATAGCGCAAAACATCGGGCAAAAAATAACTTTCCGTCACCTTGTCGATTGCAAAGGACGAAACCACTCTGTTTTGTACGCCGACAGTCGAAAGCGCCTCGCCCAGCGCAAGACCGTTCATAACGGTAGCGAGCATGCCTATGTAGTCGGCGGTTGCTCTGTCCATACCGTCTATCGTACGTCCGCGCCATATATTTCCTCCGCCGACAACGACGCCGAGCTGAACGCCCGTTGCCGCAATAGACTTGATTTGTTCGGCGACTTTCGCCACGCTTTCTCCGCAGATATTGGTACGTCCGTCGGAAAGCGCCTCTCCGCTTATTTTGAGAAGTATACGTTTATATTTAGCCATAGATCCTCACACGGTTTTGTAAAAAAGGGAACAAACAGCAGCGTTGTTCCCTTTATCACCAAATGAAATTACTTTATATTTTTGAGTTGCTCGGCAATTTCGTCCACAAAGTTGTCAACGCGCTTTTCGATACCTTCGCCCAATTCGTAGCGAACAAATCCCGTAACGGCGATAGCCTTGCCGGTTTTCTTTTCCACTTCGGCAATGACCTGTTTGACGGACAGCGCGGAGTCGCGAACGTACTCTTGTTCGACAAGGCAAACTTCCTTGTAATATTTGTGGATACGTCCCTCCACCATCTTGCCGATGATCGCTTCGGGTTTGCCTTCGTTTCTCGCCTGAACGGTAAGAATTTCTTTTTCCGACTCCAATTGCGCGGAATCCACGTCTGCAATACCGATGACTTGCGGTTTGCTGGCGGCTATCTGCATGCAAATATTGAACGCCAACTCGGCAAGATCTTCTTGCGCTGCGTCGCTCTTCAATTCGGCGAGAACGCCGATCTTTCCGCCCATATGGATGTAACTCGAAATAATTCCGTTTCCATCCAAAACGAACTTGGTAAATCTGCGCAAAGAGATCTTTTCTCCGATAGCGGCGGTAGCCTCGGCGATCAAAACGTTTACCGTCTTGCCGCATTCGTCGCAGTACACTTCTTCAAGCACTTGCTCGACGGTCGTTGCTTTCGAATTCAAAATATGCTTTGTGATCTTGTCCACAAGCTCGACAAACTGTTCGCTTCTCGCAACGAAGTCCGTTTCGCAGTTGACTTCAACCGCGACGGCCGACTTCTTATCGTCGGCAACGAGACATTTGACGATACCCTCGGCAGCAATACGATTTGCCTTTTTCGCGGCAGACGCCATGCCCTTTTCGCGCAGATATTTAATAGCCTCTTCGAAATTGCCGTCGGTGGCAACAAGAGCTTTTTTGCAGTCCATCATACCGACGCCCGTTTGCTCACGGAGTTTCATTACATCCTGGTTTGTAAAGTTAGCCATTGTCTGTCTCCTCGTCTTTTATTTCTTTTTCTTCCGCGGGGGCGGGAGCAACGTCCTCTTCATCTTCGGGAACGCTCATCACGATGCCTTCTTTCGCTTCGATAACGGCGCCGCTGATGATGGACGCGATGATCTTGATTGCGCCGATAGCGTCGTCGTTTGCGGGTATCACAACGTCTACCTGATCGGGGTCGCAGTTTGTGTCTACTATCGCAACGATGGGAATGTTAAGCGCATGCGCTTCTTTTACCGCTATCGCTTCCATCTTGGGGTCTACGATAAAGATACAGCCGGGCATGCCCTTCATATCTTTTATGCCGCCGAGATTTGCTTCCAGCTTGTCGCGTTCTTCCAACAACTTTGCGACCTCTTTCTTGGGCAAAACGTCCAACTCGCCGAGCTTTTCCATTTGATTGATCTGATGCAAACGCTCGATACGCGACTTGATCGTCTTGTAATTGGTGAGAGTGCCGCCCAACCAACGGTTGTTGACGTAATACATTCCGCAACGCTCCGCTTCCGTCTTGATAGCGTCCTGAGCTTGCTTTTTGGTACCGACAAACAATATAGGCTTGCCTTCTGCGGCGATGTCACGTACGAACTTGTACGCGATCTCTGCCTGAGCGACCGTTTGTTGAAGGTCGATAATGTGTATATCGTTACGTTCGGTGTAGATATACTTCTTCATTTTGGGGTTCCATCTTCTGGTTTGATGTCCGAAATGAACGCCTGCTTCCAGAAGCTGTTTCATTGATACAACTGCCATTTTTTTATTCTCCTTTTTTTGTTGTTTTTAACCTCTTCGCGCCGTCGACTCCGCCCGCAACCGAGAGGCAAACCTCGGCACAACGAACAAATATTGCGCGAATGCAAATTAAACCTTGTAAATTATAGCACAAGCGCCTATTTTTTGCAATCAAAAAACAAGCACTTTTTTACATATATTGAATATTGTAAGAAAAAAAAGGGATAACAATATTGTTACCCCGCTTGCGGGTCGGAACGGTTTGTCCGCCGACATAAACAATCGTTTCCGATTGAGTTCGCTACCTTGTATATCTTGTATGTAAAACGAGGGAGCTTGTCAACAAAAATATAAAAGATAAATCGTTGACTGCCAAATAGACCGCAAAGCAGTTGATTTACGATACACCGAAAAAGCCGTATCGAGAAAATGACTTATCGGAAAACAATGATCGGAAAACATATACAAAAAAATTGAGATACGACAAATACACGTCTGAACAAATGGAACGCGAAAAAAATCTCTCGTAGCAGTGACAAAACAAAAAAAGGGTTCTATAATAAATGTTGGGGTGTGAGTAAAAAAGATAGAGCAAAGACTCTTTTTCAGTGTATAATTGAATTGGAA
>CANQCN010000029.1 GCA_947589685.1 uncultured Clostridia bacterium
TTCCAATTCAATTATACACTGAAAAAGAGTCTTTGCTCTATCTTTTTTGCTTGCACCCCAACATTTATTATAGAACCCAACATTAAGGAAATCGACTTCCTCGGCGAAAGTCGATTTCTTTTTATACTGCAAACACCCTGAGCCAATGCGCTTACGCGCCGCCGCAGTCGGACTTGTGGGTGGCGCGTGAACGCACGCGCGGTCGGAAAGACTTTCGCCGAGGTCTCCCATACCCTCGGCATCTCCGGGGTGGACCGCAACTTCGGCGCAGGTCCGTAGTTGCGGGAACTGAGTTGAAACATACCCGACCGCCCGCCCCTATTCGCAGGGACAATGTTTACAACAAAAGCGATAATTTTATCCCGTCGCGAGTAAGGTTGAGAAAAATGCTGCGCTGACGTATGCGCAATCGACGGTAAAGCAAACAAAAAGCCCGACTGCAAGGTCGGGCTATTGTTGTAATATCTGTTTCAACAGTTCTTTCAGCTCGTCGTCCGTCATTCCTATGCCGCGGCAGTAGTCGAGCGCCTCGCGGAGCTTTGTCTCGGCAAGCCTATTTTGTCGGCTTTCGGTATGTATTTCATTTACAAAACAACCCTTTCCGGGCACGGTGTAGATGTAGCCGTCCGTTTCCAGCTTGTCGTAGGCGGCTTTGACGGGAATGACGCTTATTTGCAATTCGCGCGCGACAACGCGAATAGAGGGCAAGCAGTAGTGCGCCTCTATTTTGTTTGCAAGTATTTGCGCCGCAATTTGCTTGTACAATTGCTCGTACAGCGGCGTTTCGCTTTTTGGAGAAACCGTCAGTTGTATCATTTTATTCTATTTCACATCTTTTTTTGTTTTTCAACAACTTGTCTCACGGTGATCGAACAGTTTCAATTTGCGTCTGTATCCCAGATATGTCAGCGCGCAAAATGCCGTCAGCCCTGCCGCAAGCGTCGTAAGCCGCACCCAAAGGTATTGCGCGTCATAGCCGTTGAAATATTGCGGGGCGTAATGCGCCGCAAGTACATTTACGCCGCTTGGGATCGCAAGCATTGCCGCAACGGAAAGGATCTGCCGCGTCCTGGTGAAATTTGCGGATGAGTAAGGCATACACAGTACGTTGTAAAGACCCATTCCGAGCAGCAATATGCCGAGTTGAGCGAAGTTGGCGCACAGCATCCATTTTTCGAAATAATCGCCGGGGACGCGGCCGTAAGCGATATAAAACAAGTAGCAGATAAGTATATCAAAGCCGAACAGCGCGCCGTAAACAATTTGATTGATATTGTAGTAGAGCGTTTGACTTCTAACTATATCCTTACGCTTGACGGGCAGTTGAAGGTACAGCTCGACGGTGTGAAATCCTATTATCGAAGGCAGCAAGCACCCGTAAAACATTACCATAGGGATCACCCCTATACAGAAAAGGGGCATTAGCATAATGATGTATTTGTACCAATCAAATTCCAATTTGAATTGGGTTTTTATTATTTTTTTTATCATAGTAGTTCCTCTTTGTCAAGCGCATTTCCGCTGTCGCTCGCGCATATCCGCGTAGGAATGGCGGTGAGGCGTCAAACAGTTTGCTTTGAAAATATTTTTTTCGAGACGGCGTACGAGATCGCCGTAAGCGCGGCGAACAATGCTGCGCTTGCGGCAAGTATCGTCGCTCTCAACCACAGCCAATCGGCGTTGTAGCCGTTCAAAACAGCCACGTCGTTTACTGTTAGCGACGTAATGCACACTGCCGCGATAACTATCGGGTTCATTGCCACACACGCCGTGGAAAGGGATATTGCGAATATTTTGTTTTTTACATTGCTGAAATAGATCGTAGGCGCGACCATATTGCACAAAGCGCATACAATGAGGCTTACGCCCAACATCACGAAGTTGAGGGGCAAAATGCCCTCCTCGTTGTCGTACCACAGCTTGCTCGGCACCATAAGCAACGCAAGCGCTGCCACACACGCCATTTCCCATATTACCAGGCTTAGATAAACGGCTTGGACGATCTGTTTGCGCGTGACGGGCAGTTGTATGTCGTAGTATTTGTCTTTGTTTTGCAAACGCGCTTCTATGTAGCTCAACGGAATAATAAACGTCACAAAACCCGTCATTCCGGTAGCGCCTGCCAAAGTGAGAAAAGCGCATATCGCTACGAGTATCGCAAAGGGCAAAATTAACGGTGCGACGGATAGAACAAATTCCTTTCGTATCAATTTTTTCAGCATATCTAACCTCAAAAAGCGTTTTCGGAATGTAATTCCTTGTTGTAAAATACCATCACGTCCTCTACGGTGGGCTTTTCGGTGGTGCAGCTCGTCACGTCGGGCAGTTTGCTGCGTTCTACAAGCGCCACAAAGCCGAATTCATTGCGCTTTACGGCTATGGCGCGCTCTTCCAGCTCCGCGGTGAGGCTTTCTCGGCTGCCGCGCACCAGCACATGGCTGTCCAACAGCTCGTCCTTGGGCGTATCCAACACGATCGCGCCGTTGTCTATGTACACAACTCTGTCGGCCACCTTGTCCAGATCGCTCGTTATGTGCGTGGAGAACAATATGCTCGTTTTTCCGTCCGAAACAATGTCGCGGAACAGTTCCAACACTTCGTCGCGTATTATCGGGTCCAGCCCGCTTGTCGGCTCGTCGAAAATATACAGCTCGGCATGGTGGCTCAACGCCAGCGCAAGGGCGAATTTCACCTTCATACCCTGGCTCAGCTCCCTTACGCGTTGGCTTATATCCAATCCAAAGATGGCGCACAGCTTGTCGAAAATGGCTTTGTCCCATTGCTCAAAGAAAGTGGAGTAGCTTGCCGCTATCTTGCTCAGCCTCAATTGCAAAAAACATTCGAAGGCGCCCGCCGCATATCCTATCCGTTGCTTGACCTCCTCTTCGTGTTCCGCTGCGTTCAGTCCGAATATCTCGATATTGCCGCTGTCCGGCACAACGGCGTTGATGACGCACTTCAAAGTAGTGGTTTTGCCTGCGCCGTTCGCGCCTACAAAGCCTACTATCATTCCGTCGGGCACCTCGAAGGTTACGTCGCGCAGCGAAAAAGCGTTGTTCATCTTTTTGCAAAGTTTATCTATTTTCAGCATGTTATCCTCCGTCACACAGCTTCGTATTATCGCGACTCCAGATCTTTTGCCGAACGGGCACAAGCCTACGGCGGCGTACTCAACTGTGTATATTGATTATGCACAGTATAGCACCGAGATTTTGCGCTGTCAATACTTTGCGCAAACTTTTTTTGAAATTACTTTGCAGGCGTTCTCGCTTGAAATTTTATATGGCGCGACCGCCGACGCTTTTAACATACGTCGGGTAATTTGCTCATAAAATAATATATGTTCAAAGCAACCTTCAAAAGCGTAGCCGTCGCTTTATCCGTTCTTGCGGCGATAGTCCTCGTTCTTACGGCGGCGGACGGCGCGAGAAACGTATCCGCCGTCACGAAAGACACCTACATCAAGGTCACAGTGGTGGATATCGACGGCTCTCCCGTACACAACGCGAGAGTAACGATAGGCGAACAGAGCTTTTATACCGACAACAAGGGCTTGTCTCCGTTGATCGCGCTCGACGATCTTTCCAACTGTTACGACCGCTCCGTTACCGATTGGGGAACGGTCACCGTGGGTATTGTCAAGGAGGGTTACGCGCCGACGTTTGCGTTCAACTGCGTGGTGTACCGCGAGGACACGCGCAAGCTTACCGTGCGGATATATCCCCGTGACGGCAGCGATCTGCCTTACGTCAGCTATGTTGAATCTCCTCCCGACGAGTATATCCGAGGGCTTTTGGGCGAGTGATCTCGCCTTTTTTGGGTTTATGTAGTTAAATTTTACAGATTTTATATACTACTATTTCACACATAGTATCGTTTGATCGACTGTTTTGTTCCGCAGAACGTCCCTTTTTGTTGAAAAATCGCGCATTAAAATTCTTTTTATTTTTTCTCTTGCAACAGTACACAACGAATATAAATTATGTTAAAATATTATTCGTATAACTTTGCGCGCGTGTGCAAACATCGGATAAAGGGGTAATTTATGGACGTCGACAGCTTTGTAAAACAACTGACCGCCAAGCAAAAGGTGCAATTGACGCACGGAAGAGGCGCATGGCACACCGAGTCCGTCAACGGACTTTTGCCCATTATGATGACGGACGGACCGCACGGATTGAGAAAACAATCGGACAGCAACAACGGTATCAACGACAGCAAAACCGCGACGTGCTTTCCCACTGCGTCGGCGATCGCTTCCTCCTGGAACAGAGCGGCAGCCGCGGCGGTGGCGGACGCTATCGCGCAGGAAGCCGTTGCCGAAAACGTCGACGTGGTGCTGGGTCCGGGCGTCAACATAAAGCGCAGTCCCCTTTGCGGCAGAAACTTCGAGTATTTTTCCGAGGATCCTCTTTTGGCGGGCGAGATGGGAACGAGCTTTGTGCGCGCAATGCAGTCGCGCGGAGTCGGTTGTTGCGTAAAACACTTTGCCGTCAACTCTCAGGAAACGGGACGAATGACGGTCAACGCCGTAGTGGACGATCGCGCGCTGCGCGAGATATATCTTGCCGCTTTTGAAAACGTTGTCAAAAACGCCTCGCCCTATTGCGTGATGGCTGCCTACAACAAGGTCAACGGAGAAAGCTGCACGCAAAACAAAAAGCTGCTCTCCGATATTTTGCGCGGCGAGTGGGGCTTTAAGGGTCTTGTTATGTCCGATTGGGGCGCAAGCTACGACAACGCCAAAGCGTACGAAGCGGGTATGGATCTGGAAATGCCCGACGGCGGCAAATTTCACGAAAAGCTCACCTTGCGCGCATTGGAAAATGGCGACTTGACCGAGGACGCTTTGGATCGAGCCTGCGCCAAGGTGACGGAGCTTGTAAATAAATGCGGCGAGCCGAAGCAAAAGCAGACGGTAGACTACGCCCGTCACCACAGACTGTGCAGGTCTTTGGCGGCGGATTGTGCCGTGTTGCTCAAAAACAACGGCATTTTGCCCTTGCGCAAGGATCGTCGGGTGCTTGTGGTGGGCGAGCTTGCGGAAAAGCCCCGTTTTCAGGGCGCGGGCAGCAGTCACGTAAACGCGCGGTGCAAGTCTTTTCTCGACGTTCTCGGCGAAAACGGCGTGACCTTCGCTTACGCCAAAGGGTATTCGCTCAAAACCAATGAAATCAGCGAGTCTATGGAATTGGAAGCCGCAAAGTCGGCGTTGAAGTCCGACACGGTGTTGTTTTTCGGCGGGCTCACCGACGCGCAGGAATGCGAGGGCTACGATCGCACCGATCTGGATCTGCCCGCAAATCAGCTCAGCGTGCTTAATGTCGTTTCTCAGCACAATCCCAACGTCGTATTCGTGGCGTGCGGCGGAGCGCCGTTTGCAATGCCCTGGCTCAATCAGGTAAAGGCGTTGCTCAATATGTATTTGGGCGGCGAAGCCGTTACCGAAGCGGCGTTCGATCTGCTTTTCGGCGACGCGTCTCCGTCGGGACGGCTTGCCGAAACTTATCCTTTGCAGCTTGCGGATACGCCTTGCTACAACTATTTTGCAAAGGACGACCGCGTTGCCGAGTATCGCGAAAGCGTTTTCGTCGGCTACCGTTATTACAACAGCTTCGACGTGCCCGCGCTGTTTCCGTTCGGTTACGGCTTGTCCTATTCGCTGTTTACCTATTCGGGTTTTTCGGTAAACAAAACGGCGGATGGCTACGAGGTCGCCGTCACCGTCAAAAACATCGGCAGCATGGCGGCGAGCGAGGTCGTTCAGGTGTACGTAGATTGCTACGAATGCGGATATATGCGTCCCAAGCGTCAGTTGGCTGGGTTCGAAAAGGTACATATCGACAGCGGTTGCAGCGCCGAGGTGGCCGTCCGCGTAAATCCGCGCGCGTTCGATATCTTCGTAAACGGCGCATTTCGCAGGGTTGGCGGCAAATACAAAATCGTCTTGTGCAAGGACGTCGAACACGTCATCGCAAGTCAGATAATAGACGTGGAAGGCGAAGCGATAAAAGGCTCCGACCGCAAAAAATACCCCGCCTATTACGAAAGGCGTGCGCAGCTCAAAAAGCTGCCGCAAATAGCCTTGCGCACTCCGTGGGAGATAGACAAACAGCAGTTTTATCAGCTTGCGGGCGCCGTCGAAACGGAGTATATCGCGCCGAAACGCGGCGAGTTTACCCTTTTGTCCACTTTGGGACAGATGGCTCCCTATTCGCGTTTGGTGCGCAAGGTATTGGGCATAGCGAAAAAGCAAACCGTAAAGCGTTCTCCCACCAAAAGAGAGGACGATCCCGTAGCGAAAATGATGTACGCTTCGGCGCTGACGACGCCGCTCATTTCGTTGATGAGCGTGGGCGGAATGAAAAGCAAAGACGTGCTTTTTGTCTTGCACAGCGCAAACAAGCATATAATGAAAGCCTTGGCTGCCCTCAGAGGCAAGTCGGAAATATAACAAATAAACTCACGTGAGGAGAAAGCTATGAGTATAACAGTGAATTACAACAATATGATGCAATACGCGCTCGGAGAGAGAGGAATTTCCGACGCTGAGCTGAAACAACAAGAGATCCTCGCTCAAAGCGCACATTTTCAGGTGGAAGCAGGTCGCGGCAGAGATATGCAAGGGTGGATGGACCTTCCTTACGAACAGGGAGAGATAGTCAAGACTATCAAGTCCGCCGCGTCGCGTATACGCAAAAGCTGCGAAGCCTTTGTCGTGTTGGGCATAGGCGGTTCGGCGCTCGGTCCGCAAGCCGTCTTTACCGCGCTCAAACATTACTATTACAACGAGCTTCCCAAAAAACTGCGCAAAGGTCCGCGTTTTTACGTGTGCGACAACGTCGACCCCGAACGCATGAACGCCTTGTTGGACGTTATCAATGTGGAAAAAACGGTGTTTTGCGTTATCACCAAGTCGGGCGCAACGAGCGAAACTATGAGTCAGTTTTTGATTGTTTACGACTTGCTCAAATCCGCATTGGGCGACAAAGCGCACGAACATATTGTTGCCGTCACCAGCGAGGACAAGGGCAATTTGATCAAATTGGCGCGCAAGGAGGGCTTTGAAACCTTTTTCATACCCGCTTCCGTGGGCGGCAGATTTTCCGAGCTTAGCCCCGTGGGATTGCTTCCCGCGGCGGTGGTGGGTATCGACATATCCAAGCTGCTCAAAGGCGCGCGCGATATGGATCGCAAGTGCAGATCCAAGTACATTTCCAAAAATCCCGCCTTGGCGCTTGCCGTTTTGCAGTATATATCCGTCAAGCAAGGCAAAAACATCAACGTAATGATGCCGTACAGCGACAGCCTCAGGTACATTTCCGATTGGTACAATCAGCTTTGGGCGGAGTCGCTCGGCAAGGAAAAGGACAAGCTCGGCAAGACGGTCAATTGCGGTCAGACTCCCGTAAAGGCGGTGGGCGTGACGGACCAGCACAGTCAGGTCCAGCTTTACAACGAAGGACCCTACGACAAAGTGATAACCTTCCTCGAAGTGCGCGATTTCCGCAGCGACGTTACCATAGCCGCGGGTTGCGAGGATTTTCCCGACGTAAACTTTTTGTGCGGACATTCGCTGGGCGAGTTGATGTCCAAGGAGCTGTACGCCACGCGTTATGCTTTGACGCAGCGCGGCAGAGCCAATTGCACGATAACTCTTGACGCGGTGGACGCTTATCATATAGGCGCGTTGCTGTATCTGTTCCAGATGCAGACGGCTTACGAGGGCGCTATGCTCAACATCAACGCCTACGATCAACCGGGCGTAGAGGGCGGCAAAAACGCCACGTACGCATTGTTCGGCCGCAAGGGCTACGAGGCAAAGGCGGAGGAGATACGTTCCTCGCAGCCTGACGCAGACAAATATATCATCAAATAGGAGTAACTATGTTATCTAAAACGCCCGCCAAGGGCATGAGAGATTTTTTGCCTAAGGAATTTGCTTTGAGACAGCAAATTTTGGCAACAATACAACAGACATACGAAAGCTTCGGCTTCACCCGTATCGAGACTCCCGCGGTGGAAAATATCGATCTGCTTACTTCCAAGCAGGGCGGCGACAACGAAAAGCTCATATTCAAAATTCTCAAAAGAGGCGAAAAGTTGGAAAACGCCTCCGAGGACGCTTTGTGCGATCTGGGTTTGAGATACGATCTCACCGTGCCGCTTGCGCGTTTTTACGCCAACAACGCGGGACAGCTGCCCGCGGTGTTCAAATCCATTCAGATGGACAACGTTTGGCGCGCCGACCGACCCCAGCGCGGCAGATACCGTCAGTTTGTTCAGTGCGACATCGACGTTATCGGCGAGCCGAGCAATCTTGCGGAAGTGGAGCTTATTTCCGCCACGATGCAAACGCTTACCAATCTCGGTTTCAAGGACGTGACGGTGCGTATATCCGACAGGCGTTTGCTCAATGCGCTTGTGGAACGGTGCGGTTTTGCCGAAGAGCAAAAGCAATCGGTGTTTATCGCCTTGGACAAATTGGACAAGATAGGCGTTACGGGCGTTTTGCAGGAGGTGGAGGCGATCGCTCCCGGCAAGGCGGTGGAGTTTATCAATCTCATCAATCGTGTAACTTCCGATCCCGATCCCTTCCGCAGGTGCGTAGAAGAGTTGGGCGGCTATCTTCCCGCGGAAGTAAGGCAAAATCTCGACGAAATTTTGTACATCACCAACAGCACCTTGAAAAACGGCAAGGTAGTATTCGACGTGACGCTTGTCAGAGGAATGGGATACTACACGGGCACGATCTACGAGGTCTCGGCGGACGGACTTGCAAGCTCCGTTGCAGGCGGCGGCAGATATGACAAAATGATAGGGCGTATCACGGGTAACGACGTGCCCGCATGCGGATTCAGCATCGGGTTCGAACGTATTGCGCTGTTGATGTCCGAAAGGGGCGCGCGCCCCGCAGTCAAGCGCGGAACGGCGGTGCTTGTGGACAAAAATATCGATCCGTCTCAAACGGTGGACGTTTTGGAAGCGTGCCGTCATGCGCGCCAAAGCGGCAACGTGACCTTGCTGAAAAAGATCAAAAACTTCTCTTTCCAGGTAAAGCAGCTTCGCGAACAGGGCTACGAAGTTATTTATGACTACAAAAACGGGGCATTCAATTTGATAGACTGATATGGAAGACTCAACGGCAAAAAAAAGTAAAAAACGCGTCAAGCTTCCGCCCGATCTCAACGGGGTGGAACGCTTTTCGCCTACCGTTGAACAAGGACTTTCGAGTGAACAGGTAGAAGCGCGTACGGAACAGGGCTTTGTAAATGCGGATACCTCCAAGAAGGGCAAAAGTATCGCCGAGATCATATTCTCCGACATATTTACCTTTTTCAACGTGGTGTACATCATCATCGCGACGATATTGTGCATATACGGCTTGTGGCAGCAGTGTACGTTCGTGCCCGTGGTGGTCGCCAACACGGCGATAGCCATCGTGCAGGAGATCAAATCCAAGCTTACTCTCGACAAGCTCAATCTCATCACCGAGCCGCATGTAAAGGTGCGGCGCAACGGCAGCGACGCGGATATTACCGTAACGGAGCTGGTGCTTGACGACGTGTTTTCGGTGTCGGGCGGAGAACAAATTTCCGCCGACAGCGTGGTGCTGGACGGCTACGTCGAGGTAAACGAGGCAATTTTGACGGGCGAAAGCGACGCGGTAATCAAGCGGAAGGGCGACACGTTGTTTGCGGGCAGCTTCGTCGTGTCCGGAACGTGTACGGCGCAGGTTACTTCCGTGGGCAGATACAACTATATAGCCAAGCTTACGGGGCGCGCGCGGCAATATCAAAAACCCCGTTCGCAGATGCTCAAAGCGTTGAACGGCATACTTATTTTCGTGGCGATAGTGATCGTTCCAATGACGGTGTGTCTGTTTATGGTAAACGCAGCCGCAAACGGCGTCGAGAATTGGACGGGCTTCGATCTCGCAAGTCTTTACGAGGACAATTTCAACACGGCGTTGAAGTTTACCGCAGGCTCTATCATATCGATGATACCCGCGGGTCCGTTTTTGCTGACGAGCATAGCGTTGGCGGCGTCGTTTTTGCGTCTTGCAAAGAACAAAACGATGGTGCAGGAGCTGTACTGCATAGAAATGCTCGCTCGCGTAGACACGCTGTGTCTTGACAAAACGGGTACGATAACCGACGGAACTATGCGCGTGGTGGAGAGCGTCGATCTGCGTACAGGTCCGTCGCCCTATACGATACGAGAGATCGTTTCCAGCCTAAATACCGCGCTGAAAGCGGACAATATGACCAGCAAAGCGCTGAAAAAGTATTTTGGCAGTCCCAAAAAGCCCGCGTTGGAGGCGCAGACCGTCATTCCGTTTTCTTCGGAGCGAAAGCTGTCCGCCGTTACCTTCAAGACGGGCGGCACCTTTATGCTGGGCGCGCCGGAGTTTGTGTTGAAAACGCCCAACGAACGCGTCAACGAGCTTGTAAACAAGTACACCCGCCAGGGTCTGCGCGTTTTGCTGCTTGCTCAATCCGCAAGCGCAATCTACAACAGATCTTTGCCGCAGGTCCGCAGACCTATCGCCGTGATAGTGATAGAGGATCACATTCGTCCGGACGCCAAGGATACGATAGAGTGGTTCCGCAAAAACGACGTAAAGATCAAGGTCATCTCCGGCGACAATCCCGCCGCCGTTTCAAGTATAGCGTTGCGCGTGGGCGTGGAAAACGCCGCCGACTACATCAGTCTGGACGGGCTTACCGAAGAGCAGGTAAAGGACGCCGCAACCAAATACACCGTTTTCGGACGCGTTTCGCCCGATCAAAAAGCCATTTTGGTGCGCGCTCTCAAAGAAGCGGGCAGCACCGTTGCAATGACGGGCGACGGCGTAAACGATATTCTGGCTATGAAGGAATCCGACTGTTCGATATCTCTTGCGGGAGGCAGCGACGCGGCGCGTCAGGTATCGCATTTGGTGCTTATGGACGACAGCTTCGGCAATCTGCCCAAGGTGGTGTCGGAGGGACGTCGTGTGGTAAACAATATTCAAAGCGCCACTTCGATGTATTTTATGAAAACGGTCTACGTCCTCGTCATCAACATTTTGCTTGTGATACTGCACTTCGGCTTCGGCAAAAAAATGCAGTCTCCGCTTACGAACAAAAGCGTAATGTTGATGGATTGGGTGATAGTGGCTCTACCCACGACGTTTTTGGCGTTGCAGCCCAACGAGAGGCTGATAAAGGGCAACTTTTTCGTCAACGTGCTAAAAAGATGTATGCCCGCGTCGTTGACATTTATCATCACCACGATGTCGTTGTACGTTATGTTTTTGATAGGCGCGGACGTTCAGGACGCAAACCCGCTTGTTCCCGCCGAGCAGTTGGCGACGTTGATCACGATAACCTACACTTTCGGCGGTCTGTTTGCGTTGTTTTACGCTTGTCAGCCCTTCAACAGGTGGTGGAAAACGGCAATGTTTATCGGGATATGGGCGATAGTCATCATCTGCATGTCCGTGCCAGCGCTGTACGAAATTTTGGATTACAGCACGCTCGGACGCGAGCAGATATTGCTTTTGATCTCCGAAATACTTGCCACTCCGTTCATTCTGTACGCTTGTATGAAAATTTTTCAACAGCGAAGACCCTTGCACGGAAAGCTTCCCGCAAGCGTCGTCAAGGGCAATGCGGGCAATATCAAAAAGAAATGATAGATTATTTTGACGGGCAACACCGTCAAAATTATTTTACAGAGGTTTTCAGATGCTTTTGCAAATCAGATCGGCAGAACTGCGCTACGGCGACGTTACGATCTTCAAGGACGTCGATCTCGACGTAAACGACGGAGACTGCATAGGACTTGTCGGCGCAAACGGCGCGGGCAAGAGCAGTCTGCTGAATTGTATAACGGGCGAGCTTTCCCTTTTTGCGGGCAGCGTTGTCGTGCGAAACGGTCTCACGATCGGTTATCTGCGGCAAAACTGCGATTTCGATTCGCAAAACACTTTGTTTGACGAGATGATGACGGTATTTGCGCGTCAAACTGATTTGTTAGAGCAAATACGCCTCGTGTCCGTCGATATGTCGCGCACCTTGCCCGACGCCGACGAGTACCGTGTGCTTGCGGACAAGTATCATCGGCTTACGGTGGAAGCGGACGCAGCCGAGGCATATGACTGCGAGATCAAGGTAAGGACCGTTCTTAACGGAATGGGAATGACCGAGCTTTCCTCCCGTATCGTTTCGACGCTCAGCGGCGGAGAAAAAACCAAAGCGGCGCTGTGCAAGCTGCTTTTGCAACGTCCGGAGCTGATGATCTTGGACGAACCCACCAATCATCTGGATTACAAAACGCTCGATTGGCTGGAAAGCTTTCTTTCGGACAAGAGATCCTCGTTGATAGTCGTTTCCCACGACAGATATTTTCTCGACAAGCTGTGTACGTCCGTGTGGGAGATGCAGGGCAAGCGCGTCGCAGTATACAGCGGCAACTACACCAAATACAAGCAGCTCAAAGCCGAACGGCTCAAAACTCGGCTTGCCGCATACGAAAAGCAGCAGCGGGAGATAGCCAAGCTGACCGACTACATTGCGCGCAACAAAGTGCGGGCAAGTACCGCCGACATGGCAAAGTCGCGCGAAAAGATGTTGGAACGCATGCAGCCGATAGAAGCGCCTCAAAGGGACGAGCTTCCGCCGCGTTTCGAATTTACCTATTCGTCCGAACCGTCCGAGTTTCCCCTTACGATACGTGATCTCACGTTGAGCTACGGCGACAACGTTTTGCTGGACAAGGTAGAACTGCAAATACGCCGCGGACGTAAAGTGGCTCTTTTGGGATTGAACGGCGTGGGAAAATCCACTTTGATAAGACGTTTGGCGGCGGCAGACCCGCGCGATCTCGGCAAGATAGTGTTCGGCAAAAACGTGCGAGTGGGGTACTACGACCAGGAAAACCTCAATCTCAACGGCAATTTGCGCGTGCTGGATCAGCTTTGGTTTGACAACACGAGGATGTCGCAGACTCAGGTGCGCAGCTTGCTTGCGCGCGTAAACCTCGGAGCGGACGACGTGTACAAATCGGTATCCGAGCTTAGCGGCGGCGAACGCGCCAAGTTGGGGCTTGCGATGATCATGGCAAAGGATTGCAACCTGCTGCTGTTGGACGAGCCTACGAATCACCTCGATCTTCCAAGCCGCGAGGCGTTGGAGGAGGCGTTGAAAGCCTATTCGGGAACGTTGCTTTTTGTATCGCACGACAGATATTTCGTCAACAGCGTTTCCGACTGCGTGGCGGAGCTGGGCGAGGGTAAACTGACCGTATACGAAGGCAACTACGACGCTTTTCTCAACAGAAAGAAAGAAGCGGAGGCGGCGCGTATCAAGCCGTCAAAGCCCGCTCAAACCACGACGTATCGCAACGCAAAACAACGCGCCGAAGAGGTCAATCGTGCCCGCCGTCTCAAAGAGTTGGAAAGCCGCATCACACAGTTGGAACAAACGGTGGAGGAGTTGAACGGGCAGATGATCTTGCCGGAAGTTACAGCCGACTACGCCCGTCTTTCGGAGGTGATGAAAAGCCTCGACGAGACCAATCGCCTTTTGGACGAAACAATGTCCGAATGGGAAAAGCTTTGCTCGGAATGACGATTTTTCCTCAATTATAATATACTATTGCAGACATAGTAGTAAAATAAGGCATAAAAACACTATATAAATGAAATATTTTTGATTTTTTCGTTCAAGCATAGCGGTGTGCGTCGCAAAACGCGCAAATCGCCGAATTCGCAAAAAACACACTGTCAAACGTCCGATATTTCGGCGGTAACACAGATTATCGTACGGTACAAAGTAAAAAAAACAGCTCTTTTTCCGTTGCGAGGGGGCTGTTGTTTATACTACGTTCATTTCTGTTTTTTCGGGATCGGAAGAAGCATGCGCGTTTGTTTTTTGTACAATTCGAAGCCTTCTTTGCGCGATTGACGTTTGTCCGCCATGGGTATGCTGACGCACAAAAACAGCAAAGTGTTTGCAAACGCGCCCGCCGTCAAATACCAACGCTGCGGCGCCATGCACACATAAGCCAACGCGATCGCCCACCACATAAGTATTTCTCCCAAGTAGTTGGGGTGACGGCTGTATTTCCACAGTCCGTTTCGGATAAACGTTCCGTTGCGGTTTTTACGGTAGCGGTGCATTTCGACGTCCGCCGCGCCCTCCAATATCGTTGCAAATATCGCCGCCGCAAAAAACACGGCTGCGCCTGCATTGCAAGTCGGGTTTTCTCGGAAGGTAAAAGCCACGGGCAGCACGCAGCCGTAAACCACCAGCGTGGGCACGAGATGTATGCCGACGAAATTTACGATAGGATACAGCTTGCCCGTCTTTTCTTTGAGCATGGCATAGCGCCAATCGATATGTCCCAGACCGAAGAATGTATATGCCCAATTCGCCGTCAGGCGAACGCCCCAAAACAGTACCGCCGCGAGGAAAAGTATCTGCGCCGCGGAAAGCTCCTTTGCCGAAACGGCGTAGGCTATCGTTATGACGACAGGCTGCACGCTCCAATATGGATCGTAAACGGACGCATTTCGAAAGATCAGACTGAAAACAAATACTACCGCCGTTGCGATGACGTCGGCAAGCAGCAGGTCTATCCAAAAGCCAAAGTGCAGATACATATAGCTCACGACGCCGACGGCGGTAGCCGCAAGGTATATCAACGTAACGATAACAAAGCTCCAAGCCCGTCCGATATTTTTCATAAGTAGTTCTCCTTGCTTGTATTATATCAAAATCATTTTTTATGTCAATAAAAGTCTACGGTTTGTAAGCTTTGCAGGCATTGCGGGGTTACTTGTTGCCAAATTTGTCGCCTTGTGTTACAATCAAAAGGAATTTTCGTTCAATCTGTAAAACGGAGAATTTTGCCAACGATATGAAAGTTTGTCTTGTAACGGGAGGCAGCCGAGGTATCGGCGCAGCCGCGGCGACGGAATTTGCCCGTGCGGGTTACACGGTCATAGTCAACTACAACCGCAGCGAGGACAAGGCGCTTGCGCTCAGACGGTCATTGTCCGACGAGGGGCGCGACGTGCATTTGTACAAAGCGGACGTATCCCGCGTAGCGGAAATCGACGATATGTTTTTGTGGGTAGGCAAGTATTTCAAACATCTCGACGTGCTTGTCAACAACGCGGGCATAGCGTATACGGCGCAGTGTCAGGATGTCGCGGAGGAGGACTTCGACAGGGTTTTCGACGTAAACGTCAAATCGACCTTTTTCTGTTGTCGCGACGCGTTGCCGCTTTTAGCCAAAGCAAACGGTTCCGTTGTCAACGTTTCTTCCGTTTGGGGAGTGGAAGGCTCTTCCTGCGAAAGCGTGTACAGCGCAAGCAAGCACGCGATAGTCGGTCTTACGAAAAGCCTCGCCCAAGAGTTCGCGCCCGTTGTCAGGGTCAATTGCGTGTGTCCTCCCATTGTTTCGACGGATATGTGCGCGCACCTGTCCGAAAGCGATATCAACGAGTTTTGCAAGGCGCACGGCGTCCGTTTGTACACGCCGGAGCAGGTGGCAAAAGACATTTATTCCCTTGCCGTCGGGGGCGAAACGGGCAAAGCGTTGGTGGAGAAATAATTATGGAATGGTATTTTATCCTGTTGATAATTTTCGGCTGCGCGGTGTTTTTGGCTGCGTTGTATCTCGTTTTGGCGGCGATAGTGGCAAAGGGAACGCTCAAAGCCGCCACAACGCCCGTTGCGCACACCACGGAAGAGGCGCGCGCGTTTCAAACGGAGTACGAAGGCATGGATTACGACGACTACGACAACGTCTGGCGCAAACAGCCTTTTGAGGTGGACGGCGTGCAAGGCAAGGTCAGGGGCGAAGTTATCTTCAACGACGCGCAGTCGGGCGATCCCCCGCGAGTGGCGGTCATTTGCCACGGGCACACCTGGAACAGAATAAATTCTCTCAAATACGCGCGCATTTTTTACAAAAGGGGCTACAACGTTGTCATATACGATCACGCGTATTTCGGCAGATCCGACGGCAAATTTACTTCTCTCGGCTACTACGAACGTCGGGATCTTTCCGCGGTGCTGGACTATACGCGCGAGCTTTTCGGAAAAGACGCGTTTTTGGTGTTGCACGGCGAAAGCATGGGGGCGGTAACGGTGCTTTGCGAGCTTTCGTTGCGCGACGATCTCGACGCGGTCATTGCCGATTGCGCGTTCAGCGACACGTTTCGCTACTACCGACAACTGTGCGTCAAGGCGACGCATTTGCCCTCTTTTCCGATAGTAGAGTTCAGCAACGTTATGTCCAAACGCAAGTACGGCTACGATTTTGCCGCGGTCAGTCCCATCGAAGATGTGAGGCGCAGCAACGTGCCGATATGCTTCATTCACGGCGCAAGCGACCGATTTATTCGTCCCGAACACAGCGAGGAAATGTATCGGGCGGCGAGTAATCCGCTGTCCGAATTGCACCTTATCCCCAACGCCGGGCATGCGCGAAGCTTCCACGCCGATCAGCAAAAATACGCGGAGATAGTCAACGGCTTTTTGGACAAAATCGAGGGCGTTGCGCGCTGAATACGAGCTTGCGGCACAAGCGCGCAGAGGTTTTGTTGCGCAAATAGTCGCAACGTGTTACAATAAAACAAAAATCAAGGAGCAGCAAATATGGTAAAAATTTCCGAAATAGTGTATACCCGTCCGGACAAGGACGAAATGCTTTCCAAGCTTGCGGAGTTCAAACGCCGTTTTGAAGTCGCCGCGACGGTAGAAGAGTTTTTCGCCGTTCACGAAGAATACAAAGAGTTCGACATACGCGAAGGCACAAACATACGTCTTGCGTTCATACGCTTCACGCAGGATACGCGCAGCGAATTTTACGCCGCCGAGCAGGACTATCTGGACGAGATCTCTCCCGAAATAGCCGTTGCAAACGCGGAGATTGCCAAGTGTTACTTGACTAGTCCCTTCCGCAGCGAATTGGAAAAGCGTTTTCCAAAGGTAATGTTCGTCAATCTTCAAATGGCGGTGGACGCAAGCGATCCGCGCATCATTGCCGAGCAGATCGAGGAAAACAAGCTTACCACGCAGTACTCAAAGCTGATGAGCGGTATCGTGATAGATTTCAACGGCGAACGCCTTCCAATGAGCGGCATATCCAAGTATTTTACCGCGGCGGACAGAGATCTGCGCAAACGCGCCTATACCGCTTGGGGTCAGGCAATAGAGGACAACAAGGCGGAGCTGGACGACATCTACGACAAATTGGTAAAGGTGCGTACCGCAATGGGTCGCAAGCTAGGCTACGACGGCTATTCGCCCCTCGGATATTTGAGAATGCAGCGCAATTGCTACACCAAGGAGGACATCGCGAAATTCCGTGCCAACGTACTCAAATATCTGGTGCCGTTGGCGGGCAAAATACGCGCCAAGGTGGACAAGGATCTCGGTCTCGGACAGCAATATATCTACGACGACAACGTTTACACTGCCACGGAACCCAAACCCATCGGTACTCCCGAAGAGATGTTCGCTTCCGCGTCCAAAATGTACAACGAAATGTCCGCCGAAACGGGCAAACTGTTTGACGCAATGGTGGAAAGCGAGTGTTTCGACGTGATGTCCCGCGAGGGCAAAGAGGGCGGCGGTTACTGCGAGGGTCTGCCCGCCTACAAGCTGCCATTTATATTCGCCAATTGGAACGGCTCGGCGGGGGACGTGGACGTGTTGACTCACGAATTCGGACACGCGTTGGAGTTTTACAAGAGCTTTTTCATAGACAGCGAATTTTTGAGCAGCGTAAGTATGGAAACGGCGGAAGTACACAGTATGTCTATGGAATTTTTGGCATATCCGTGGATAGAGCTGTTCTTCGGGGACAAAACTCCCCAATACAAATTCACTCACATAGGCGGCGCGGTCACGTTTATACCGTACGGCACGATAGTGGATTATTTCCAGCAAACCTGCTACGACTCTCCCGATATGACTCCCGCGGAGCGCAACGCGTTTTACAACAAGCTTGAAAAGCAATTTTTGCCCTATATGACTACGGACGGCTTGCCCGCGTTGCAGGACGGGCGGCGTTGGCAGCGTCAGGCGCATATTTTCCAAAGCCCGTTTTACTACATCGATTACTGCTTCGCGCAGTTTACAGCGTTGCAGTTTTTGGCGCTTTCTCAACAAGATTACAAGGCGACCTTCGACAAATACATCAAATTCCTCGACTACGGCGGCACCAAAACCTTTACCGAGCTGTTGGACGCTTGCGGGCTTATGTCCCCCTTCGAGGAGGAAAGCTTCGAGCTGGTAGTCAAATCGTGCGAAAAGATTTTGGGTCTGTAAACCCGACAAAGAAAGTCTCCTCGTTGTCCGAGGAGACTTTCTTGATAGCGGGCGTTATTTGCCCGACGTAACTTTTGTAAGATCGAGCTTGCGGGGCGGACGCAGTCTCATCACGCCTTCGATTATTTTTTGTATCGCTTGGTCGCGTTCGTTCTCGTCCAGCTTGGATAGTTCGTTTATCTCTTTCATTATTTTGGGATTGCGCGTAACAAACACGTGATCGACTTCGCACTCCGATTTTATCGCTTCCGACAGCTGCCTTACGTATTCGTCGTATTGACTTGCGGCGCTGAATTTTTCCGTTTTGACGGCGACCACGGCGGTCCGCTCGTACACGACGCATCGGGCTTGCTTGACGTGTTCGTCCGCTTGCGCCAGCTTGCATATTCTGTTTTCGCAGTCCGTTTCCGCAAAAGCCGTGGGAACGATCGCAAGCGCAAGCGTCAAAGCAGCCAACAAAGCAACAACGATTTTTTTCATAATGCCTCCTTTGCAACGCTTGTCGCGTTGTCTTGTGAGGGTAGTATCTGCAATTTAACGTATTTTATTACACGGTGTTGATTTTTTCGTCAACCAAGCTGCGCTACAATAGCTGCGAGGTGTTTATGAAAACCGTTTTGCCCATCATCATTGTTTGCGGAATAGGCATTGCCGCTTGCTTTGCCTACATTGTGGCGGTTTGCGTCAAGGCGATAAAACGTCGTCCGCCGCGCAAGCGCGAGTTCGAAATAGAAGAAAACGTCCTTACCGTCAAGCTGGGCAATCGCCGCAAGCGGTAGGGCGCATTGTCGGGCGTGGGCTGTTGCTTTTTGACGAGATTGTTGATTTTCCGTTCGATCCGGCTACATATATTTTTTCTTTTCTATTGAAATAACAGCGTCCGTATGCTATAATATAGCCGAACTCTTGCTCCGCCGCGCGAAAAAACGTTACGGTAAGAAGCATTTTTCGTCGGCTCGTTTTTTGCAAGGCGGGTCGCGTTTGCGAGCGAGCGAGACTTTGTTGTCGGAGTTTATATTCAAAAATTTTTCGGAGGAAATCACATGACAAAACAAGAAATCGCAAAGATGATCGATCACACGCTGTTGAAACCCGCAACGACTTCGCAGATAATCGCGCTGTGCGCCGAAGCCAAGCAATACGGGTTCGCGTCCGTGTGCGTAAACCCCTGCCACGTCAAGACGGCTGCAAAGGAGCTTGCGGGCACGTCCGTAAAGGTTTGCACGGTCATAGGCTTCCCCTTGGGAGAAAACACGACCAAGGTAAAGGTGTTTGAAACAAAGGACGCCATCAAGAACGGCGCAACCGAGATCGATATGGTCATCAATCAATCTCTTGCCAAATCCAACGCCTGGAAAAAGGTGGAAAAGGAAGTTGCCGCCGTCAAAAAGGCGTGCGGAGACATTCTTTTGAAAGTCATTCTCGAAACGTGCAACCTCAGCACCAAGCAGATAGTGGCTGCTTGCAAGGCTTGCGTGGCGGCAGGAGCGCAGTATGTCAAAACCAGCACGGGCTTCGGCAGCGGCGGCGCTACCGTCGAGGCGGTCAGCCTTATGGCGGACTCGGTGCATCCCGCGGGGCTCAAAGTGAAAGCGAGCGGCGGCATACACAACTACGAAGAGGCTTGCGCCATGGTCAAGAACGGCGCCGATCGTATCGGAGCCAGCTGCGGCGTGGCTATTTGCAAAGACTGATCCGCAAAAATGACGAACAAAGGGACTGCCTCATCGACAGCCCCTTTTGTAAACCGTAGCGTACCAAATGATAATAATCCGAACCTTGTAGTGCCTGTTGGCGACGGGTTCGGATTTATCATTTTCTTCAAGAAATA
>CANQCN010000030.1 GCA_947589685.1 uncultured Clostridia bacterium
AACTACCATTATACCAGAGATTTATATGAACTTCTTTTTTTTTCTTCGGGTGTTGCACTTGAAAGTATAATTCACCCAAAAAACAAACGACTTGGAGTGTTTCCAAGTCGTTTTTCTTTGGGCAATGCTCTGCCGCAAGGATAATTATTGACGTATCTGTTTTTCCGAGGACGATGGCGAGGCGTGTTTGGCTTTGTACTCGGCGATCACCTTGCGGTACTGCTCCGCATAAAGCTCCGCCGATCGCTTCCAGGAAAAATACAGCTCATTGCGCGCGTTTTGAGCGATTTCACGCATTTCACGCGGATGCTCGATAGCCCATATGATTTTGTCAGCAAAGTCGTCGACTGTGTTGTCGGCGAGAATGGCATTGCGCATATCCGTTGTGCCGAACGCCGTGTTGGAGTTTCTCAAAAACAGTCCGGGCGTGTTGAACGCCGCCGCCTCCACCTTGACCAAGGCAAAGTTGTCGAGAATGGACGGAAAAAGCAAAAGCTCCGAACGGCAATACACCATTGCAAGCTCCTCCTCCGAAAGGTATCCCGTCACCGTTACGCAGTCCTCCAATTTGAGACGCTTTACTTTGCGCTTTATCGCGTTGAGATAATTGCCCGTGCCGCCCACGATAAAACGAAATTCGTAACCTTTGTCCCGAACCTTTTTGAGCGCGTCCAGCGTAAATTGAACGCGTTTGCTGCGAACGGTCCTGCCGACAAAGCAAAACACGCGATCTTCCTTGTCCAGACCGAAACGCGCGTCGGCGTTTTCTCTCAGCTGCCGATAGTTGTCGGGCGGAACAAAGGATGTGCCGAAAGGAACTATCCTACATTCGCCTTGATAGCCGAAGCTTCTCAGCTGCGCCGCCGTCGCTTCCGTCCCCGCAAACATCATATCCATCTTGCCGTAACGCTTGCCCAACGTGCGGATATACGGTTCGTAAAAGCATTTCAAAAGCAGTATTTTCTTGAACACGTAGCGGTAATTGGTGTGAAACGTCGCGACGATGGGGATGTTGCGCTTTTTTGCTACCTTGGTGAGCAGCTTGCATATCCCGAACGGAGAATGTATGTGGATGAGATCAATATCCATATGCATGATCTCGTCGACAAACGCCTTGTCGCGAGAGGGAAATCCGAAATCCACCTTGGAAAAGGGCACGCGGAAAGAACGATATCTCAATATGGGGTAGGGATAGTCGTCAACGTGATCCTTGGCTTTGGGTCCCGCCGCCGTTGCGCACACGTCCTGCGGATAGGACAAAAGCAGATTGTGCATACAGTTTACCACGCCGTCCATCATAGGCAGATATACGTCCATTGCGGCTAATATACGAATTTTTCCTTTGTCCTCCGCTTCGGCTTCGAAGAGAGCAACCGCCTCACTCATAATACAACTCGCTTTCGAGCGCCAGACAGATCAAATGATACAGACACTCGTGATATTCCTGCACGCGGTAGGTTTCGTTTGAGGGGGCTTCGAGAAGAACGTCGCAGTACTCCGCCAAGCGTCCGCCGCCCTTGCCCGTGAAACCTATCACTTTCAAGCCGACAACGCGCGCGACCTCGGCGGCGAGCAAGACGTTTTTGGAATTGCCCGACGTGGAAACGGCAATAAGCGCGTCGCCTTTGTCGCCCAAAACGTTTACAAGCTGCGCAAAAGAGTATTTGCTGTCGCAGTCGTTGCCGAACGCCGTGTGAAAGGCGGAAAAAGAAGTAAGCGGTATGCACTTGACTCCGCGCTGCAAATTGTCGGCGATATCCTTGCCCTCGCTGCCGTAAGCGTTTTCGAGCAGTGCGCGGAAAGACGGCTCCACCTTGCGGGGAAGCACAAAGGATTTGAGCAGTTCGCCCGCGATATGCTCGCAATCTGCATTGCTGCCTCCGTTGCCGCACAGCAGTATCTTGTTGCCCGCAAGCGCGGTCTCTCGGAGCGTTTGCACCGCGTTTTCTATCGTCCGCCTCATCGGGACAAGCTCGGAATGCGCGGCAAAAAAAGTTTCGTAAATTTGTTGCAAATCGGACATTTTGTCACCTACTTAATATATATTGTATCGCTTCGTACAGATCCGAACAGACAATTTCCGCTTCGTCGCGACCTGCCGCAAGCTTTTCGCCGCACGTTACGCGCACGGTATGACAGCCGGCGGCTTTTCCCGCGGCAACGTCCTTCCAGGAATCTCCCACGCAATAGGAATTTGCCAGATCGACGGACAGATCCTTCGCCGCTTTGAAAAACAATCCCGGTTTTGGCTTGCGGCAGTCGCAGTCGATCTTCAACTCCGCTACCTCGCCGACAAAGCCCTTGTCGGGGTGATGCGGACACAGATAAGTCGCGTCCACGTACGCGCCCTCGTTGCCGAGCAATGTTTCGAGACGGCGCTGTATCGCAGCCATACCGCTCGGAGTTACGTCGCCGCGCGCAAGCACGGGTTGATTGGTCACTATCACCGCAAGATAGCCGCTGCGATTGATCAAAGAAATCGCTTCCGCGGCGCGGGGAAGCAGCCGCAGTTGATCGGGAGTTTTTACAAAATCTCCGTAGACGTTGATCGTTCCGTCGCGATCGAGAAAAATACATCTTTGCTTACGTCGGAGATTGCGCGCCGCGACCGTGCCGTTGACGATATCATTGCTTACCGATCGAAGACGGTCTACGGTGCCCACGTCCTTGACGTACTCGGTGGTGACGTAAGCGTACACGTCGTTGTGCTTGTCGATACGGCGGCGGACGACGTCCTTTTCCATATCGGCGCAAGCGGGCGAAACGATATCCGTAAACACGCGGGGCGAAACGGCAAAAAATGCGGCGTTTACCAGATTGAAGTAATCGCCGCGAGGTTCGTTCTTTCCCAACACGGCGGTAACGCGACGAGCTTCGTCCACGACCAACAGATCGCTGTCGTAGGGGTGAGAATTGGGGTGCGCCAGCAACGTTAGCGCGGCGCCCTTGCTCTTGTGGTAGGACATCATTCTGTCCACGTCCACGTCAAACACCGTGTCGCCGAACACAAGCAAAAAGTCGTCGGTGATCTTGCCTTTGAGACAGTACAGCGCGCCCGCCGAGCCGAGAGGCTCGTTTTCCACGACGTAGCTTATTTCCACGCCGAAAGAGCTGCCGTCCCCGAAGTAATCGCATATTTTTTCTTTGAGATGCCCGACAACTATGTAAAAACGCGATATTCCGCACCGTTTGAGCGTTTGTATTTGCCGCTCGATGATGGGAACGCCCGCAACCTTTACCATCGGCTTGGGTATTTCGTCCCCCGTCACGGACGAAAGGCGAGTGCCTTTGCCGCCCGCCATGATCACAGCCGTCGTCATACCGTCCAACTTTCGGCGCCCTCCTTGCAAAATTTGACGGGCAGCACATCGCCCTTCAACTGTTTGAGAGCGTTCAAAAGCTTTTGTCTGTTGACGGGGTCGCAGTACATCAATATAAAGCCGCCGCCCCCTGCTCCCGAAAGCTTTACAGCCTCCGCGCCGTTCGCCTTGGCGTATTCCACAAGACTGTCTATTTCGCTGTTGGTAACTACGGAAGAGGTGCGTTTCTTTTGTTCCCAGCCCTCGTTGAGGATCGCGCCCACCTGCTTTACGTCGCCACGCAGAACCGCGTCCTTCATTTTGATCGCGGCTTGTTTGATACCGTGCATAGCCTCGACGGTCTGCGCCTTGTTGCCGGCGGTGTTAGCTATCTGCTGGGAAATGACTTTGGAGGAATCGTGACTTTTGCCGCTGTAAAACAACAAAAGAGAACACTCCAACTCGTAAATGACATGCTTGTCCACTCTGAGTCCGTTTACGATAACGCTGCCGTCGGGGTTGAACTCCATAAAGCTGAATCCGCCGAACACGGCGGCATATTGATCCTGTTTGCCCCCTTTGAGTTGAAGATCTTCCCGTTCGATCTCGTAGGCGAGGCGGGCAAGACTGTATTCGGAAAGTTTGAGATTGAGCCAACGGTTGTACGCTTCGAGGATCGCCACCACCATCGTGGAGGACGTGCCTAAGCCCGATCCGGGAGGCGCGTCTGAGCTTGTGCTCATAAACAGCGAAAGAGGTTTGCCGCCGTTGAATTGCTTTACTATACGGTTGTACACGCCCTTGTGCAGTATGAGCGGCTCCGTCGGTTCGATATACGGAACGGCGTCGACCTCCACGCTTTCTCCGCGGTCGGGCGCCACAAAACGTATCTTTCCGTCGTCGACGGGAACTATCGTGCAGTAGGAGTACATTCCGACGGTCGCGTTGAATACGCATCCGCCGTATTTGTCGCTGTAACTTGTCAAATCGGTGCCGCCGCCGGCAAAGCCTATTCTGAGCGGCGCTCTGGAACGGATCTGCATGATTGCCTCCGAATTTTTGTTTGTGTGATGTTTTCGATATTTATTTTCAAGCCTTTTTCCTTTTGTTGAGCTAAATACCCCGCGTAAAGTACGTTCTGTTGCGGGAGGGCTTTTTCAAGGTCTCGCAAGGGGGCGCGCCCGACATAACGACCGAACATCTACCTCGCAGCAAAAGCTATCGGACGCTTGCTTCGCGGCAAAGCCGCGGCTTGAAAAGTGAGTCCTATTCCGTGCGAAGGGCGACGACGGGGTCTTTCTTGGCGGCGGAGCGGGAGGGGATAAGTCCCGAAAATAGCGTAAGCACCACGCTGATAGCCACAAGTATCAACGCCGCAAGCGGAGGCAAAACCGCTTTCAAACCGGCTATTCCCGTCAACGCCTGCAAAATGATGTTGATAGGTATGCACAGCAGATAGGTCGCCAACACGCCGATAAGCCCCGCGGCAAAGCCGATGATGACCGTTTCGGCGTTGAACATACTGCTGACGTCCCGTTTCGACGCGCCGATCGCGCGCAAAATGCCGATCTCCTTGGTGCGTTCCTGCACGGAAATGAGGGTGATGACTCCTATCATTATCGACGAAACGATGAGAGAAATAGCCACAAACGCGATAAGCACGTAGGTCACGGCGTCTATTATCGTTGTAACAGCAGACATAACAAGAGCTACAAGATCGGTGTATTGTATCTTTTCCTCTTCGTTGGAGCGAGAGTCGTTATACTTTTCTATTTCGTCGGCAATTACATCCTTCGCCGCAAAACTCGTGGCATAGATACTTACTCCGACCGGCGTGTTGATATCGACGTTGGAAAGCAGTGCCAGATTACCTTCGTAGGTGGCGGACGACATCTTCTCATTGTCATAGTAGACGGCAATCTGATCGTCCGTCTTACCCGAAAGAGCGTCGGCCAATTCGCCTTCCTGCTCCTCGCGCGGCAACTGATTAAATTCCTGTTGCTGTTGAGTCAGTCTGTCGGCAAATGACACTATCATCATCTTTACTTGTCCGTCGGGAATGGTTTCCGTTTGCCCCGCCTGTGCAAGCGCCACCATAGACACCATTTGCGAGCGAATTGTGTTTAGTATCTGCGCGTCGGACTTTCCCGCAAAATAGGACAGCATAGCCGACTCATTCATATTCATAGCCCCAGCCAATTGTTCTGCGACAACTTCGGCAAGAGGTTTTTCCTCGGTCACTTGCGCCTTTATCATATTTATGAGAGGTTCGACGGAATCCAACCGCTTAATATTCCAATAAACGTCCCGTTTGTTGTCGAAACTCAACATATCATAGTAGGCTCTGAAAGCTTCCGCTTTGCTTGCATTGTCGGCGTTGACGTCGCCGAGAATACCGAATGCTTTGCCACTGAAAATATCCACGTCGGGATTGTTCTTCTGTTCTTTTACGGCGGGGGTGTTTTCGGAATTTCTTATCATATATTCCGTAAGCGCCGAAGTGTAGGCAATCGAACCCGTGTGAAGAATGGAGGTGGATTCATCCTTTGCCCACACGATACCCGAAATTTCGATGGGAACGCTTTCATTGTCGAAAAGTTCCTGCAATTTGTAAGGTTGGGCGTGGTCTCCTTCCGTTATGTCGTACCAGATACCATCGGTTGCGGGCGCGTAGAGATCGCCGTTGAGTATCATACGACAGTCGGTTTTCATTATGTCGTCGAAACTCCACGAACGAAGATTGGACTTGTCGGGGTCCTTTCCGCTGTCGACGTCGGTGTACAGTTGATCGAGATAATCGTTGCCCAACAGTCCGAGCGTAATCAACGCCATATCGCTCACTTCCATATTTTTATTTACCACAAGCACGGCTTGATTGAACTTTTTGGGCCACTCGCCGTAAATTTCGTACTGATCTTTTATCAATTTGTTGACAAGACCGCCGTCGGGATCGGCAAGCATTTCTTGCCAGATATTCATAGAAAACTGCGACATAGATTGCATATAGCCGCCCATAGCCGACTGAATGTTGCTGCCCAATAGACGGGGAACGATCTCGTTCATTTTCTTGGAAACGCTGGCTTCTTCCACGTTGCCTTCCACCGTCTTGGAGAACAACCGCATTTCCGTGTCGTATCGGTACTGAATACCGGCAACGGCTTCGTGCAATGCTCCACCCTCTTTTACGGCGTTGTCAAGGTATTCTTCCTTGAAAGTTTTCAAATCGTTGGATATGCCTACGGAACTCTTGATGACGTTGGCAACATTGTAAATAAGCGTGCTGTTGTAAACGGTGTTTTCTTCCCGTTCGGAGGTGCCGTTTTTACTGTCCTCGTTGTCGATGTTGTTCATCATCGAACTTACCAGACTTGACAAGTCCATCGCCGTGGATTCAATCGTGAGAGGATAACTCGCAAGCGTCCGTTCCTCGGTGATGTGAATGTAATTGGTCATTCCCTGACTGACGGCAAGTATCAACGCTATGCCGATGATACCTATGCTGCCGGCAAATGAGGTAAGCACAGTGCGCCCTTTCTTGGTAAAAAGATTGTTCAGCGACAACTTGAAAGCCGTCCAAAAGGACATCGAGGAGCGTTTTTTCCTACCCCGTGTGCTGTTTTTGCTCTTTTTCCTTTGAACAACGGGCCTGTCTTGCTCTGCGGGCGGAACGGTCTCGGCAGCTTCGGGGACTTGCATTTCCGCAGCGACGTCGCTCGGCGCGTCATTCTGCCGCAAACGCAATTCAAGCTCGCGTTCGCGCTGCAATTCCTCCTCTGAAACGGGCTTGCTGTCGCTTACGATCTCTCCGTCCAAAATTTCGATTATGCGCGAGGAATACTTGTGCGCAAGATCGGGATTGTGCGTCACCATTATGACAAGACGATCGTTGGACATTTCTTGCAAAAGGTCCATTATCTGAATGCCCGTCTCCGTATCCAAAGCGCCCGTAGGCTCGTCGGCAAGGATTATGCTCGGATCGTTTACCAATGCGCGCGCGATAGCCACGCGCTGCATCTGTCCGCCGGAAAGCTGGTTGGGGCGTTTGTGTATATGCTCGCCCAACCCCACTTTGCGAAGCGCCTCCTCCGCGCGGGGTTTGCGCTCCGACTTGGGCACGCCGGCAAGCGTCAATGCCAATTCGACGTTTTTAAGCACCGTCTGGTGCGGAATGAGGTTGTAGGTCTGAAAGACAAAGCCTATCGTGTGATTGCGATAAGTGTCCCAATCGCGGTCCTTGTAGTCCTTGGTGGATACGCCGTCGATGACGAGATCGCCCGTAGTGTATTTGTCCAATCCGCCGATGATGTTGAGCAAGGTGGTCTTGCCGCAGCCGCTCGGTCCCAAAACGGACACGAATTCGCTGCTGCGAAATTGCAGATCCACCCCTTTAAGCGCGCGGACAGTCGTGTTTGCCACGGGATAATCTTTTACGATCTTTTTCAATTCCAGCATTGTGTCGTTCCTCTATCGAAAAATTGGTTCCAAATTGAACTAATTTATATTATCATACAAATGTATGTATGTCAATTGTTTGATCGGGCTATTCTGCCGAAGCGGACGATTTGTTTTTGCCGGCAACGGGCGTGTCTGGCAGATATTTTATCAGTATACCGCCGCGTTGCAAAGCGAAAAGAATAAGGGGTATAAGCACGATCTGCAAAATTATTCCCGCCCAGGTCGACGTGAAATTGCCGAGAATTTTCGTGCCGAGAGCGGCGAAATAGGACGAGCTGTCGCCCATCATAAAAAATGCTCCTACAAAGGCGTTTATCAAACGTCCCGCTATCATAGCGATAATAAGCGCCAAAACGGACGCAAAACGGTTTGTTTTGGTGTTTTTGAGAAACAGCCAGCGCATAAGCCCCGCCGTAAAGCCGTAAGCCGCCAACTCGAATATCATCGGGATAAGCCCCGCGGGGAAAGGCGGACGCGCGCCGCCCGTGGACAAAAAGGAGATCAACGGAGTGACCACACCGCATATCAACCCCAGATAAGGTCCGCACATAATGCCGCACAGCAGCACGGGAAAGTGCATCGGGCTGAACAGCGACGAAAGAGCCACGTCGAACGCGTGAAACACGCTTGCCAATATCACCGCCACGGCAGCCAACATAGCCGTCGTGACAACGTTGAGCGTGGTAAATTTCGTTTTCATATTACTTACCTCCGAAAAATTCGTCCGTTTGCTTTTTTATCGCCTCGTACCGCGTAAGGTTGTCCGCCTCGTTTCCCTTGACGGTGATGTAGCACTTGATAAGAGGCTCCGTGCCGCTGGGGCGAATTATCAATTGACTGCCGTCGGCGCCGCGCAATCGCAACACGTCCGCTTTGGGCAGATCGTACGTCGTTTGCGTAAGGAAATCGCAGACGCCTATGACGGCACTGTCTCCGAGAAACTCGAAGGGCGCTTTGCGGACAGAGTCAAGCAAAAGCTGTTTTTGCTGCGCGCCGCTCAGTCCGTCGAAACGGTAAGCGACGGTATTTTGCATATAGTGACCGAATTTGTCGTAAAGCTCGGACAATCTGTCGGCAAGGGTCTTGCCCTGCGCTTTCAGATTTGCCGCACATTCGGCTATCAGCAACGCCGCAATAACGCCGTCCTTGTCGCGCACGTAGTTGCCTTTGAGATAGCCGCAGCTTTCCTCGAAGCCGAACACGTAGCGGTCGGCATCGCCCTCCTTTTCCAGCTTGGCTATCACGTTGCCTATATATTTGAACCCCGTCAAAACGTCCCGCACCTCTGCGCCGTATTCGGCGGCGATCGCGTCCAACAAGGGCGTCGTGACGATAGTCTTGACCAAAACGGGACGGTCGGGCAGCTTGCCCTTCTTTTTCAGCGAGGACAATATGTGATCGGCAAGCAACACGCCCGTTTCGTTGCCCGTAAGCTGACGAAATTCGCCGCCGACTCGCACCGCCACGCCCAGCCTGTCGCAGTCGGGGTCGTTGGCAATGACGATGTCCGCACGGCGCGCGGCAGCCGTCTGTACGGCAAGGGCGAGCGCTTCCGCCTTTTCCGGGTTGGGATAGGGGCAGGTGGGAAAATTTCCGTCGGGCGCGGACTGCTCCGACACCGTCGTGAGATCGAGCAAGCCCGCTCGCCTAAGCGTTTCGGGTACGACGCGATAGCCCGCTCCGTTCAACGGAGTGTACACGGCGTTGAGCATGCCGAGCGACGCATGCAAACCCTCGCGCAGCACACGGTCGATATACATTTCCTCCAACAGTCGGTCGGTATATTGCACAAGCTTGCCCTCGTATTCCTTTATGTCGGGCAACGGTTTTTCGAACAATTGCACCGCGTCGATGTAGCGCGTCACTTCGGCGGCGTCCTCGTCCAGCAGCTGACAGCCGCTCGAATCGTACACCTTGTAGCCGTTGTACTCCGCGGGATTGTGGCTGGCGGTAATGTTTACGCCCATATCGCAGCGGATCGTCCGCACCATAAAGGACAAAAAGGGCGTAGGCATACATTCGGGCGTAAGATACACCTTGATACCGTGCGCGGCAAGAGTCGCGCTTGCCAACTCGCAAAAACGCTTGCTGTTGTTGCGAGAGTCATAGGTCACGGCGCAGCTTTTGTAGCCGTGCGCGTCCATATATCGCGCAAGCCCTTCCGTTGCGCGATACACCGTATACACGTTCATACGCGCCGTTCCCGCGCTCATTATGCCGCGCAAACCCGCAGTGCCGAAGCTCAATTCGCCTCCGAAGGCTTCCTTGCGCTGCTCTTCGCTCATTGCGCGCAGTTCTTTTTGCGTTTGCTCGTCCGCGGCGTATTTGCACCACTTGTCGTATTCTTGTTTGTAGCTCATGATAGCCTCACTTTACGGTTATGACGTTTGTTCCCTCTACGGTGACGGAAAAGAATGCTCTGAGCGCCTTTTGCATAGTGTACACGTCCTCGATACCGCAGGTTTCGCAAGCGGAGTGCATTGCCAATTGCGCGATACCTATATCGCACACTTTCATGCCCAGCTCGCGCGCGGTGACAAGCCCCAAGGTACTGCCGCCGGAAAGCTCGCTGTTGTTGTACAGATCCTGATAGGGCAACCCCGCGTCGTTCATAATACGCTTGAATATCGCGGCGCTCAATCCGTCGGTGGCGTAGTTTACGTGGTGCTTGACGACGACGCCGCCGTTCATGCGGCATCTGTACTTCGGGTCGTGCTTTTCGGGGTGAGCGGGGTGAGCCGCGTGTCCGTTGTCCACGGAAAGCACCATTCCGTTTTCCGTGGCGTAGGCAAGCTCTGTGCCGCCAAGCTCCAATGCCGAAGCGATAGCGTCCAACACCTGTTTCAAAAAGCTCGGCGCGCCCTGACGCGTACCGCTGCCCGTCTCCTCGTTGTCCAGACATGCGGCGACGGCGATGCTTTGCGGTTCGGTATCCACCAGGGCATAGAGAGAGGAGTACACGCTGGTAAGATTGTCCAGCCTTGCCGAGCAAAGAAATTCGTTGTGAACGCCGCAATCGAAGGCTTCGCCCGAAGGCACGACGTACAGATCCGCGTCCAACACGCGCCTGTCCGTAAGACTGCCGTAAAGCTCCGCCTCTGTTTGCGAAAACAAGGGAAGGGTGTCGCTTTGCAGCTTCAAAAAGGGTTTTTCGTTGGCTTCTCTGTTGAGATGAATGGCAAGACTCGGTATCACCACGTTGTAGTCGCTTACGGCAAGTATCTGCTCCACGCCGTCCGACGTTTCCGCAAGCAATCTGCCCGCCACCTTCATCGGACGGTCGAAATAGCTGTAAAGCAATCCGCCGCCGTATTTTTCCGTATTCAGCCGCCAAAGCTGTTCGCTTTCCACAAGACGGTCGCCCTTGATCTTGAAGGACGGACTGTCGGTGTGGCTGACCGTGATGTTGAACACGTTGTACTGTCCCACGCAAAACGCCACAACGCTGCTGCCGTTGCGCGTTACGAAATAACTGCCGCCGCGCTCCAAGCTCCAAGCGTCGCCGAGCGTAAGCTGCACAAAGCCCGCCTCTTTGAGTATTTCGCATGCGTTTGCCGTTACGTGATAGGCGGTGTAGCCGCTATCCAAAAACTCCTTCAATAACATAATCGTTTCTCCTTTGCGTTGTTAATTTTGTGATTTGACCGTTTTTACTATATGTTCCGCGTAGGCTCGCGCAACGTTGAAGCCCGTCGCCCACTCCGCCATCTCGAACATAGCGTTGCTGTTTACCTCGCACAGCTTGGGCGGATCGGTGAGCAACACGTCTATGCCGCAGTAGTCCAAACCGATGATCTCGGCGGCTTTTTCGCACATCTCGGCAATATCCGACGGCACCGTTACGCCCTCGCACCTGCCGCCCAAAGCGGCGTTGGAACGAAAGTCCCTTTCGTTTGTGCGAAGCATTCCGCACACCGTTTTGCCGCCTATCACTATGACGCGCATATCCCGCCCGCAGCTGTCCTTTTCGAAGCGCTGCAACAGATAAGGTTTTGTTTTTATCTCTTCCAGCTTGGCTTTGAGTTCCTTTGCGTTGTCGCACAGATACACCTGCTCGCCAAAACTGCCGTGACACTCCTTTACCACCAAGGGCAAGCCCAATGTTTCCGTCGCTTTGCGTATGTAGGCGTCCGTTTCGACGGCGCGCGGTTCGTAGCACAACGGTCCCGCTATCGTATCGGGCATAGGTATGCCGCACTCAGCAAGCGTGGCGTGAGTAAGCATTTTGTCGTCGCATATCTCCGTGGCGCGCGCGCTGTTGAACACGCGTATGCCCGACTTTTCCAACAAGCGCGGAAGTATCCTTTCCTTGTCGAAATACAGCACGAAATCCGTATGCAAGTCGCATCGGATACGCCCCTCCTCGACACAAGCCGCCAAGCAGTAATTGGGCAGTATTTCCGTTTCCGCGCCGAGCAAATTCAGCTCCGCCGCCATACGCGCCGCCTTGCGCTTTTGCACGGGGTGGTCGTCATAGGGATTGACAAGAATCGTTCCTTTCATAAAGTATTATTATACAATAGATATCAAATTCGGTCAATATTTACTTGCAATATGTGTGCAATAAAACAAAATTTGTCAAAAAAACGACGTTCGGAACGACATCCGAACGCCGCTTGCTTACGTCAGCTTTCCGTCACGGTAACGGTAAGCCGAACGGGAAATTCGCTCATTGGTCTTTCGGCGAGCGAAGCGCTCGCGCCCTCTTGTCTGCGGTACATTTCGTGAAAATCGAGCAGATCGAAGTTGAACTCGCGTTGTTTGGCAAGGTACTTTTCCGCAATTGCCGCAGCTTGCTTGGTCACGTCGTCCAACAGCTTTTGGGGGATCTCCTTGTCGTTTTTGGAGGTGAGCGGTCCGCTGACCGCTTCGCTGTCCGTTCTGCCGTAACGCACGGTAAGTTTGATTTCCGCTTCTATGCCGTCCTTGCCCGCTTTTAGCTTGACGTCCTTGCTTGTCACCTGCACCGTGCGCGTGACGGTATCCTCAAAGGACACGAACGTTTCGCCCGCAACGTCGGACAAAAACAGCGACATTCCCTTGACGTCCTGCTCCGAAAGGGCTGTGACGTATCGGTTTGCTCTGAATACGCACATTTCGCGATAGGATATAAACCCCATTTCCTTGTCGGGAAGGTTGCCGTCGGTGTTTTCGGAGGGAACGAACGCCACCTTGTTGAGAAAGCCCGTGCGGCTGAGCTCGTTTTGACTGCGGGCGTATTGCAGCAGGCTGTTGTTGGTGACGGAAATTTTTTCGGCTTGATCCAACAACGCAGCGGCGATGGCAAGAGACATGCTTTGCGCAAGAGCGTTTCCCTTGTTGAACAGCTCCTTTGCGTCCCCTTCGCAGCAACAGATCACCGCGCTTTCTTTAAGGCTGTGATGCTTGATGAAGTAATCGATAAGGTCGGAAAAATCCACCGTTTCCGTATACTCCTGCCCCAAAACCAGCACCACGCACTGTCCCAGGGACGTTTCCTTGCCCGTCGCCTCCGCCACGTTTTGCAGCGCCACGTTGACGGTTTCGCCCTTTACCGAGACGGTCTTGCTGAACGTGCCCACCTGTTCGGTGCCGTTGCCGGGTGCGACGACCTCCGCAGTCAGCATAACTCCGCCGCTTTCTTCCGCGTCAATGCCTATACCGAGGATTATCGCCCTGTCCAGCACGTCGCTGCCCTTGAAGCTGCCCGCGACGAGCGCCACCGCGGCTACGACAACCAACACTATGCCTATACGTTTGAGATTACTCATATACCGCCTCCGTTTTGCGTTTGGCGACCGTCGTCAACAGCGGCATAAGCAGCGGCAGCAGATACTGTACCAACGAAAAGGGTATCACGCCCCACTTTATGACGGTGTCGAGCAGCTGCTCGGTGGATACAAACAGCGGCAGCGACAGCGCAGACAACACTATGCCCGCCGCTATCCAATTGAATTTGACGAAATTTGCGCCAACGAGCTTTTCGATACATTTGTAAGCGCAAAAGATAAAGACCATTACCTTGATAAACACGCTGACGAGCCAAACGGACAGCGTAAGCCAATCCCATCTGCCGTTGGCGGTATTCGCCGCGGAAAACACGCCGATCTTGCTCATCGCCATGTCGAAGTCGGGCGCAAGATAGCCGAACAACGCCACGAAAACCGCGTTCAGCAATATGCACAAAAACGCTCCTACGGCAAAAGAAATCAACATGGGGGCGAAAACGGACTTTTTGACTTTGATCCCGTCCAGCACAAAGTAGATGAAAATGTAATCGCTGAACCAAAAGCTGCGAGTATACGACGTAAGCAAAATTTTGCCCCAGCCCGCCTCTGCTATCGGCAGCAAGGTGCCGAATTTCATTTCGAGAAAGGGCGACACAAACAACGCCGCGACGGCGAGCAGTATCAACCCGAAAAGCAGCTGTCCCATTCGCGCAATGGCGTTGAAGCCTTTCGCTACGGCAAAAAACGCCAACGCAGCCACGGGCAGCACGAACACTATCCAATTGGTGGACACGTCGAATGTGACGGAAAACATTTTGTAACACGAACTCAGCAAAATGTTGGTCCGCAACACGAATATCACAAAAAATATCGCCAAAAACACCTTCGTTACGGGTTTTGACACACTTTTGTCAAGTATCGCAGATATATCCATACGGGAATCGACGTTTATTTTGATCGCCCACAGCAAAAAACACAAACAAACGCCGTCCCACACAAAGCTGAAAGCAACAGAGAGCCAGCTGTCGTGCCCCACGTCTCCCGCCAGCAACGAGGGCAGCGTCAAAAACTTGCCGCCCATCACCAACAGCAGATACAACAACGCCAACTGCCCCACTTGCACACGATTTTTGTCCATCAGCCCCTCCTGTCGCGGTTTTCGTTGGGAATAGATCTCGGACGCTTCTTCATCTTGGGCACGGGTACCTGCGCCACGGCGTCCTGTCTGTCTTCGGGAATATCCGGCGCAAACGGCGCCAAAAAGGGCGTTTTGTAGTCCTGCATAGAAGCAAGATACACCAATATCGTCATCGTCGACACGATAACGCCCAACAACCCCATCACGCCCCCGATAAACGTAACGACAAGCCGCAAAAGGGAAAGTATCAGCGTGTTGTCGGGCATTGTAAACAGTCCGATACCCGAAAGCGCGCCTATCATCACCGCGGGAGCGCCCAGCAATCCCGCCTGCACCGCCGCGTCGCCCAACACTATCGCGCCCACCAAGGACAATGAAATGCCCACCGCGCTGGGCATGCGCAGGTTGGCTTCGCGCAATATGTCGAAAACGATCAAAACAAGCAGCATTTCCGTCAACGGACTGAACGGTATCGCCTCGCTGGCGTTGAGGACGGTTATCAAAAATCGCAACGGAATTATCTGGTAATTGTACACCTGCAAGCAAACGTACAGCGCGGGCAGCAGCACCGAAACTATCACGCTGACAAACCGCAAACTGCGCGAAAGCGTCGTCATTGCGGAATTTTCGTAGTAGTCGCCGGGCGACTGCATATCCTCCACAAAAAGATAGGGCACGGTCAGCACCATTGGGCTGCCGTCCACAATTATCGCAAGACGTCCTTCCAACATTTTGCCCACGGCAATATCCGGCTTTTCGGTGGAGCCAACGCGACGGAACAGAAACGTCTTGGACACATCCAGATAACGCGCAAGATAACTGCTGTCCAGCACGCCGTCCGTTTTGACGGATTGAAGTCGCTGCACGATGTCGTCCACAATGCGCTGCTCCGCAATGCCCTCGATGTAACAAACGGAAACCGCCGTGTTGGTGTACTTTCCCACGGCAAGGTTGATTATTTTGAGATTGGGCGTTTTGAGACGCTTGCGAATGAGCGTAATGTTGACCTTTACGTCCTCCACAAACCCCTCGCGCGGTCCCCGCATTACCATTGACGTGGGCGGCTCGGCAACGGATCGCCCCACCACGGTGCGGGTGTCTACGGAAATGCAATTGTCGCTTTTGTCGAATATCAGCGTGTAACCGTTGGTAAAGTCCTCCGTGGCGGCAAAAAGGTTGGGCGGCTTGCGCACGCCCGTGCCCGCGGCGAGCTTCTTTTCCACCTCGGAAAGACTTTGCGCCTTGCCGATGTAGGCAAGCGGCTGCAACACAAACGCCGAAACCTTTGCGTCGTCGCACATCGTATCCAGACAAACGGCTTTGAGCAAGATCCCGCAATCAAGCTCTCTCAGCCGAAAGTCGTCCTGCCCGTTCCACAGCGTATGAAACTTTTCAAAAGAGATCTTCATACTGTGATTTTTCCGCAATGGGGCGGGAAATATACTTGCCGCGCGCAATACGCGCTTGTTTTGTCTGCCGAAAACCAACCGCAAAAAAGCAAAAAAAGCGCGACGAAAATTCGTCGCGCATTTTAGAAAACAGTCTTATTTCTTTTCTTTGAGCAGCTCCACTATCTCGCCCAGCAGCTGTTGCTCTGTTTTGGGAGCGTTGGCTGCGGCTTCTTCTGCGGCTTTCTTGGCGGCTTCTTCTTGCTCGGCTTTCTTTTGAGCGGCAATTTGAAGTATTTCCTGCGTGGTCTTGCCCTCTTTGCGCAAGGCTTTTACGTCCTCTTTTGCAAGCGGAGCAAATTTGCTCTTTTGCTTGTCGACATTTTCGCGCGCGCCGTTGATGAGCTTGACTATGCAGAACAAAACGATCGCGATCAAAATAAAGTTGATTATCGCCGTGATAAACGCGCCCCAATCGATGTAAATGGACGTTGAGAGGTCGATCACCTTTTGTCCCGTAGTCGCGTCCACAACATATTGTCCGTTCTCGCCCACTTGATAGCTTGTATACAAGTAGGTGTAAACGTTTTCGAACCCTTTGCCGCCCGTTAGCATAAACAGAACGTAGTTGATCAACGGCATAAGTATCTGATTGGTAAGCGCCGTGACGATAGCCGTAAACGCGCCGCCGATGATAACGCCGACAGCCATATCCACGACGTTGCCGCGAGTTATAAATTTTTTGAATTCACCGAAAAATTTTTTCATAATTTCTCCTTTTTGTAAATTTTTTACACACCAAGTATACCACCTACCCGACGCAAAAGCAAGCGCTTTGTGCAAATTGACGGCACGCGCCAAGAAGATTGCGAAGATTTTGCGCAATCGGTTGCAAAAAACAAAGTAATAATGTATAATAGTAAAGCGATCGAGGCGTAGCGCAGTTGGTGCGACGCGTTAAGCAAACAGCACAGTGTGCTGTTTGTAGCCAAAGCCACAAGAGCTATGCTCGATGTGCGGGAGCTGCGGGGTCCACGCCGAGACGAAATCTCGGTGGGGAGAGGAGCAGCCGATTGACAGTCGATCCAATCGTATTTTTACGATTGGTACTGTCGAAAGAGCGCTGCGACAACGGCGCTACCGACTCTGCTATCAAGCAGCTAATAAAATTCAAGCAAAACAAATTATATTTCGAGGTGTAGCGCAGTTGGTGCGACGCGTTAAGCAAACAGCACAGTGTGCTGTTTGTAGCCAAAGCCACGAGAGCTATGCTCGATGTGCGGGAGCGCCTTGGGCGCTACCAACTGCTATCAAGCAGCTAATAAAATTCAAGCAAAACAAATTATATTTCGAGGTGTAGCGCAGTTGGTAGCGCGCTTGGTTCGGGACCAAGAGGCCGCTGGTTCAAGTCCAGTCACTTCGACCAATCGGCGAGCGACGCCGTTGTAGTCGCAATTAAGAAGGGGCGCAATGGGCGCCCCTTCGTTTATTGCTCCTTTTAGGCGCGCTCGCCTTGGTCTACGTGACCGGACAGTTTGAAATGATGTAGCGCTCCGCAACGCTTCGTGTTGCTTCGCTCACCCTCACTGCGTTCGGGACGAGTCCGTCACTTCGACTTCTCTTTCGTTCACACTTGTTGCAAAATGGGACAAGGTTGTTGTGTCCTTTTTCATCGCTGTCTTTTGGCTCGTCCGCCCATGGGCAAGTGGCTGGACAGTTCGAAATAATGTGACGGGATCGACGCTACGCGTAACGATCCCTATTCCGTCGCGGCTTCGCCGCTCCTTACGAGTCCAGTCACTTCGACTCTTCTTCGTTCACACTTGTTGCAAAAATGGACAAGGTTGTTAGGCTTTTTTTCTCCTTTTAGGCGCGCTCGCTTTTTTCACATATGCAAAAGGGCGGCATTGCCGTCCTTTTGCTGTTGTCTTGTTTTATTCACATTGTTTTTTGTTGCCCGCCTTGTTCCACTTGGGACCCATTTCCGTTATCAAGCGCGTTTCCAAATCTACTTCTTCTATTGCCAACACATTGTATTGTTGTATGTCTGTTTTTAGTTGTTGCAACTCTTTTTCGGTTAAAGTCTCGAATGATTTTCCAAATTTGCAAAGGGAACAATGTTCTGCAAGCGTACTGTTGGTCTTGTTGCACTTAACTTGCAAGTAAAGGCGTTCTCTCACGCTTTTTTTGTACGATTCGCCTATGTAGAGAATTGTTTCTTTGTCATCAAATATAATGTATACGCCGTTAAAATCAAAAGCAGAGCAATCGTTTTTGCCGTCTTTGAGAAATTGACCGAGCTTACCTTCGGCAGTTCTTTTGATGTCTTTCCCAAACAATTTTTGGCTTTTGTCGCTCAATTTTTCTCTGAGTTCTTGTAATTTCATTTGTTGTTTCTCCTTTTGTTTTTATTTTTTTATATAAAGACCGTTAGGTCATTGTTTTTTATATCCCCATTCAACGGGGCGATTTTCGTAGTTCCAATCTTTATTCCAACCGTTCGGTTGGCTCGCTGCCTCGCAATAAATTGTCAATTGACTGCAACCGTAGAAAGCGGAGCTGCCTATGCTTGTGACCGTGCTTGGAATTGTGATCGATGTCAATTGACTGCAACCGTAGAAAGCGTAGTTGCCTATGCTTGTGACGGTGCTTGGAATTATAATAGATACCAATTGCCTGCAACCCCAAAAAGCTTCGTAGCCTATGCTTGTGACTGTGCCTGGAATCGTGATCGACGTTACATTGCCGAAACCACAGAATTGATAATCGCCGATTTTTTCAACTCCTTTCGGAATTTCAATTTTCGTCACCTCTTGCCAATCGCCGCCTTGTTTCATAAAGAAGTTTGTTGCATAAAACATTGGGTTAGCATCTCTACCGCCAAACTCAATTCCGCACCAATCTTCTATCGTTCCGCCATAATAAACATTTTTACAATTGCTGCAACCGTAGAAAGCCCCGCCGCCTATGCTTGTGACCGTGCTTGGAATCGTGATCGACGTCAGTTGACTACAATATTCGAAAGCGTAATCGCCTATGCTCTTCAATATACTGTCGCCCTCAAACGTTACTGTTTGCAAGTTGGTGCACATGGAGAAAGCGTGGTAGCCTATGCTTTGCAATTGACTGTTGTCTTCAAACGTTATCGTTTGTAAATTGCTGCAATATTCGAAAGCTTCGCCGCCTATGCTTGTGACTTTACTCGGAATTGTTATTTCCTTCAAATTGCTGCAATATTCGAAAGCGTCGCCGCCTATGCTTGTGACTTTACTCGGAATTGTTATTTCCTTCAAACTGCTGCAATCTCTGAAAGCCCGACCACCTATGCTTTGCAATTGACTGTCGCCTTCAAATGTTACAGTTTGTAAATTACTGCAACCGGAGAAAGCGGAGCTGCCTATGCTTGTGACTGAGCTTGGAATTACAATTGATGTAATGCCGCAACCGGAGAAAGCGGATTCACCAATGCTTGTGACAGTGCCTGGAATTGTTATTTCCGTCAAACTGCTGCAACCGTAGAAAGCG
>CANQCN010000031.1 GCA_947589685.1 uncultured Clostridia bacterium
AAGTCAAACGGCTTGAGTGTTTTGAATAAATACTTGCAAATATGCAGAAGGGCCGCCGCTTAACGCGACAGCCCCTTTATTTGTTGTTTTGAAGCGCTTATTCCTTGTTTGCAAGCTCCTTGTATTTTTCCACGCGTTCTTTTGCGTCCTTTTCGGACTTGGCAAACAATGTCTCCGCGATTTCCGGCTTGGTCTTGGCAAGAGAGGAGTAGCGGGTCTCGCCCTTGATGAACTCTTGATAGTCGCCCGTAGGCTCTTTGCTGTCCAACGTAAAGGGATTTTTGCCCTGCTCGATGAGCGTGGGGTTGTAGCGGTACAGTTGCCAGTAGCCGCAATCTACCGCGCGTTTGATCTCTTCCTGGCTCTTGCCCATGTTCAATCCGTGGTTGATGCAGGGAGCGTAAGCGATGATGAGGCTCGGTCCGTGATAAGCTTCCGCCTCGGTAAGCGCCTTTACAAGCTGCGCCTGACTTGCGCCCATGCCTACCTGCGCCACATACACGTAGCCGTAGCTCATCGCCATCATTCCGAGATCCTTTTTCTTTACGCGTTTGCCTGCCGCGGCAAATTTGGCAACGGCTCCCGTGGGAGAAGATTTGCTTGCTTGTCCGCCCGTGTTGCTGTACACTTCGGTATCCAGCACAAGCACGTTTACGTCCTCGCCGCTTGCCAACACGTGGTCAAGTCCGCCGTAGCCGATGTCGTAAGCCCAGCCGTCGCCGCCGAATATCCACACGGATTTCTTTACGAGGCAGTCCTTTTCGGACAGTATCTCCGCAACAAGCTTGTCGCAGCGGCAGCCGCAATCCTTGCATTCTTCCAGACATTTCACCAATTCCTCGGCGGCAGTCTTGCTCTTTTCGGCGTCGTCCTTGCCTTCCAACCAGGCTTTGCAAGCGGCTGCGCCCTCTTTATAGCTCTTCCACTTTGTCGCAAGCGTCGTTATCTTTTCCGCAAGGCGATTTCTGCGTTGATTGTAAGCCAGATTTATGCCGTAGCCGAATTCGGCGTTATCCTCAAACAAGCTGTTGGCCCAAGCGGGACCGTGTCCGTTCTTGTCGGTGGTGTAGGGAGCCGTGGGCGCCGATCCGCCGTAAATGGACGAGCAGCCCGTCGCGTTGGCGATCACCATTCTGTCGCCGAACAGCTGCGTCACAAGCTTGACGTAAGGCGTTTCGCCGCAGCCCGCGCACGCTCCGGAAAATTCAAACAGCGGTTGCTTAAATTGACTTCCCTTCACGGTGTTGGGGTTCAACGGACATTTTACTTGTTCTACCTTTTGAGCAAATTCCCAATTTTCTTCTTCGTGAACTTCCTCCGCGGGGGTCATCACGAGCGCCTTGCCCTTCATTGCGGGGCAAACGTTTGCGCAGCTGCCGCAGCCGGTGCAGTCCAGCGGGCTGACCTGGATACGGAATTTCGCTCCTTTGATACCCACTGCGGGTTTGGTAACAAAGCCTTCCGGTACGGGCTCGTTTTCATCTACAAGCACGGGACGTATGCACGCATGGGGGCACACAAACGAGCATTGGTTGCACTGTATGCAGTTTTCGGGCTGCCAAACGGGCACGTTTACCGCTATGCCGCGTTTTTCGTACTTGGTGGTACCCGTGGGCACAACGCCCGATGGGTTGAACGCCGATACGGGCAAGGTGTTGCCCTTTTGCTCGGTTATGGGGCGAACAAAGCTTTCGTAGTACTCGTTGTCCGTCTTTTCGGGCAATGCGGCGCCTTCGGTGGTGGTAGCCCAATGAGCGGGGACCTTCACCTCGTGCAAGCCCGCCACTGCGCCGTCGATGGCTGCAAAGTTGGCGTCGATGACCTTTTGTCCCTTTTTGCCGTAGCTCTTTATTACGGCTTGCTTCATATATTCTTCCGCCTGATCGTAGGGGATGATGTCCGCAAGCTTAAAGAACGCCGCCTGCATTACCATATTGGTAGATTTTGCGCTGCCCGCCTTTATTGCGATGTGCAGTCCGTCGATGGTGTAAAATTTCAGATGTTTGCGGGCGATCTCGTTTTTCATAAACGCGGGAAGCTCTTTTTCCAATTCCTCGTCGCTCCAAGCGCAGTTCAGTAGGAAAGTTCCTCCCTCTTTGGCGTCCGCAAGCACGTCGTAACGCGTCACGTAGCTTTGATTGTGGCAAGCGATAAATTCCGCTTGATCTATCAGATAGCTGGACTTTATCGGGTTTTTGCCGAAACGCAAATGGCTTATCGTCAAGCCGCCGCTCTTTTTGGAGTCGTATTCGAAGTAGCCCTGTGCGTACAGATCGGTGTGGTCGCCGATGATCTTGATACTGTTTTTGTTTGCGCCGACCGTTCCGTCGCTGCCCAAGCCGTAAAACTTGCAGCGAGTGGTGCCTGCGGGCGCAACGTCTATCATTTCCGTTACTTGCAAAGAAGTTCCCGTCACGTCGTCGTTTATGCCGATAGTAAAGTGGTTTTTCTTTTCCCCTTCGAGATTGCGATAAATGGCAAGTATCATCGAGGGAGTAAATTCCTTGCTGCCCAAGCCGTATCTGCCGCCGATGACCGTCGCTTTGCGGTGCATTTCGGCAAGAGCGGCAACGACGTCGAGGTACAGCGGCTCGCCGAGCGAACCGGGTTCCTTTGTGCGGTCGAGTACCGCGATGTTCTTGACGGAGCGTGGCAACGCCTTCACGAAGTGTGCCGCCGAGAAGGGACGGTAGAGGTGTACCTTCAACACGCCGACCTTTTCGCCGCGAGCGGTGAGGTAGTCGACTGTTTCTTCCACGGCTTCGGCGCCGCTGCCCATTATGACGATGGCGCTGGTGGCGTCTTTTGCTCCCACGTAATCAAACAGATGATAGCTTCTGCCGGTCAAGCGGCTTACTTTCTTCATATATTTTTCCACAATGGCGGGCGTCGCAAGATAGTACTTGTTTGCGGCTTCTCTGTTTTGGAAATATATATCTCCGTTTTGCGCGGTGCCTTGCAGCTGCGGATGTTCGGGGTTGAGGGCGCGTGCGCGGAACTCTTCCACAAAGCGGCGATCCAGCAGCTTGTCCATATCCTCGTAGGATATTTCGTCGATCTTGGACACCTCGTGGCTGGTGCGGAAGCCGTCAAAGAAGTGCAGGAAAGGCACTTTGGCTTCGAGAGTGGAAAGGTGGGCTACCAACGCCATATCCATAGCCTCCTGCACGGAGTTGCTGGCAAGCATTGCAAAGCCCGTCTGACGGCACGCCATCACGTCCTGGTGATCGCCGAAGATGTTCAGCGCGTGGGCCGCCAAAGCTCTTGCCGACACGTGGAACACGCAGGGCAGCAGCTCGCCGCTGATCTTGTACATATTGGGGATCATCAAAAGCAAGCCTTGGCTGGCTGTAAAGGTCGTCGTGAGCGCTCCCGCCACAAGAGACCCGTGTACAGCGCCCGCCGCGCCCGCTTCCGATTGCATTTCCGCAATTTTCACCGTCTGTCCGAACAGATTTTTTCTGCCCGCCGCCGACCATTCGTCGGCGACCTCTGCCATTGGAGAGGACGGCGTAATGGGGTAGATAGCTGCCACGTCGCTGAAAGCATACGCAACGTGAGAAGCAGCGGTATTACCGTCGATTGTTCTCTTTGCCATATTTTTTCCTCCAAAAATAATGTCGAAATTTATTGTCGGTGATTCGTTTTTTCTTCAAACACCATACAAAACTATTATAAACTTTCCCACTTGCAAAGTCAAGAGTTAACAAAGATAAACCCTTTGTTTATAGCATGATTTTTTTCAAAAAACCCGTGCCGAACCGTCATTTTCGTATTCGTTTGACAATTGCGTTTATTTTGTTGCCGTCAAACAGTTGCGCAAACCCGAAACATGTGCTATACTAAACAAGCTGAAACACGGCTCCATAGTCTAGCGGTCTAGGACGTTGGCCTCTCACGCCGATAACATGGGTTCGAGTCCCATTGGAGTCACCAAACAAGAAAAAGGCGCACCGCAAGGTGCGCTTTTTTCGCAGTTTGGGGACGGAGATGGGACGAGAACCCAATAACATGGGTTCGAGCGCGTAAGCGCTGCTGTTGCGTGTCAACAGCAGAGTCCTATTGGAGGTGTGGACGTAAAACAGACTAAGGCAAAAGAGGCGACGACCGATATGACCGAGAACCCAATAACATGGGTTCGAGCGCGCAAGCGCTGCTGTTGCATGCCAACAGCAGAGTCCCATTGGAGATGTGGACGTAAAACAGACTAAGGCAAAAGAGGCGACGACCGATATGACCGAGAACCCAATAACATGGGTTCGAGCGTGTAAGCGCTGCTGTTGCGTGTCAACAGCAGAGTCCCGTTGGAGGTGTGGTCGTAAAACAAACAACGCAAAAGAGACGACGACCGATATGACAGAGAACCCAATAACATGGGTTCGAGCGCGTAAGCGCTGCTGTTGCAAGCCAACAGCAGAGTCCCATTGTGGACAAGCGGCAATCTGTCGAAAAAACGGGGGTGACGACGCAATATCGCGTCGTCGCCCCCGTTCGAATTTTTGACTGTCAATTCGACTCGTCGCTCAAAATTTGTTCCAGCAACGCAAACATATTGTCGATATTTATGGGCTTGGCGAGGTGTCCGTTCATGCCCGCGGCAAATGCGTTTGCCTTGTCCTCCTCGAAAGCGTTGGCTGTCATGGCTATTATGGGCACGTTTGCAAGCGCTTCGTTTTCCAGCGCGCGTATTTTCCTGGACGCTTCGTAGCCGTCCATTATGGGCATTTGCACGTCCATAAGCACCAAATCGTAGTAGCCCTCCTCGGAATCGGCGACCATATCGTAGGCGATTTTTCCGTTTACGGCGCTTTCCACCGAAAATCCCGCTTCGGTGAGGATGTCCTCGGCGATCTCCCTGTTTAGTTCGTTGTCCTCAACCAAAAGAATGCGTTTTCCCGCAAATTTGTTTTCTTTCTTTATCGGTTGCTCGACGGGTTCGTCCTTGCCGAGGCTCTTTTCCAAAGCGCGGTGCAGGTCGGAGGCAAACAGCGGTTTGCTCACAAAGCCCGTCACGCCGGCTGCGCGCGCTTCCTGTTCTATATCCGCCCAATCGTATGCGGACATCAATATTATGGGCGAGTCGTCGCCGATAATCGCGCGGATGTTACGCACGGTAGTTATGCCGTCCATATCGGGCATCGCCCAGTCTATTATGTACACTTCAAACGGGTGTTCGAGTTCGATGGCTTCGGTGGTGCGCACGATAGCCTCCTTGCCCGTCACTGTCCACTCGGCGTGCATGCCTATTCTGCGCAGCATTTTGGATACGCTCTGGCAGGAAATCAAATCGTCGTCCACAACAAGCGCGTACAGACCGTTCAGCTCGGCAAGGGGTATCTCTTCCGGCGCGCTGTCGGCAAATTTAAGTTCCAGCGTGACGACAAACTCCGTTCCTTTGCCCTGTTCGCTCTGCACGGAGATGTTGCCGCCCATTATATCCACGATGTTTTTGGTGATGGCCATTCCGAGCCCCGTGCCTTGTATGCCGCTCACGGTGGAATTGCGTTCGCGCGTAAAGGGATCGAACACCGTCTCGGCAAATTCCGGACTCATTCCGATACCCGTATCCTTTACGCTGAATTCGTAAATGCCGCAGTCCTCTTTTTCGGAGGGCTTTTGAGTAACCTTTATGAACACCGACCCGCCGCTCTGCGTAAATTTTATGGCGTTGGAGGCGAGGTTGAGCAAGATCTGATTGAGGCGCAGCTTGTCGCAGTAGACCTCCTCTTCGGTCACGTCCACCGTGTCGATAAACAGTTCGAGATGCTTTGAATGTATATCCGATTGAATTATGTTGCGCAAGCCTTGCAAAATATCCGCAAGGTTTTCGGGACGTTCGTCGATATGTACCTTGCCCGATTCTATCCTGCTCATATCCAGCACGTCGTTTATCAGCGACAGCAAATGGTTGGAGGATTGCGATATTTTCGCAAGGTAGTCCAGCGCGCGTTCTTTGTTGTCAATATGCGCGGTGGCAAGCGCGGTAAAGCCGATTATGGCGTTCATCGGGGTGCGGATGTCGTGGCTCATATTGTTGAGAAAGGTCGTTTTGGACCTGTTCGCGGCGTCGGCGGCGTGCAAAGCCGCGGAAAGCTCGTTTGTTTGCGCTTGAAGCTTGCTTGTGGCTTCTTCCACCTTTTGTTCCAATTTACGTTGATTGTACGTTCTCACCGCCAGCATAGCCACCGTAAACAGCAGCAACAGCGTCACAGTGACGATCACGACGATGTAGATGGGATTGCGCCGCAAAAAGGAGATTAGTCCCACGTTGGCGGAAGGACGCAGCTTGGATACTTGTTCCGTCACGACGGTATTGACGGCGCTGCGACTGAGCGCGGCCACGCACTTGTTGAGTATCGACAACAGGATATGCCCTTGCGTAGCGTTGTTGACTCCCAACGTGTAGGAGGAGGCCGTTTCCCCGATAAGCTCCGACGTCAGCTGACCTCTGTCGTCCGCCCACAAATACAGCTCCGCCACATAGGAGAGCGTGACCGTCGCGTCGCATTCGCCCCTTCTCACCGCCTCGACGCTTTCGTCGAGAGATTGGTATCTTTTTGTTTCGGTACCGTCGCCAATATGATCGGCAAGATAGTCTGAGTAGGGATTGTCGGCGTAGGTTTGCACGGCAAACACTGTGGGCGTTCCGTTGAAGTCGCGACGTTTGATCATTGTGTGCGTCGTGGTGTAGTAAACGTCGGTTATCTTGTATCCTATCTTTTCCGCGAGATCCATATCGTCGTTGAGATCGAGAACGATATCAATCTCGCCGGAGTTGCGTTTTTCGTAGTATTCGGCGCGGTCGCGCGTGACGACGTAACGGTAGGGTATATCCACGTTTTCCGTCATCTTTTCGAACAGCGCGGCAAATATTCCCATCGCTTTGTCTTTTTCGAAGTAGGAGTAAGGCGCTCTGTCGGGGTTGACAAGGACCGTCAGCTCCTTCTGATCGTTTTTGAGGCTTTCGAGGTATTCGCGTTCTTCGGAGCTGAGTACCACGTTGCCGCCCGTATCGGTGGAGTAGTACTTGTCTCTCAGCGTATTGCGCCAATCGGGCTCGGCGACGTCCAGCTCGTCCAATGCGGCGTTGATATCGTTCATCAACCTTTGTCCATTGTCGTCCTTGCGCGTACACGCGTAAAAGGGCTGCGGATCGATGGACTCTATCACCCATTCGTTGTCGCCGATGTTGCGCAAGCTGCCGGTAACAATACCGTCTACCTTGCCGTTTTCCAGCAGTTCCAACAACTCCGACTCCTTATCGCGGTACACGTGGAAAATTTTAAAGCCGTGTTCTTCGGCAAAGCTCTCGAAGATATTGTTTTTGGAGTTGCCGGTCAACATTCCGATCCGTTTTTCATTGTAGGTGTCGTATTCGCCCTTTTTGATCTCGCTGTTGCCCGCTTTTACCGTCAATATGGTGGAGTTGGTTCCGATTTCTTTGTCGGAAAACAAAAAGTTTTTTTCGCGCTCGGCATTTTTGGAGACGGACGTAACTATGTCCAATTGACCGTTTTTCAGCATTTCGAGGCAGTCGTCATAGCTTTTGTCGAATGCTTGGTAGTCGTACGTCCAATCGGTAAATCTCGCCAACAATTGCAAAAATTCGTAGCCGTAGCCGCTGCGCCTGCCCGTTTCGTCTTGGTTGTGGTAACCGGAAAAGGAAAAATAGCCCACCCTTACCGGTTCGACTGCGGCAAAAGCGCTCGCTGCTCCCGCGGGTATCAGCGGCAACAGCATTAGCAATATCAACATCACTGCAAAAAAACATTTCGATTTCATAGCTGTTTCTTCATAAGAGATTTCCCGACGCGCACAAAGCGGCGTTAACGGGATGCAAACACAGCTATTATATCATACAAAAATTATATCGTCAACGACTTATTATATTTATGCGCAAGCGCGCCGCCCTATTGCGTTTGGCAGTCGTCAATATACGGTCGTCAGCTCCACGTTGTCGTAAAACAAGGCTTCGAGGGCAAATCGCTCGTCGCACAGATATTCGGCGACGTCCGCTTTGTCAAGCAGCGCGGGTACGCGGCAGTGGTATTTATCCACGGGCGGCGCCGCGGGCTTGGTAAGGACGACGAACCTTTCGTTATCCTGCTCTTTGCAAAATCCCGCAAGATACAGCGCCTCGCCCTTGGCGGAAGCAAAAAGGTGTTTGTCTTTTTCTTCCCATTCGTAAAAGGCGCTGCACGGGATCGCACAGCGGCGACGCGCAAAGTCCGCGGCAAAAAACGGTTTTCGATCCACCGTTTCGGCGCGGGCGTTGATGAGCAGCTGCTTGCCGTAAGGTCCGTCAAAGCCCCATTGGGCGTATTGCGGCAGCGGGCTGTCCGCGACAAAAACGGGCGCAAACTGCGACGGGTACACGTCCAACCGCAGCAAAGGGGGCGTTTCTTGCAAATTCCGATAAATTTCGGCTATTTCCTTGTGTCCCATATCCATTACATATCTTCCGCACATACGTTCAGTATGGTACAATAAAAAAAATTTTTTCGTAAGCGAAACAAAATCCTTTGAAAATTTGTTGTATAATTGAAAAAGAAAATTTTTCCGCTGTGCAAAAAGCCTGCGGTTCCGCACGCTGTCAAGCGGAATACGTCAAATAAAGGAGAAAAAATGAAAAAAGCTTTTACTGTCGCAGCTGCCGTGGTGTGTATGTTGACGATATTGAGTACGTTGTGTTGCTGCGCGATAGACGGAGCGACGTTGTTGGCTCAGCCCGCGAGCGCCGAGGCGTTGCGTTGGGAAGAAAGGCAAAGCGAAAGCGTAAAAAACATTATCGCCTCATCCAACGATTTTGCCTTTGCCTTTTCCGACGCGGTGTACGGGCAGTTCGGCGAGGAAGGCAGCTTCGCGGTGGCGCCCGTGTCGGTTTATATGGCGCTGTCGCTTGCCGCGGAGTGTGCCGAGGGCGAAACCCGCGCCGAGCTGTTGAACGCCTTGGGGCTGACCTACGACGGCTTGAAGGGCGGTTTTGCCGCGTTGTACGGTTCGCTTACCGCAGAGTACAAGGACGACAACGACGAGACTGCGGGAATGTTGGAGTTGTCCGACTCCGTTTGGATGGACGACCGCGCGCACGTAAAGGACGCGTGCATAAACGCGCTTGCCGACAAATATTATTGTTATCCCTATCAAGTCGACTTCGACGGCGACAACAAAGGGGCAAACCGCGCGATACGCGAATTTGTAAAGAAGCATACGCACGGACTTATCGATCAGGATTTCCTATTGTCCGCGGACACCTTGTTCGCCCTCGTCAACGCGTTGTATCTCAAAGATGTATGGAACGACTGCGGCGGCGAGCTGAGCTTTGAAGCGGGGCAGTACTCTTTCGTCAACGGCGACGGCAGCGTTGCGTCCGTTCCGTTGCTCGGCGGCTACTACAAGCGCGGCAGAGCGGTGCAAACGGAAACCTACCGACACTTTTTCACCCAAACGGAACACGGCTACACGCTCAAATTCATCGTTCCCAACGACGGCTATTCGGTGGCGGACGTTTTCAACGCCGAAACTCTCGACGAGGTGAACAATATAGAGGACTATCGCGCCGACGACAAAGAAAACAAGATACATTACAGTACGCGCTGCGTATTTCCGGAATTCGAAACGAAGTTCGACAAGGACGTACGGGGCGTACTTGAAAATAAATTCGGCGTGCGCAGGTTGTTTGATCCTTCTTTATGCGACTTTTCCGCTCTTACCGACGACGCCGTTTATTGCTACAAGGTGCAGCACGTCACCGACCTCAAAGTGGACAAAACGGGTATCGAGGGCGCCGCAGTGACCATAATGGCGGATGCCGAGTCGGCAGGTCCGGACGGTTGGGCGGACGTCAACGAGGATTTCGTCGTGGATCGCGCGTTCGGCTTTGTGCTGACCGACCGCTTCGGCACGGTGATTTTCTGCGGAGTAGTGGACGGTCTGTGATACCTTCGTTCCCTTTACAAGCGCAAATCAAGTCAAACTACGCAAAAAAGTGACGAAAAACGTCACTTTTTTGCCGTCAACCGTTGAAAAACGACCGTCGCTGTGTTACAATTGCTTTATCGACCGTGTCGGGAAACAAGCTGTTTGCAAAATATTTCATTGCAATGCGGGCTTTTTCCTCGGTTTGGCGCGTGGATACGGCAAACCCCAACCGTCTTGTCCGATCCTCGATATGTAACGCATGCTGCAAGGTATATTTCGAAAAATGTTGACGCACACTGATTTTGCATTGCAATTTTTGCAAACATGTGATAAACTGAATTCGACCCTGCCTTGCACGACAAGTTTTACATTTTGCGTCAACTACAGTTCGTAAAAGGGAATTGCGTCCGAGCGTGGATGTCAGGTTACTAAGGCTTCCGTGTGGAGTCAAAGAGTTCGCTCCGGTAAAAGACTGATGACGTTTGGCAGATTACCCACCCTATTTTTTAGGTTGAACGTCGGTAAAACACGGCTATGGCGGGGTTTTTGCTGCAATGAAGAGACGGTTAGCTGCAACCGTTATTTTTTTATTTCTTTTGTGCGTCGCGTTGGCGGGATGCACGGATATTCCTTACGCTCCGCAGAAATTGCCCAACGGCAAAGCCGAGAGCTATTCCGTATACGTATGCGGCGCAGTCGCTCGCGAGGGCTACTATACGGCAGCGGCGGGAACGAGTTGCGTTTCCGTGATAGAGCAAGCGGGGCTGTTGCCGCAAAGCATATTGCCTTCTCTCTACACCGACGCGGTGGACGGCTCCGTCGCTGTGCTTGTCGTCAATTACTTCGACGGGCAAAAGCAGTGTTACTGCGTAAACGCCAACAGTCCGTTGATAGCGCTGCGTATGTCGGTGGACGGCTTGCCCGACGAGGTGGTGAGCTTGCTTGCCGATTGGATAGAAGCCAACGGCGTTTTCCGCAACAAAGATCAAGTCTTTTCCGCTTTGGGCGAATACGCCTCCGACTATCATTACCGATTGTTCGTGGCAAAGGAGGACTATGCGCCTTTTTAACATTCGCACGTCCTTGGTAGCCGCCGTTGCGTTTATCGTTGGGATATTTGCCTTTTACGAAGCGCTTTTTGCAAAAATTTGGTTCGGATTGGCGGCAGTCGCGCTGTTGATCGTTTTGCTGACCGTATTTGCGATCAAGCGTTTTTCGGCGTGGAAGGCAGTGTTGCTCGCCTTGATATTTGTACTGCTCGGTTTCGGCAGAGGTTGGCTTTGCTACGGAGCAAATACCGCAAACGAAAAACTCGGCGAAGAAGTCACTCTCACGGGCAGGGTGACGGACTTGGGGCGCAACGGTTCGGAGTACGGCGTCACCTACTATCTGGAAGCTTGCGCGGACAGCGACGGCAACGTCTATCGCGGCAAGGTAAAGGCTCGCATAGTTACCGACAAAACGATCGAAACGGGGGACGTAGTCACGCTTAACGGCAGTTTGCGCTCCGTTTATCCCATCGGCGGGGAGGTGCGCACCTATTACTTGCGCGAAAACGTGCGTTACGAGCTGTCGGACGTTACCTTGCGGCAGTTGAGTCAAGGCAAGCTGAGAGCGGACGAAAGGGTGCGCAAGTACGTCTACGACGTAACAAGCGCCTATATGCCCGACAACGGCGGCTTGATGTACGCGCTGCTTACGGGAGACCGAGGCGCGGTGGAGGACGCCGACGAGTGGGCTTTCGGGCGCGCGGGCATAGCTCATCTGCTGGCCGTCAGCGGCTTGCACGTGGGATTTGTCGCGGCTGTACTTTGCTTTGCGCTTAAACGTTTTCGTCTGCGCCCGTTGACGGAGTGCGTTATCGTCGCCGTTCCGTTGCTGTTTTATGCCTATATATGCGGTTTTTCGCCCTCCGTAATGCGCGCGATAACGATGCTGGTCTGCGTTTACGTCTCGCGCATGCTGCTGTCCCGCTACGATATGCTTTCATCCGTTTCCGTTGCGGCGTTGCTCACCTTGTGCGTCGATCCGTTTTATTTGTTCGACGCGGGTTTTCAGCTTTCCTTTATGTCCGTTTTCGGCATTGCCACGCTTTACGCTCCGCTCAACAGATACCTCACGCGCAAAAATATCCGCAAAGTCGTGCGTTATATTGCGGACAGCGCAGCCGTCTCCGCTTGTTGCATAACAGCCACGCTGTTTGTTTTGGCGTCGCAGGGCGGCGAAGTGGCTTTGTTCGGTATTTTTCTCAATGTGCTGGCGATACCGATCGTATCCGTCGCGTTTGTTTTGGGTATGACGGGTTTGCTGCCTTGGGTATTTCATTATGCGCTTTTTGCCTCCTCCGCTCTGTTGCAGACGGTGGTGCGACTGTCCGAGATCGTTTCTCGTCTGAGCTTTGCCACAGTGTCGTTCAAGGCGGCGTATTTGTCCGTGGCGATCGTTGCGATATTGCTGTTTGCGTTGGGCGGATTTGTGCGGCTCAACAAGCTCGGACGGACAATTTTCTACCCCATAGTATCATTTTTGCTCGTTTTGACGGTGCTTGTAGCCTACGTTCCGCGCCGCGCGAGAGCAAGTTGTTTTGCTGTTGCAAGCGAGACGGACTCCGTCGTTGCCGCCGTGTCTGACAGCGGCTACGGCGTTATCGCGGGCGATTTTTCCGACTACGCGTCCGTGATGAAAGCCGTGCGTTATCTTGAAAACTACCGTTTGAAGGGCGTGACCTTGTATTTTTGCCATTGCGCAAACGCCGACGTCGACGCCGTAACGCAGGCGTTGGATCGGTTTGACGTGCGTGAGGCTTTTTTGCTTGCTCCGGACGCTTCCGACGACGTGACGGGTTTGTTGGCGCAAAGGGGCGTGCGCGTTACGCGGCAGTATCCCAACAGCGTCACGGGAGAGGGCGTTTACGTCCGTTCCGTCTACAACGCAAGGCTCGTCGCGGTCACAGTCGGTACGGGCGAAATAAACGTGTGTATCGTTTATTCAGACTCCCTCGTCGATATGGGCTTGGGCGCGGACGTATGGATACTGAAAGAGCCAAGCGCAACCTATTCCGACGCGGGGCTTACTACGCTTACTCCCTATCAAAGCGCGCTTGCGGGCAATTACGGCGCAAATAAGTACGGAAACTTTACAATAAAACAAAAAGGTGATACAATAGTTTTAACATTCGGATGAGGTGCTGGCTTGATTAGGTTTCTCGAATTGAGAGAAAAATTGTTATCGGCGAATTTTTCCGCGCTGTGTCTTTACGGCAACGACGTTTGGGTAAAGCGCAGGGCTTTGTCCAACGTGCTGGAAGCGTACGGCGTCGAGGACGACGGCTTCGGCGTGGATCGTCCCGAACAGCCCACGTTGGAGGATCTGAAACTCGCTTGCTTTACCCCCGCTATGTTCGCTCCCAAAAAGATCGTGGTGTGCGAGCAGTCGTTCTTTCCGGAAAGAAAGGACGACGGCTACGGCGACAAAGCAAAGGCGGACAGCAAAAAGATAAACGAATTGCGTCAAGGGCTGACGGAGCTGCTTTCTCATGCCGACGGCAGTTTTTGCGTTGTGTTTTTTGCCGACAGCGACAAAAACTATCTCGGTATCGACGGCTTGGAAACGGTAGACTGCAACAAGCTGGACAAGGGCAACGTCGTCAAGTGGATAATCGCCTTTGCTCGCAGACAGGGCGTGCAGATAGACGCGGTCTGCGCAGACAAGATAGCCTCCTACTGCTTGTCGGATATGTCCCGCGTTGCCGTCGAAACGCAAAAGCTCATCGATCACGGCGACGTGACGGAAGAAGCGGTGGAAATGTTGGTCCACAAGGATACCGAATACGCAATCTACGATCTTTCGAGCGCCGTTTCCGCCAAAAACGCCAAGCGCGCATTGGAAATATACCGCAATCTCGTCGCCCGCGGAGAGGAGCCGCGCGCATTGTTCGCTCTCATCTACAACTTTTACAGACGGGTCTATTACGTCAAGACGTCCTCTTTTTCCGCCGAAGAGATCGCGGGGTATCTCGGCGTAAAGCCCGCGTCCGTCGGTTTTGCCCGCGACGTTGCCGACCGTTACAAGCCTATGCAGCTCAGACGCGCTTTGGACTTTCTCGCGGCGGCGGACGCGCGTATCAAAGCCTTTGCGGACGACGGCGAGGTTATGAATATTTTGATCATGCAGCTGATTTCGCTGTAAAGTGAGGTAATTTTGTTCAACAAACTCAGACAAAACTACAAATTGAGCGATCTGCTCATACGCATAGCCTTTGTGTTGGCGTATATGTTCTATTCCTGGCAGTCCTGCTTGGAGTCGGTGTGGCTGGTAAGCATGCAATACGGCGCTTTGCTGCATTTCACCGACGTGTCGGCTGTGTTGACGGCGCTGTTCGCCGGGCTGCTGATGGGCGTGGTGCTGATGTTTTTGGTGCCATTTGTGACGCGCTTGTTTCTCAACTATTCGCGTTTCTTCAACGTGCCGCGCGCCGAATACGCGCTTTTGGCGCATTTGTTTTGCACGATCTATTTCGTCATATGCGGAGCGTTGCGTATGCTCAACCTCATTACGCCCCTGTTGTTGGGATGGGGCGCGACGCTTTTTCCTTTCGTCGCGTCGCTTTGCTGTATGATATGGTTTTATCACGTCACCTCGCAGTTATACTTCAACGACCTCACCCGTCCCTACTATTTTCGCAACCTCGCGATAGTGTACTTTGTGTGCGCGTTTGTATTTGAGGTGCTGCTATGAAAAAGCTTCTTTTCGCGCTGCTTGCGGCGCTTGCGCTTATATCGTTATGCTTGGGCTCCGTTGCGTTTGCGGACGCGGACATAGAGGAGCAAGACTCTCCCGAAGCGACGGACGTCTTGCTCGGCACGGAGCAATTTGTTCAAAAGCTGTGCGACCTCAACAAGGCTGTCGCGAACGCCGACAAAACGGCGGACGAGGCTGCCGCTCGCGGCGAAGTGCGAGAGTTTATCCTCGGTCAAATGCGCCTCGCGCTCGGCAACGACACCCCGCGCGAATTGGTCTGCGGCAAAGGCGACAACGGCGGTTTCAATATCGAGGGCAAGCTCGACGTCAACGGCACGGACAAGTGCATAGTAATAGGCGCTCATTATGACGCGGTGGGCGAGGGCGCGATAGACAACGCCGCGGGAGTGGCGGTCTTGATAGACGCGGCAAAAACGCTCGCCGACAAAAACGAACAGCTTCCCTTCGACGTGTACTTTGTGGCTTTCGACTGTGAGGAAAGCTACTCCGCCGATGAGGGGGACGAATTGGTCGGCTCGCGGGATTACGTAGATTATATCGGCGGCGCAAAGGGCGTGGGCTTGGACAACGTGTTGGTAATGTTCAACGTGGACACGATCGCGGTAGGCAATTTGTATTTGCATTGCGAAAACAAGCGCACCGATCTTGCCGATCTGTTTTTGTCGTGCTGCGACGCTCTTTCCGAAAAGCCCTACTCCGTCGGAGTCTACGGCGATATGGATATGTTCGGCTACGGCTACTACGAAAGCATTCAGGGCTCCGATCACACGTCTTTCCGTTTAGCGGGCATACCTACGGCTCTTCTGTTTGCGGGCGATTACGGCTTGATGGGGTACGAATCGGACAGCGTCATAAATACCTCCGACGACACCTACAAGCATCTTGTGCAAGCAAATCCCGACTACGCCTCGCGCATAAGCGAAGTCAGCCGCGCGATAACCTCCGTCGTGTTGGACGAACGGTTTGAAAGCGTGGCGCAAAATGCCCGCGGACAGCTTGTAAACAACAACGCCGCGTTCGGCATTTGGTGGCCGAGACTTGCGGTGTTGGGCGTGTTGATCGTTTTGGCTGTATTTACCTGGCTGTATCATCGCAAACTGCAAAAACAAGCCATTCTTGGCACGAGCGAGGTAAAAAACGACAAGGTTTTCGACAAACCCGCCGCCGAGGATATTTTCTCTTTCGACAATTCGTCGGGCGGCTCGGACAAGGACAACGTGGACGACATATTCACTTTCAAAAAATAACAAAGGGCGACTATGGCACAAAAAGCACAACGTAAAATACTGCCGATTTGGCTGTTTATCGTTATTTACGCGGCGGTGATAGCGGCATGCGTCGCTATCGACCAGCTTATCAAGCACTTCGTCGAAAAGGCTGTCGCGGCGGACCCCGATCACCGAATAAGGATACTCGGCGATTGGCTCACTTTGGTGTGGACGACCAACAGCGGCGCGACGGGAGGAATGTTCTCCGATTTAAGTTGGAGCAATTGGCTGTTTTTCGGCATGACGATCTTGGGCTTGCCCGTGTTCGGTTGGCTACTTTGGCGCAGTCGTACGCGCAGCGTATGGGGGCAGATAGCCTTTGCCTTTGTGATAGGCGGCACTTTGGGCAACGCCATCGATCGCATTGCTTTCGCCGAAAAGGGTTTTTTTACGGGCGAGGTGCGTGATTTTGTGCAAGTGGAGGGCTTTTTCGGCATATTCAATATGGCGGACAGCTTTCTTGTGGTGGGCGTTATCCTTGCGCTGCTTGCGATAGTTTTTCTCGATCGCGACTCGTTGCTCAACGCCTTTTTGACGGAGCGGCGCGCAAAAGCGGAGGCTCGGCAGTCGGAGGAACAACCGTCGTCCGCGCTCCCCGATGACTCACCGTCCGAAAGCGAAAGCGATCCGAGCGCCGAAGAGGAAGCGGAGCGACCCGATGAGAAGGATTGAACTGACAAGCGAAACGGATAGCCGCCGATTGGACGTGTTTGTGGCGGAAAACACCGCCTTGACGCGTTCTCACGTTCAGCGGCTGATAGAGCAAGGCAACGTCACCTTGGACGGAGTCGTTGTCAAAGCGTCTGCGCCCGTTCGCGCCGATACCAACGTCACCGTCCTTTTGCCGGACGAGATACCTCTCGACATTCCCGCGGAGGATATTCCGTTGGATATCGTTTACGAGGACGGCGATCTCGCCGTGATAAACAAGCCGCAGGGAATGACGGTACATCCCGCCAACAATATTCGTACGGGAACGCTCGTAAACGCCTTGCTTTTTCGCGTAAAGGACCTTTCCGGCATCAACGGCGTGTTGCGGCCGGGCATCGTTCACCGTTTGGACAAAGACACGAGCGGTTTGCTGGTGATAGCCAAAAACGATTTTGCGCATGTCGAGCTGCAAAAGCAGATACAAAACAAAACCTGCCGCAGGATATACGTGGCGCTTTGCGAAGGAAACGTCAAAGAAGACGGCGGCATGGTGGACAAACCTATCGGACGCTCCCGCGCCGACCGCAAAAAAATGGACGTTACGGAGGACGGGCGCAGCGCGCTCACCTACTACAACGTTTTGGAACGCTTCGGCGATTACACCCTTGTGCGCTTCGAGCTTAAAACGGGGCGCACTCATCAGATCCGCGTCCACGCCAAATATCTCGGACATCCCGTCGTGGGGGACAAAACCTACGGATACGCCAAGTGTCGTTTTGCGTTGAACGGGCAGCTGCTGCACGCAATGCAATTGACCTTTGTGCATCCCGCAACGGGCGAGCAAATGAGCTTTACGGCGCCGTTGCCCGACTACTTCGAAAGGACGCTTGCCGTGTTGCGCAACAAAAATAAATGAGGTAACGATGAACCATCTGCTTACGCTTACGGAGCTTGATCGCAACGAAATACAACAGATAACAGAAATTGCCGCGCAAATGCGGCGTATAGTGCGCGCCGATTACAAAAAGGGTCCGCAGCTTATCGGACACATAGTGGGCGGCGTTTGGAAAAAACCGTGTTTGTCAAGCACGGCTTTTCAGTTGGCTGCGGCGTATCTTTCGGGCAGCTGCGTGCCCGTGTTCGACGCCGATGACGAAATGCGCGCTTGCCTTGCTTTGAGCAATATGGGCGCAAACACGGTGGTGGCTGCGTGCGACAACGACAACGTTGTTCGCACGCTCACAACGCGCAGCAGGGCGAGCTTCATCAACGGAGGCTCGCGCAGATACGACCCGATAGGCGCGCTTGCCGACCTGATGACGCTTAGCGTACGTCTGGACAGTCTCAGCGATCTAAACGTGCTTGTATTGGGCAACCGCGTCGTAAACAAAACGGAGGAACTCAGTCATTGTCTGACGCTGTTCGGGTCTCATCTGGTGTGGTATCTGCCTCCCGACGACGTCGTAACGCCTCGCCGAGGCGTTGTGTTGGATTCGCCCGAAGCGGCGTTTGCGGGAGCGGACGCGGTGTTGGATCTGGGGCTCAACGGCTACTCCGACGCGGAAAGATACTACGGCGGCGAAGGCGGTATCCCGCGCGAGCTTATGGATCTTGCGCGTATCGATTGCCCGCTTCTCGGCTGCGAAACTTATGCGGACAATGGTGTGATAAAGCCCTATCCGCACAGCGCGGCGGCGTTACGCGACAACTGTTACGTGGCGGTGGCTATGGCGGTGCTGTATTTGTTACATCGCGGCAGATAGTTTTTCGACGGTCGTTGCGCAATACTTTTTGCCCGCGACCGTAACAAAAGGAGATCATTATGAAATATTGTACTCATTGCGGAGCGGAATTGCTGGACGAAGCGGTAATGTGTCCCAAGTGCGGCTGCGCCGTCGCCAATTTCGGCTCGACCTCGTTGAAACCCGTTTCGGATACGGCTCGTCCCGGTTGGGACGCTTGCGCCATCGTCGGCTTTATTCTGTCCGTGGTGTCCTGCGTTTTGTCCGTTTTGAACATTTTCGGCATTGTGTCCCTTGCGGGTATGACGGTATCCATCGTGGGCACGGCGCGCGTTTCGTCCAAGAAGCTTCGCGGAATGGGGCTTGCCATTGCGGGCATTTGCGTCGGAGCGATAGCGTTTCTGTTTTGGCTTATGATATGGATCTTGGCTATCAGGACCATTAACGACGTTGCGCTTATGTCCGCTACCGCAATATTCGGAGGTTAAACGATGAAATACTGTACTCATTGCGGGGCGGAAATACACGACGAAGCCGTGGTCTGTCCCAAATGCGGCTGCGCAGTCGGTCCGTACGCCGAAACGCGTCAAACGAGTCGCGGCGGCGGTTGGAACATATTGGCGATCGTAGGCTTTGCGCTGTCGTTTTTCAACGCGGTCGTAGGACTTATACTCAGCGCCGTCGGGCGCAAGCAGATCTCGCAAAGCGGCGAAAAAGGCAAGGAATTGGCTGTCGCGGGTATCGTCATCTCCGCCGTACAGATAGCCTGGGTGACCTTGGGCTTTGTTTTTCTGTTTGCGTTGTTCATAATGCGCATTTCAAGCTCCGGCAGAATATAAAAAGCCGACCACACGTGCGGCGGTCGATTGCTTGCTGCTGCGCAACGCATGCGCAATCGACGGTCAAGTAAATAACATTTAGAAAATCGACTTCCTCGGCGAAAGTCGATTTCTTTTTATACTATAAATCCCCTGAACCAATGCGCTTACGCGCCGCCGCAGTCGGACTTGTGGGTTGCGCGTGAACGCACGCGCGGTCGGATAGACTTTCGCCGGGG
>CANQCN010000032.1 GCA_947589685.1 uncultured Clostridia bacterium
GGACCGCAACTTCGGCGCAGGTCCGTAGTTGCGGGAACTGAGTTGAAACATACCCGACCGCCCGCCCCTATTCGCAGAGAAACAATCAACAACAGTGACAACAGCCTTCCCCGTCAATTGCGCGAAACAAGTTGAGGGGCGCGCCACGACAAGCGAACGTGTCCTGTGGACACTTCGCCGTGAGCGCGGGCAAGTTGGTGCTTTTCTAATGCACCAACGCAGTCGGGACCACCAAAAGGGTACCCACACGATTTGAGCTTGCGAAAATTGTGTGGGAGAGGACGACCCGCCTGTCAGCGGTACCGACCGCATTGTATGCGGTTGGTGCTGACCATGGCGTGGGAGGACGAGGTGGAAGAGGGATATAAAAAGCAAATCTTAATTTATCTTTTTTATCACCAATCACAGTCCGAACGGTAACCAGCCCGCTCGTCTAACTAATGTCGACCTCAACTTTGCGGCGCAGCCGCAAAACTTCACATTTCGACGAATGTCGAAATACTTCACACGCGCTTGCGCGTACTTCACTTAACGCGCAGCGTCAAACTTCACTAGTACGCGCGCGCCCGACCGTCCCCATAGGTAACAGCGTAGCGAGTTGAGGGGCGCGCTACGACAAGCAATTTATTTTTTGAAAATTACTATGTTCATAAGAAAAATTTATAGTATTGTCAAAAAAAATTTAGTTGCAAAGTCCGTCAAATCGTTTGGCTAATAGGGTAATATGTGCTATAATTACGCTGGAAAATGTGTGAGTAACAGTTATTTGCTCAATTTGATGAGTAAATTTGCGGCAAATACGTTGCGAAAGGGTACGTTTTCCGCAAAACGACGATTTCACGGCAGTATGCTTTGAAATAAACAAAAAATATATTTTTTGAAAGGAGAAACAGAAACATGAAAAAGATACTTGTTATTGCTCTTGCAGTAATTTTGGTTGTATCCGCTGTTTGCGTTCTTGCTGCTTGCGGTAAGGAAGAAACAGTTACGGGCGAGTGCAAATATGAAAACGCTTGGACCGCCGGAAAATTCTACGGAGCAAAAGTTGACGTGACAGTGAAAGGTGGCGTTATCACCGCTGTAAAACTTTATACCGATGCCGAAACCGGTTGGGATCGTACCTCCGGTGGATGGAAAGAGGATCAAAACCCCGGTGACCTCGGTCATGACAAAGCAGAAGCTGCTTACGATAGTTGGATCAAGGAAAACATTGTAGGACAGAAAGTTGCAACCGTTCAAGGTTGGACAGCTTCCGCTACAAAAGACGGACAATCCGTAGGCGAAGGTACGCCCAAAATTGCCGGCGCTACACAATCTACCGCTCGTATCATTGTTGCGGTTCAAAATGCTCTTAGCAAGCTCGGCAAATAATTGAGTAACGTCAATTGATCATTACAAAAAAACTCGGTTTTCGCAACCGAGTTTTTTTGTTGTCCTATCGTTGTCGAGTTCTTCTCTGCAAAAAGCCCTTCCCCGTAGGAGAGGGAGGGTTAAATGTTACTGTTGCGAACTGTGTTCCCGCGAAAAAGACTTTCCCCGTCACGGGCAAGCCGTTACGGGGAAAGTGGCGCCCAACGGGCGACGATAGAGGGATAGTTGAAACAAGCTTGTCTCTTGTACCCCTCTTCCACCTCGTCCTCCCACGTTCATATACCAAAATAAAAAAGTTGATTTTTTGTATCCCTCTTCCACCGCTTACGCGGTCCCCCTTCCCCATAAATTGTGCTTTGCCCAATTGATGGGGACGGTTATTGTCACAGTTACAAACTTTGTCTCCGCGAATAGGGGCGGGTGGAGGGACGTGGCGCGTTAAACCAATCACCACAGTGTGGTGTTGGTAGCTGCCACGGAAGGGCGCACTTGCTTTTTTCCGTGCGCCCATATGCCTTATAAATGGATACGGTGGCTAATGGGGAGAGGAGCAGCCGCCCGACAGTGATACCGCCCGCGCTACTCGCGTGGGCGGTGATGTCAAGGGCGTGCTACGACTACGGAGCGAGCATGTCCCCATGCAAAGTAATCTGCAACGAAGAACGCCGCACCAAATCGTGCGGCGTTCGTAGCGAAGCCTTATTATTACTGCTGTCCACTGTATCTCCGCGAATAGGGGCGGGTGGTCGGGGACCTTGTGAGACCGAGAGCGAGCATGTCCCCATGCAAAATAATCTGCAACAAGTGTGCCACACCAAGTCTCGACAATGTCGCTAAACGGTGTGGCACACGCAGTGAAGCCTTTTTGCGGTGAAGTGTCTCAATTTCAATTACATCTCGTCCTTGTTCTACCCGGAGCGAGGGTGTTCGGTGCAAAACAATCTGCAACGAGCGCACGCAGTGCGCGAAGCGAAGCCGTTTTGCACCGAATACCCGATGCGACTATTTATGTACCACGATCTGCGGGAAAGGTATATCGATACCGTTTTCGTCAAACATATTTTTCACGGCGAAGTTCAGTTCTCTGCCCGCGGCGAATATATCCGCTTCTTTGCATTGGCAGGTAAATTGCAATGTCACTCCGCTTGCGCCGAGGCTTGCCACTCCGTCGTAGGAGACGGCGTCGGTGGCGTGTTCCACTTTGAGCTTGCCGACGTGTTTTTTGATTATCTTTTCCACTTCGGGCAGCTTTGCGCCGTATTCCACGTCGATGAGCGTCTTGGCGACGGACGTGTCCGTGTCGTGATTGATCACGCCGCGCAGATCGCTGTTGTTGATTATCTTCACATTGCCTACGGCTTTCAGCTTGGTGGTGCGTATCCCTATGGAGATCACTTCCCCGCGGAAGTCGCCCACGGTCACCCAATCGCCCACGTTGAACTCGTTTTCAAACACGATGAACAATCCCGCCACTATATCGGCGATGAGGCTCTGCATGCCGAGACCTATTATCAACGTTACCACTCCCGCGCCCGTGATAAGAGCGGTGGTGTCCACGCCGAATGCCGAAAGAATCACGATTATCAATATCACGGCGGTCAGCCAATTTATCAGATTGCACGCCAGGCTGGAAATCGTCAAGCCGCGCTGCGTTATGCCGAACGCCTTGCGCACGATCAGCGAAAGTATCGTCACTATCACCAAAATTATCGTTACCGATTGTATGCATTTGATGACGGTAGGCACAAGCATTATCACATCGTCCAAAAACAGCGATCCCGTGTTGGGCGTGGCAACGCTGTCGGGGTCGGTCGGATCTATGCTGTTGGGGTCCAAAAACCAGCTTACATTCGGGTCGGTGCTGAACAGCGGTTCGTAAAATACGTAGCTTAGCACCGTTATCGCCAGCATGATCAGCAAAACTATCCAACGGGCGGGGCTTACCTTGTGCAAGCGTTTTTTTACTTGTTCGGCTTTTTGCTCGCGTTGCTTTTTTGCCGCTTCGCGCTTTTTTTCTCGTTTTGTCGCGGGTTTGGCTGCGACTTCGGGTCGTTCCGCCTTGGCGGGTTGCGCCTGTTTTTTAGGGGCGGAAGTTGTTTTTTTCGGATCTTTTTCCGACATGGTTCACCTCCTGTATTTACGGACAGCATTATACACCCCGACGGCGCAATATGCAATAAAATTTTTTCAAAATTCGTTTTTTTTGTGACGGCTAAACAAAAACTTTGCGCTTTTTGTTTTTACTTGCGTAAAAAGCTCAAATATAGTAAAATTAAATAAATATATGAAACGGACCGTTTTTTTGTTGGTATCCATATTTGCGGTTGCGGGCATAGTCGCGTGCTGTCTGTGTGCAGCGGGCGGCGGGCTTGCCTATGCCGATAGCGAGTGGAGCTACTCGTTCACGGTGGACGGGCATCCGTTGCATATCAACAACATCGTAGACGGCAACAAGGACCCGATAGGCGTGCGTTTCGGCGGCTATTACTTCGGTTCGAGCGGCATATCCGTCAGCGTGGACGTGTACAGCTCGCCGCAGCTGGATCTGAGCTTTCGGATAAACGGCAAAGCGCTCAATTCGGCGCAGGCGGCTGCCCGACAACAAATGGTAAACATATTTACCGACATTTATCGTTACATCAACGGGATAGACGCGTTGGCAAACACGAGCTACGACGGCAGCGAGCTCTCGGACGACAATTATCTGCCAATTTCCGACGTGTATCGTTACAACACCGCAAAGCAAGGGGACAAGCTGAACATTTCGCGCGACACCTACAATATGCTGCTGCTTGCGCGGAGTATATACGAGCAAACGCGGGGCGCTTTCAATCCCGCGGTGTACCGTCTGGTAGATCTGTGGGGCTTTTCGTCGCGCGTTTACAGCAACGGAATATTTGACCAACCGTATGACAGAAAGGTAAGCCCGGATACATTTTGGGCGGACGGCTATCCGTTGCCCGACGACAAATACGTGCGGGCGTTTTCCGACCCCGCGTTTACGGATTTTTCGCAGCAGTCGGTAACCGTCGGAGAGGAAAACGGCGAATATTATGTTGTCAAAAACGTCGCTCCCGCCGTTGTGGACGGGGTGGAGTTTCAGCAGTGGATAGACCTCGGCGGCATTGCCAAGGGCTACGTTGTGGACGGCATAAAGACTATGCTCAACAAGCTTGGCTTTGCGCGTTTCGGCGTGGACGCGGGCAGCAGCAGTATGGCGTACGGGCTGGACTACGACGGAGGCAGCGTCACGCTGGATATTGCCGACCCGTTGGAGCCCTATAACATAGTTTATCAGACGGCGCTTGTGGAAACGGAAGTGGCGCAATGCAGCATATCCACCAGCGGGCAGAACGTGCGCAAGTACGTAACCGACGGCGTCGAGTACTCTCACATAATAGACGGCGTTACGGGCAAACCGGCGCAAACGGGCGTCAAGTCCGTCACCGTAATCGTCCCCGACAGTGCGGGTGAGGGCTGGGCAGCTATGGGAGATTGTTTTACGACGGCGCTTACCGTTATGGGGCGCGACGGCGTCGTGGAGTTTGCGAACGGACTTGCAAAGCAGCTCGGCATAAAGATCATCGTGGTGTATCAAACGTTGGACGGTCGCAAACAGCTGCTTACCAACTGCAACAAAGATGAAGTCAAGGGCGTGTCGGATAGCTACAAACAGTTCGATTGGGCGCTTAATGAGGACGACGAGGGCAATTTCGCATACGGCTTCGAGGACGGTTTGCGTGCCAAACAGGACGTGTACAAAACGCTTACGATAGTTTTGGGCTGCGCGTTGGGCGTTGCCGTAGTCGCGCTGGTAGTTTACCACTTTGCAAAGGGTCGCAAGCGCACATTGAGCAACGTCGTCAATGCAAAAAAGGACAAAGCGTTCAAATTGTGCGACATTCTCGTCTATACGGGCGTGGCGATAGTGATATTGGCGCTGTTTGCCGTGTTTGTGTTGGACGTCGACGGCGAAGAGTTGCAGGCAGTCAGCGTGGTGGACGACGAAACGGGAGAAACGCTGTTTGTGTACAATTTTACCCGCAACGAATATCAAGTAAACGACGCTTCCTCCAACGGTTGGACGGTGGAAGTGAGCAAGGAAGCGCGGCAGTTGATAGTTACGTTTACCAAGGTTTTTGACGGCGAGGAGCGGTTCAATCAACTTACCGTTACGCTCGGCTCGTCTCCTTCGGTAAAAATGACGGACGCGGTTTGCGGTTTTCATCGCGATTGCGTGCGCAACTTTCCCGCTGTCGACCGCGCGGGAGGCGCGATCGTGTGCAGTCCCAACAGATTAAAGGTGATCACGTTATGAAAAAACTCGGCAAAACCTCATTCTTTTCGGCGCGGCGCATTGCTACGCTGTCGGTGTTGACGGCAATGGGGCTTATCACCTTTATGATAGAAAGCCTGTTTCCGCCGCTGTTTTTGCCGGGCGCCAAGATGGGGCTGAGCAACATTTTTTCGCTGCTCGCTCTGTTTGTGTTGGGACCGGCGGAGGCGTTTGTGCTGGTCGTCGTGCGCACGGCGTTGGGCAGCGTGTTTACGGGCAACATTTCCACGCTGATGTACAGCATGACGGCGGGACTTGTGTCCGTCGCCGTGTCTGCGGTGTTGGTGGAGTTCGTCTATCCGCGCGTGTCCATCGTTGCGATAAGCGTAGTGGCGGCGGTGATGCACAATCTTGCGCAAAACGTTGTGTTTTGTTTGGTCAGCAACACTCCCGAAATGTTCGCCTATATGCCGTGGCTGGCGCTTGTGGGCATTGTCGCGGGGATAATAGTCGGCTTTGCCGTTTGGTTCATTTTGCGCGCCGTCCCCGCCAAAGTTTTTCTCGGCGCGGCTGATTTCGACGACAAGGCAAATTCGTCGGACGGGCAAATGCCGTTCGATCCGCCGGCGGACAATGCCGCCCCCGTTGAGGAAAACGCGGCTTGCGATCAAACGCTCGACGACGGCGATCCTGCCGACGCGCCGTCGAAAGACGACGACTCCGTAAGTAAATAATTGCAGCCATTCACGCGCATTTTGCCGCATATCAACATAGTTACATATGCGCATATCGGCATTTTGGCGTATATTTTCTTCTAAGGGTAAACTAAATTACGTATTTCAAGGTGCGATCGTATCTGTTTGACCCTGTCTCTGTATATGGTCACACCTATCAACGTTTATTGAGAAATTTTTTTCGCAGTCGCAAATTCAAACAGTAAAAAAACAGCCGCCCTTGTCAACCAAGGGCGGCTGTTTGCCGAACGGACAAATCGGATCTGTTGTCAATCGTCCTCGCCCGACATCATTTCCAGCTTAGATTTGGGAACAGTCGGTTTACTGTCGCCGTGTTTTACGAACAGCATTGTGACAAATGACGCCGCGGCAAATATCGCGCCGTAGGGAAACAGAACAGACATCGTGCCGAAAGCGTCCATCAACGCGCCGGAAAGTATCGGCGTGATCACCTGCGCCGCCATAGACGCGGTGTAGTAGTAGCCCGTGTATTTTCCGATGTTGCTGCCCTTGCTCAACTCCACAACCATCGGGAAGCTGTTTACGTTTATCGTCGCCCAACCGATACCCGCCAACGCAAACAGTATCCACAGCAAAAAGTCGGGGCTGGTAGGTCCTATGAATATCGCGCCGAAAAACGCCGCGGTCAGCATCACTATCCCCGACAAAATGGATTTCTTACGTCCGATCTTGGACGCGATGATACCCACGGGCACATATGCGACGATAGCCGCTCCCTGCGCGATCATCAACGTGGAGTTGTAGTCCTTGTTAAGCACGTTCAAGGCGTAAACGCTGTATTTGCTTGTAATGGCGTTGTAGCCCGTAAACCACAGCGCGACGGACATCAGTATCAAAATGAGCGATATGCGCTTGTCTTTGGACAGCTTTTCGCTTGTTTGCGGACCTGTCGTTTCCGATTTATCCGCCGAGCCGTCGGCGGAGTCGGCAGTGGTTTCTTTGGATTGTTCTTCCTCGGCGTCCAGCAGCGCTTGCGCGCTCAGCATTTCCGCGTTCCAGCGTTTTTCCTTTACGGTAAGCACAAACACAACAAGCGCAACGAGCATAATGCCGCACACAGCCGCCACAAACCCGGTGTAGCTCGTCAGTTGTTTTCTGACTGTGCCCGTGCCGAACAACATTCCCAGCACCAGCACCAACAGTCCGCCCGCCGTGCCCATTAGATTTATCACGGCGTTGGCTTTGCTGCGCAGCGGTTTGACTGTCACGTCGGGCATAAGCGCCACCGCGGGAGAGCGGAAGGTCGCCATTGCCACCAACACCGCAAGCAGTACCAGGATGAATATCATCAATATCCACCAATTTGCGCGCGTTACGCTCTTGGCGAACTGCGCTTCGGCGTCGCTCACCAACGAAGAGTAGGCGTTGGCGGTGCGTTCGGTAACTTCCGTTCCGTCGTCGACGTATACCGTTTTGTTATCGACCGCCTTGCACAAGCGGTAGCTTTCCGCTGTGCCGTTTTGGGGCTTGGCGTAAACGTATACGGTGTCGTAGTTGAGTGCGTCTTTGTACCATGCTTCCACTTTCCGTTTTTGTTCTTCGGTAAGTTCGTCGTACATCTTGTTGTAGTATACTTTGGCGGCGTAGTCGTGTACCGTGTAAGATTCCGCAACGGAATTGTTCGTGATGTTGTGAAATTCGCGGTTTTCGACGGTGTAGTTTTCCGTCCAATAGGTTTGTTTTGTGCCTTCGGAAATTTTATTGAGTTGCGCATTGTCGGCAAACGTCAACCCGACAAAGCACACGATGGCAACGGCGGCGCCTATCACGATGAAGGGCGTGCGCTTGCCGAAACGCGTGTCTTTTTTGTCGGAAAGCGCTCCGAAAAGCGGCAGCATAAACAGTGCCAACACATTGTCCAAGGACATTATCACGCCCGACCAGGTTTGATCCAATCCGAATTTGTTGGTGAGCATCAAGGGAATAATGGTATCGTACGCCTGCCAAAAGGCAGAGATCAAAAAGAACGCGAAGCCTACCAATATCGTTCGTTTGTAATTAAGTTTCATAGTGCTCCTTGTATTTTCCCCTTTTCGTCGGCGAAAGCATTTGGTTCTTATTACATTATAAAGTAAAAATTCCGTTTTGTAAATACGCATTTTTTGCAAATGCGGCTCGTTGCAAATGCCGCTTGCGCCTCTCGACAATATGCGGCAAAGAAATTTCCCTTTCTGCGGCGTTGCGGCGAGCAAAGCGGAATACAATATACCAAAAAAATGTTCGGAGGACTTGTTGACGTGGCAAATTGGAAGGTCGTCGAAGAGGCGAAGGAAGCCGACAAAAAAGAGCAAAAAAGGAATATGGGGCGAAAAAAACGGGGTTTTGGGATAGTTTTGCCGATCCTCATCGTAGCGGCGTTGGCAATTGGCGCGGCAATCTGGGCTTTGCCCCATCTGCCCGTAAAGCCGCAGACCCAAAACGGCGAACAATATCGCGGCGTGATAGAAATGTGGAACGTGGAAAGCTTCGAGGGCGGAGTGGGCAGCAGAGAAAGCTGGCTTAAAGGTCGCGCCTCCAAGTTCGAACAGGCAAACACGGGCTTGTTCGTGCATGTGACGACCCTCACGGCGGAACAGTTGGCGGCAAAGTTGGAAGCGGGAGACGATTTCGATATGATATGCTTTTCGCGCGGGGCGGGCGAGCTGGTGCGGGATAAGCTTGCCGAAACGAACGCCAACGCGGACGATGTGCGCGAAAACATTTTGCTGTCGGGTCAGGTCAACGGCGTACAGTACGCGCTGCCGCTCTATGCGGGAGTCTACTGTCTTTTCGCTCGCTCGGACATGCTGCCCGCCACGCAATTGGTCGCCAACGCTCTTTCGCAGACATACACGCGCAAGGTGGGCAAAAACAGCGTTACGCTTGCCCCATTGATTGCGGGTTTTACGCCCTACAACAGTCCGCTGTCCGCGCTTGCTATGTCCGGCGGCAGAGGCAAGGTCGCCCTTGCCGATACCGTAACGCAGTACGAGGCGTACGAGAAATTTTTGGCAAACCGTACAGCGGTGACGTTGCTCGGCACGCAGCGAGATATGTACCGTCTGTCGCAAAAGGAGAAAAACGGGCGCATAGAGGCATTGGCGTTTGCGCCGCTTGACGGTTACACCGATCTGGTGCAGTATGTGGGCGTATCCGTCGCCGCGGGGGACAAGTCGGACGCGTGTTCGGATTTTGCAAGCTATCTGCTAAGCGAAGAGGCTCAGGCGACGCTGGTCAATATTTGCATGTTTTCGGTGCTGGATCACGGCTTTTACACTGCGGAAAGGTATTCCGAATGCGAAACGGGGCTTGCCCGCGCCTACGTGCCCAATGTGTTCGGCGACGCGGAAGCGGTTGCGCGTCAACGTCAAATGGCGATAGATACGCTTGCGGTGTGATATGGAACAAGTCGTTTTAGACAAGCTTATCGCCGAAACGAAAAGATATAAAGTGGATCTGCGCCTCGACGCAAGCTTCGACAAATTGACGACTTTCGGTACGGGCGGAAAGATAGCCGTTGCGCTTTTTCCCGATACGGAGCGTAAACTCGTCAAAACAATTCGGCTGATAGACAGGCTGGGCGTAAAATACGTTTTGTTGGGACGGGGCAGCAACGTGCTGGCTTCCGACGATCCGTTCGACGGGGTGGCGGTGGTGACGACCAAGCTCAACCGCTTTGTGATACGCCGCAAGACCGCCGTTGCGCAATGCGGAGTTTCCACCGTGGCGCTTGCGTCCGCTCTTGCCATGCAGGGGCTTGGCGGCGGCGAGTTTTTGGCTTGTCTGCCCGCGACCGTGGGCGGGGCGACGGTGGGGAACGCCGGGTGCTTCGGGCAAGACGTCAAGGGCATAGCGCGCAGCGTTACCGTGTTGAAAAACGGACAAGTAAGGCGCTTAAAAGCCGTTGATTGTCGCTTTGCCAAGCGCGACAGCGTTTTTAAGCACAGCGATATGACGGTGCTTTCCGTCAAATTTGCGCTTCAACCGTCCACCGAAGAAGCCGTTCGGAAAAGAATAGCGGAAATGCGCGCCCAAAAAGCCGCCTCTCAGCCTTTGGAATATCGTTCGGCGGGCTGCGTCCTTTTTCACGACTCGGTCGCCCTATCTCGGCTCATCGACGAAATGGGCTTCAAGGGCTACCGCGTGGGCGGAGCGGAGGTGTCGACAAAACACGCGGGTTTCGTTGTAAATATTGACAAATCCACCTCTTTGGATATATACTTAATCATACGGCGTTTACGGCGCGCGCTGCTCGATCGCTACGGCATCACAGCCAAGACCGAAGTGCGGCTGATAAACTTCAAAGAGGAGAAAAATGACCTTTTCGCAGAGCGTAAAGAATGAAATATTGCGTTCGGCGCGCAACGCCAAGCCTTGCTGCGCGGCGGCCTTTCTGACGGCTGTGCTTAAAGCGGTGGGGTCGCTTACGTTGGAGCGTTTCGGCTACTGTTTCAGCGTGGAAAGCGACAACGTTGAGTTTTTGAATTTGATAGGCAACATCGCGCAGGAGCGTCTCGGAGTCAAATCGCACATTTCCGCCTACAATATGTCCGCCAAGGGCACGGCGGTGTACAGTTGCAGGTTCGAGGCTGCGTTGGGCGAAAAGCTGGGCTTGACCTTGCGGGACGGCGACGGCGCGTTGGGCTTTGCCGATCCGTCGGCGCTCGTGCCTGCCGAGGCGTGTTGTCGCAAGGCGTTTATGCAAGGATTGTTTTCGGCGTGCGGTTCGGTGGTCATTCCGCAAACGGAGGACGTGTCGGATTCCGTAGGCGGAGCCAAGTATCACCTCGAACTTCGTTTTACCGATAGGGACTTCGCCCGCGCCGTCAGCGCAGCCTATTCCGCGGCGGAATTTCGCGAGACGCCGCGCAAAAATCACACGGTGCTGTACCTCAAAGACAGCGAGCGCATTGCGGATTTCCTCGTGTACGTCAACGCCACCGCCGCCAAGCTGTATCTCGAAAACGTCATCATTACCCGCAGCGTTCGCAACGACGTGAACCGCCAAAGCAACTGCGAGGTCGCCAATATCGAAAAGACCGTCGCCGCCTCCGGCAAACAGCTCGACGCCATCGCCGAACTGCGAAGTCAAGGACGTTTTGACGCGTTGCCCGACAGTCTCAAAGAGATCGCGCTGCTGCGCGAGGCGGAACCGGAAGCCACGCTGGAAGAGATCGCCCGCCGATTGCACATATCCAAAAGCGGCGCCAATCATCGCTTTACAAAATTGATGGATATAGCCCGACAACAAAGGAAAAAGTTATGAAACCGTTTGTTCATCTGCATTTACACACCGAATACAGCTTGCTTGACGGCGCCACCCGCATAGACGAAATGTTGGTGCGCTGCAAGGAACTCAACATGCCCGCCGTAGCCGTCACCGACCACGGCAATATGTACTGCGCCTGGAAGTTTTTGAAAGCCGCCAAGGAAGCGGGCGTAAAGCCGATAATCGGCTGCGAGTTTTATATGTGCGAAAATCTGCACAGCGTCGGGTTTGAAAACAAGGAATATTTTCACCTCATTTTGCTTGCAAAAAACAACACGGGGTACTACAACCTGTGCAGACTCAACTCCATTGCCTTTGTCGAAGGTTTTTACTACAAGCCTCGTATAGATTTCGAAACGCTCAAAATGTACAGCGAGGGGCTTGTTTGCCTTTCCGCTTGTATCGCGGGACAGCTGCCGCGGCTGTTGCTTGCCGACCGTCCCGACGAGGCGCGCGAATTGGCTCTTCAATACAAGGAGCTGTTCGGCGACGACTACTATATCGAAATTCAACGCCACGGAATAGCCGACGAGGACGCGGTAATGCCGCAATTGGTGCAGTTGGCGCACGAACTCGGCATAAAGATCGTCGTCACCAACGACGTTCACTATCTTAACCGCGAGGACGCCGAAATACAGGACGTTATGCTGTGCGTGCAGATGGGAAAGTATCTGGACGACGCGGACAGAATGAAATTTCAAGGCGAGGAATTTTACCTGAAAAGCTATGACGAGATGGCAATGCTGTTTCCCAATTTGCCGGAAGCTATGGATACCACTCTCGAAATCGCCGACAAGTGCAACGTCGACTTCGGCAAAGAAAAGCTGTTGCCGCTCTACACTCCGCCCGACGGCATGTCCTCGCCGGAGTATTTGTGGCATCTCGTGCAGCAAGGTCTTGAAAAGAAATATCCAAACCCCACCGAGGAAATACTCAATCGCATAAAGTACGAGTACGACGTTATATGCAAAATGGGCTTTGTGGATTACTACCTCATCGTGTGGGATTTCATCAACTACGCCAAGACGAACGGTATTCCCGTCGGACCCGGTCGCGGCAGCGGCGCGGGCAGCGTGATAGCCTACCTGATAGGCATAACGGAAGTGGAGCCCTTCCGCTTCAACTTGATGTTCGAGCGTTTTCTCAACCCCGAACGCAAATCTATGCCCGACTTCGACGTGGATTTCTGTATGGACCGTCGGGGCGAGGTGATAGACTACGTTCATCGCAAATACGGCAACGACAACGTGTGCCAGATCGTCACTTTCGGCACAATGGCTGCCAAAAATGCCATTCGCGACGTTGCGCGGGTGCTGCGTTTTCCGATAAGCGAATCCAACCGTCTGGCAAAGATGGTCCCCGACAACTTCAAGTACACGCTGAGACACCTGCTCGGCAAAGTGCCTTACAAAAAGGAAGCGGACAAGTACATTTCCGACGAATTGATCCGCGCTTACAACGATCCGAGTACTCACAAGCTCATCAATATCGCCATGCGCCTCGAAGGTTCTCCCCGTCAGACGGGCATGCACGCGGCGGGCGTGGTGATCTGCCGCGAAAAGGTAAGCGACCACGTGCCTTTGCAGACAAACGGCGGTTCTCTTGCCAAGGGCGGCATAGTTACCACGCAGTACACAATGACCGAAGTGGAGGAGCTGGGGCTGCTTAAAATGGACTTCCTCGGTCTGCGTACCCTTACCGACATCAAAAAGGCGTGCGACTACGTGTATGAAGAACACGGCGTAAAGGTGGAATTCGGCGCGGACAACTACGACGACCCCAACGTGTTCAACCTGATCTCAGGCGGGGATACGATGTGTATCTTCCAGCTTGAAAGCGGCGGAATGTGCGACCTTATGCGCAAGATGAAGCCCGCTCATTTGGAAGAAATAATCGCCGGTATCAGCCTTTACCGTCCCGGACCGATGCAGTACATCGGCAATTACATCGACTGCAAGTTCGACAAATCCAAGATAAAGTATCTGCACCCGTCTATGGAATCCATTCTTGCCGTCACCAACGGCTGTATCGTCTATCAGGAGCAGGTAATGCAGTTGGTGCAAAAGTTGGCGGGCTTTTCGATGGCGCTTGCGGACAACGTTCGCTACGCTATGAGCAAAAAAAAGGCGCAGATGATGAAGGATCTCGGCGAGCTGTTCGTACACGGCGGCACCTGGACCAACGGCGAAACGGTGCCCGGCTGCGTCAAAAACGGCATTCCGGAGGACGTCGCGCTGGAAATATACAAACAGCTTGACGACTTTTCGCAGTATGCCTTCAACAAATCCCACGCCACATGCTACGCATACGTGACATATCAAACGGCGTGGCTCAAAAACTACTATCCCGTAGAGTTTATTTGCGCTTTGCTCAACAACCGTATCAGCGACATTTCGCAGATCAAAAAATATATGGCTTACGCCAAGTCTCAGGGCATAGCGGTGCTGCCGCCCGACATCAACAAGAGCCGCGACGAATTCCGCGTGGAAAACGGCGCTATCCGTTTCGGCTTGGGAGGTATCCGCAATATAGGCGTCGGCGTTGTAAAGAAGATAGTGGATGAGCGCGAACGGGGCGGCGAATTCAAGGATATGCAGGATCTGTTCGAACGCTGCTACGAGCGCGAAACGACGGCCGTTACGCGCGAGGGACAAAGCTTCATCAACAAGCGTATGGTGGAAAACTTCATCAAGGGCGGCGCGTTCGATTGCTTCGGGCGTACCCGCGCCGATATGCTTGCCTACTACAACGAAGAGTACAACGAGTCTATGGAAAACCTCAAAACGCGCGCGACGGGGCAAATATCCATATTCGACCTTGTGCCCGACATCAAGCCGAGCGTAAACTCGGCGCGCAAGCAGTTGAAAGAATTTAGCAAAGACGTGCTGTACAACTACGAAAACGAGGTTTTGGGCGTATATATGACGGGCAGTCCGTTGGACGACTACGACGAGATAGCTCAACGGTTCCTCTTCGACTTCGACACCTCCGAAACGATGGCTTACGTGCCCGAAGGCTCCGAGGACGGCGAACTCGTCCGCCCCAAGGTGGAGAAGCGATTTGTTACCACGGGCGGCATATTGCGCGACATTCGCGTCACCGTCGGCAAGGACAATCAACGTTTGGCTTTCGGCGTGTTGGAGGACAAGTACGACTCAATAGAAGTGGGGCTTTTCGGCGCTCTCTACGAAAAATACAAAAATCTCTTTGCCGAGGACAGTTTTCTCGTGGTGCGCGGCAACCTTTCCGAATCGCGCGACTCCTACAAGATCAACATTCGCGAGCTTATCAACCCTCGCACCGACGAGGCGAAGAGAGAACGCGCTGCCGAGCATACGCGCAATATTACGCTTTGGCTCAAAATGGAAGAGCGCGACGAAGAAAAGTACGCCCGCGTGCTGGATACGCTGCAACAGTACGAGGGAGACATTCCCGTCAAGATCAAAATAGAGGGCACCGCCTACAAGCTGGACGCATGCGTTCGCAACTGTCCGGGCATAACCTACGAGTTGGCGGACATTCTCGGCGAAAAAAATGTTATTTTCTTCGAAAAGTGACCCTCGGTTCTAATCTCACTGCTGACAAATCTCACCGCTGACAAAGCGGTGATTTTTTGGCTCTATGTCAAATGTGGGGGTGCATAAGTAAGAAGCAATACTAAACTCGTTTTTCCACCCCCACATTTGCCATTTGAGCCTACCGACCACACGTGCGTCGGTCGATTGCTTGCTGCTGCGCAACGCATGCGCAATCGACACGATGTGCGCTTACGCGCCGCCGCAGTCGGACTTGGGAGTTGTGCGTGAACGCACGCGCGGTCGGAAAGACTTTCGCCGAGGTCTCCCATACCCTCGGCATCTCCGGGGCAGACCGCAATCTCGGCGCAGGTCCGTGATTGCGGAGTTTGATTGGAAACTATCCGTTTTATATCGCCGTTATATTTTGCTACACTTCGATATTTATTATAGAATCTTTTTTTGTTATCCGAGCCGCTTTTTGCTTGACAATGTTTCTTTTAAGTTGTACCATTAAGGAAAGTCCCGTTTGGGACAATTTTTTGTAAAAATAAAGGAGCCTCAATGAAAAAAGACGAATTGCTGGACTATATTCACAATATTTTTTTGGTAAAGCAGTGCGTAGACGAGTCGGTGGGGCGGGCAAACGGTCTCACTCCGTTGGATGTGCATATGCTCACATTTCTCAAAATACATTCGGACGAGCCGACCGCCGCGGGCATCGAACACAAGCACCGTATCAAAAAGAACACCATATCCGTTCACGTGGAAAGTCTGGTGCAGCAGGGGTATCTGTTGAGAGAATACAAGGCGGCGGACAGGCGCAAAGTAATATTGTCGCTTACCGACAAGGGCGAAAATATCGTCCGCCAATGCTTCGACGAGTGCGAAGCAACAAGCCGCAAACTGCGCGAGGGGCTGACGGAAGAGGACGTGGCGGCCATTTACCGCTGTTTCGGCGTGATAAACGACAACGCGCTCAAAATTCTCGAAAGATCTCGGCGCTGTTGTGACAATTAGGAGAAAAAGATGAAAAAACACAGCAATGTTTTGGTATTTATCGCGATACTTTCCCTATGTTGCGCGATGTTTGCCGGCTGTTCCTTTGTGACGAACAAAGAGGTCAGCAACTACACCGTGGATATCCGGCAGGCAACGCCCGCCTCCTACTCCGACGATATGACGGATATGCTTGCCCGCATACGTCCCACTGTGGTGGACGTGACGAGCTACGGCGAGGAAGCCACCGCCGCGGGCAGCGGGGTCATCGTCGGACATTCGGAGGAATCGGGTCAGTACTTCATTGTTACCAATCATCACGTTATCGACGGCGGCAGCAGTTTTTCCGTTGATGTGCTGTCCATTGCGGAGGACGGGACGGAATCCACCTCTGTGTACGACGCGCAGCTGATAGGCAGCTCGCTCAAAAGGGATATCGCCGTGCTGACGATCGCGCCTCGATCAAGCGTCGTTTTGCAAACGGCGGTGTTCATCGCCGACAGCGACTCCGTCAAGGTGGGCACCGAGGTCTACGCGATAGGCAATCCGTTGGGCATACTCGGCGGAACGGTCACTCACGGCATAGTGTCCGCCACCCAGCGGCAGGTCAACGTAGAGCAGATCGGCACTATGACGCTTATGCAGACGGACGCGTCCATCAACGGCGGCAATTCCGGCGGCGGACTGTTCAACTCGCAGGGAGAGCTTGTGGGCGTCATCAACAGCGGCTACGACACCTACAACGAGCAGTCGGTGGAGGGATTGAATTTCGCCATACCCGCCAACGACGTCCGATATGCCGTCAAGTCGTTGATCGACACCCACGAGGAAAGCGGCGGCAAGGTCACGGCGTACGGTTACGTCGAAGGCGACGCCAAGCTGGACGTAAGCTTTTCCGTTGCCACGCTGTACTCGTCGTCGACGCTTACTTCGCGCGACAACTATCTTATCGCGGCGGCAAGCACCTACGACAGCCCGTTTTATCAATTGTGGGGCAGCGGTTCCAAAGCGGTGGTATCCGTTTCCGTCAACGGCAAAGCGGTGGATCTGTCTCAAAGCGGCGGCAGCTCCTACGCGCTTGTCGCGATAGCCAACAATGCCTTGATGAACGTCAAAGCGGGCGACGCGGTAACTATCGAGTACAAGGACATCCTGTCCTCACGCAACATATTCGGCATGGCGCGCAACTACGTCGATTCCGTCGTCAAGACGGCTACCGTCACCGCCACTCAGTACGTGTACGCTCCGAATATTGCCTGACAATTTGTAAGCGCCGTGTCAAAACGGTTTACACTTTTTGTTTGGTTGTATATAATATAGAAACTGAAATTCGCATTTTAACCTAAGTTTCCTCGGCAGAAGGAAACATTGACAAAGGGGGCAAAAAATTTGATAAGAAAACTGCTAAAAGGAGGCAAGGGCTACGAGGTCCAATCCATATTCACCGTCATTCTGGTGCTGTGCGAAACGGCGCTGGAAGTGGTGCTGCCGATATTTATGTCCAACATACTCAATACCATGCAGCTGTATGCGGTGGATGAGACGGGCGCGGGCTTGACGGCTGCGCTCACCGTGTACGATTTTCGAGGAGGCACTCGCGGTCTGTTGACATACCCCATAGGTACGGTCGTGTTGGGCAATGCCGACATTTTGCTAAACACCGTGTACACCTACGGCATTTTGATGGTCGTTTCGGCGATATTTTCTCTCACGTTCGGCGGTCTGGCGGGACGTTTGTGCGCCGTTGCGGGCGCGGGCTTTTCCAAAAACGTGCGCCATATGCTGTTTGAAAAGATACAAAGTTTCAGCTTCGCCAACGTGGACAAATTCAGCACCGCGTCCTTGGTCACGCGTTCCACAACGGACGTCAACAACGCGCAAAACGCTTTTATGATGATCATCCGCACCGTCATACGCGCGCCGGCGATGCTCATTTTCAGCACCGTAATGGCGTTTGTAAACTACAAGGAAATGGCATGGATATTCCTGGTAGCCATTCCCGCTTTGGGGATAGTTATGGCTTGTATATCCATCAAGGTACATCCGCTGTTCAAGTCTATGCTCAAACGCTACGACAAAATGAACGCCGACGTGCAGGAGGATCTTGTGGCGATACGCGTAGTCAAGGCGTTTGTGCGCGAGGACTACGAGGAGCAGAAGTATCGCGAATCCACCGAGGCTGTGCGTAAGGCGCAGCTCAAAGCGGAAAAGCTGATGATACTTATGAACCCGCTCACCAGCTGCATAATGTACGGCACGATCATCGGCTTGCTCATCATCGGCGGAGGAGAGATCGCCAACAACACGATGCAAGGCGGCACGCTCACGGCAATGATGAGTTACTGCACGCAGATACTCAGCTCGGTAATGATGATATGCTTCATTGCGGTACAGTTGGTGATGTCCCGCGCGTCCATCGACCGTATTTTCGAGGTGTTGGAAACAAATTCCTCCATCGTCGACGGCGAGCAAAAGGACAAAACGGTAAATAGCGGCAGTATCGACTTCGAACATGTCGATTTCAGTTATTCCGACAACGCCGACAACCTCACCCTCACGGATATAGACCTACATATCAAAAGCGGCGAAAGCGTCGGTATCATCGGCGGCACGGGCGACGGCAAAAGCAGTCTTGTGCAGCTGATACCGCGTTTTTACGACGTTTACGACGGACGCATACTCGTGGACGGCACGGACGTGAGAGATTACTCCGTCTACAATCTGCGCGAGGGCGTGTCGATGGTATTGCAAAAAAACGTGCTGTTCAGCGGTACGATACGTCAAAATTTGCTATGGGGCAACGAAAATGCCTCTCAGGACGAGATCGAAGCGGCTTGCCGCGCGGCATGCGCTCACGACTTCATTATGTCCTTCCCCAACGGCTACGAGACCGACCTCGGACAGGGCGGCGTAAACGTTTCGGGCGGACAAAAGCAGCGTTTGTGCATTGCGCGCGCCCTGCTTAAAAAGCCCAAAATAATGATACTCGACGACTCCACGAGCGCCGTCGACACCGCCACCGACGCGCAGATACGCAAGGGACTCAAAGAGCTGAGCGCCGATATGACCACGATAATCATCGCGCAGCGTATCTCTTCGGTAGAGGACTGCGACAAAATAGTGGTGCTGGACGACGGCAGGATCAACGCCGTAGGCACTCACGAGGAGCTGCTCAAAACCAACTCCATTTATCAGGAAGTGTACCGTTCGCAGCAGAAGGGTAC
>CANQCN010000033.1 GCA_947589685.1 uncultured Clostridia bacterium
TATTAAACTACCGAAAACCGATAGATTTATTTAATGAATTTCTTTCAAAGTGTTGCACTTAGTTTGACAATTCACCTTTTGACTGTTGCCGTTTGCAAGTTTAAAGTTTGCCGCGGCACGGCGACGGGTACGGGACAATTTGTCGCTGAAAAACAATGTCGTTTACACGCGCTGCTTGCGAAATTCGCGCGGGGTCATGCCGTATTCCCGTCTGAATTGGCGGTTGAAATAGCTTACGTTGTTGAAGCCGACGGCGTAGGCGACGCTCGCTATCTCGTCGTCCGTGTCGCGCAGCTGTCTCCCCGCTACGGTCAGGCGGTAATTGTTGATGTAATCCACGCAGCTTACTCCCGTGTATTGCTTAAACAGCTTCATCATATAAAATTCGCTGTAACCGCAGTGTTTGGCGATTTTTTCTATGGTGATTTGGTTCATATATTCGGCGCGGATATATTCCAGCGCTTTGCGTACCGTGTACTGCTGCTTGTCCTCGACGGCGTTTTGCGAGGCGTTCAGCAGTCGGTTGTTGTAGATGTGGTAAAACATCCAATAAAGATTTGCCTTTATGTCCAGCTCCGCGCCCTCTTGCGACGGGTCGCACATCAATATGGAAGTCATGCTTTGATCGAATGGGTGATACCAATCGTCGGTCGTACGTACCACTACGGGCACGGAATGCTTCTCGTTGAGCAGCGGCGCAAAGTATTTTATCGTGCAAAGGTCCGCTTCTCCCGTTTCCAGCAGGCGCAGGTTGAACACGATTGCGTCTATTTCCATATCGTTGTCGTTGAGGCGGTTGATGGAGTGCATAACGAACGGGCGCAGTATAAGAATGTCTCCCGCGTTCGCTTCGTAGCGTTTTCCGTCCACGCAAAACAGTCCCTTGCCGCTTTGAACCTTTATTATTTCCATTTCCTCGTGCCAATGTATCGGATAAAAGGGCAGCATTTCGGAAATGCTCGTGTGATAGCGCGCAAAGGGCAGCAGCGCCGTCCCGTGGACGGTTTTCTCTTTGTACTGCTTGATATTTGTGCTGTTTACAGAGTGAAAATCCGTATAATTCATCGTTTCCTCACTATCATTATACACGAAAAGGAGTTTTTTGCAAACGATTTGCCGCAAAAAAACAGTTTTGTGTTAGTTTATCGCAAGAAATTGCAAACCGATCGGCAACGATATGGATATAATATACGTGAAAAAAAGAAAACAAAAAGGAGGTTACGAAAATGTTTTTACAACAAGATCTTTACGAAGAAGAGATCGCGCGTGACTTTGACGATCAGCAGATAAGCTATATATTTGCTTTGGGATTTGCAATGAATCAATATCAAGTCCTTCAATAAGGGCAAGTCACAATATCGAAAAGGGAGGTAATACGTCATGTTTAATTTCGGTGAAAACGACAACGATCAAAAGGACGCTTGCGAAATTTGCGAAGAACAATCGGCATTTATCGCCGCATTGACGCTTGACCGTGCCTGCATGCAGATCGGCAAGTAAAACGACGCATTATTCTATTACCGCCGTTGGGACCCGAATTTGTCCCAACGGCATTTTTTTGTTTCGTCGATCTGCAATTGCTATTGAAAGTTTTCAAGCTTTGTGATACAATTGAATTTATGAAAATTATCCATACGGCAGATATACATCTCGATTCGCCTTTATGCGGGGTGGCGGATCCGAACGGACGGAGGCACGAGCTGCTTTCCGCCTTGAACGAGCTTTCGGCGTATGCGGACAACTGCGGCGTTCGCGCCGTCATTGTCGCGGGCGATCTGTTTGACGAAAACAACGCGTCCGAGCAGACGGTAAGGAGCGTAGCGGACATCGTGTCTCGCAGCAAAGCCGATTGGTTTGTATTGAGGGGCAATCACGGCGGATCGGCGCCCTACGCGTTGTTGAAAGGTCTTTGTCCGCAGATAAAATTTTTCGGAGAGGATTGGACGTACTACGAACTCGGCAACGTGACCGTTTGCGGACGCGAATTGGGCGTAAACGACGAGGAAAATTGGCTGCGCCTGCGCCTCGACGGCGCGAGATACAACATCGTCGTTTTGCACGGAGACGTGGACGATCCGAGCTACGGGGCGATAGACAAAAACGTGCTTGCCTCCTGCGGCGCAAAATACGTGGCGTTGGGACACAGACACGCGTTTTGCGAATACAGGTTCGGAAAAGTACGCGCAAGCTATTGCGGCGCGTTGGAGTCTCGCGGCTTTGACGAATGCGCGCAAACGGGTTTTGTCGAGATAGATACCGACGCGGACAAGATAAAATTTGTAAATCAGGCGCTACGCACCGTCGTAACCAAGCGGATAGACGTAACGGGCGTGCAGAGCGACCTCGCCTTGGAGAGAACGATTTCCGACGCAGTCGCCGACGCGTCCAAGCGCAACTATCTGAACGCCGTGTTTTGCGGCGAACTGAGCGACGGTTTGCACCTGTCTATGGTGGCGTCGCGCGTGTTGGAGGGCAAATTTTTCGCCCTGCGGATAAAAGACGAGACCTCCGCCAAGACGGATATTCGAGCCGTCTCGGAAGAGGTGTCCTTACGCGGCGAATTCGTCAAGCTTGCAATGCAGCTTTCCGACGAACAGCTTAAAAAGGACGTGCTGAAAATGGGACTTGCCGTTTTGAGCGGGGAGGCGCCGCAATGAGGATAGTTTCTTTGGACATAGTCGCCTTCGGCAAACTCAAAGACGTTCGGATAAATTTCCGTCAAGGATTAAACGTGATACAACGCGCCAACGGCTTCGGCAAAACCACCGTGGCAAGCTTTATTCGCGCCATGCTGTACGGCTTTACCTACCGTCACTCCGGCGGGGCGACGGACGCGTCGCACTTTCAGCCCTGGGGCGGCGCCGAGCGTTTCGGCGGCAGCATGCAGTTGGAGCACAACGGCGAGGTCTACCGTATCGAGCGCTTTTTCGGAGCGACCGCACGGGCGGAAAAATGCCGCGTCACCAACGAAAACACCGGCAAGGAAATGCAATGGCAAATGCAGCCCGGCGAAGTGTTGTTGGGGCTCACTGCGGACAGCTACGACCGATCGGCGTATTTTCCGCAAGAGGCGGTGGAGCTTAGCTCAAACGACAATTTGGAGTCGCGTCTTGCAAATTTGGTGGAAAACAGCGCCGACGACTATGATAAAATACAAGCAAAGCTGCGCGACTTCAAAAAGGCGCTTCGCTACGAAAGAGGAGTCGGCGGACGTATTTCCGATCTGCAACAAAAGCAAAGCGATTTGGAGCGCGAACTGTACGACGTCAACGCGGCAAAGCGGCGCAAAACGCAGATAGAAAACCGTTTGCGCGCAATTTCCTCCGAACGTGCGGAATTGCAAAAAAAGCAAGCGGCAAACCGTTCCGAAAGCGAGCGTTTGCGCAGACAGCTTGCTCAGGCTTCGCCCTCCGACGAAGAAAAAGCCGCGCGTATGCGGTTGAGCCAAGTGGAAGAAAATCTCAGTCGCGTACCGCCGCAAGCGGAAACGGATATATCGCGTTGCGAAGAGCTGTACGCACAGATCTCGCAAACACCCGAATTTCGCGTTGAAACGATCGCTCGCAAGCGTTGGTGGTTGGCGGGTATGGCGGCGGCGCTTGCCCTGCTCGGCGCGGCGCTTGTTGCGCTCGGCGTAGCGGGCGTGATACCCGTTGCCGCGGGAACGGTCGCGGGGGTGGCGGCGATCGTAGCGGCTGTTGCAAGCTGCTTTTTCATCGTTTCCAAAAAGGAACGCAAGGTCTCTCTTGCCGAACAGAGGGAAAAGCTGACGGCGGAATACTTCGGCATTGCGGGCAAATATGTTTTCGAGGGCAACGATTTGGAGGCGACGCGCCGCGCGTTGTGGGATATGCGTTCGCGTTATCAAAGCGATCTGCGGCTGCGCGAAACGCTCGTAAATCTGGTAAAACCCGCCGCCGATCTGTCTGTGCTGCAACAAAACGTCGACGCCTGCGCGCAAGAGGAAAAGCGGCTGTCCCTTCAAAGCGACGCCTTGTTGCAAGAGGAGGTTTCGCTAAACGAAGAGAGCAAGCGTCTAAATACCGACGCCGTACAAATAGAAGATCGTATTTTGGACGTCAAGGAGCAGCTTGCGCGGGAGGAGTATCGCTACCGAGTGGCGGATACCGTGGCGCAATTGCTCGTAAAAGCAAAGGAAAACCTTTCCGGCAGCTATTTGCCCCGTCTTTGCCGCCGTACCACGGAGCTGATGAAGGAAATTTCCGCAACGGACATCGAGGTGGTGTCGGACGGCAAATTCGCCCTCAGCCTTCGCGAAAATCAAGTGACCAAGCCGATGAGCGAATTCAGCCGCGGGCTGAGGGAGATAGCTCTTTTGTGCTTCCGCGTGGCGCTGTCCGAATTGCTTTACGACGGAGCGGTACCCTTTCTCATCGTGGACGACGCGTTCGTCAACTACGACGAGTACAATTTTCTTCGCGCGACGAACCTGCTCAAAAAGCTTTCGTCCCGCGCGCAAATAATATATTTCACATGTCACGATCGCACGGGAAAGCTAACCGTTTAGCACAAGTGCGCAAAAAAATATACAAGAGGTGGTAATATTATGGATGTAGCAAGTTTCAGCAAAGAGATCAGACGAAACACATTGAGATGTCTGCATTCGCAAGGTTCGGGACACGTCGGAGGCAGTCTCTCCATCGTGGACGTGCTTGCCGTGCTTTATTCCAAGCATATGCACGTAGATCCCGCCGACCCCAAGAAGGACGACCGCGACAAGCTGGTACTAAGCAAGGGACATGCGGGTCCCGCTCTGTACGCGACGCTGGCAATCAAGGGATTTTTCCCCGTGGAGTGGTTGGACACCCTCAACAAGCTGGGCACAAGGCTGCCCAGCCACGTCAACATCAATCTCACTCCGGGGGTGGATATGACTGCGGGCAGTCTCGGACAGGGCTTGTCCTGCGCTTGCGGATTGGCTGTCGCCGACCGACTCAAAGGCATTGACAGATACGTTTACGTCATCACGGGCGACGGCGAATTGCAAGAGGGGCAAAATTGGGAAGGCGCAATGTTTGCCGCTCACAAAAAGTTGGATCACATCGTCGTGATCGTGGACAGCAACAAGCTGCAAATAGACGGCGCGACCAAGGACGTGATGAACGTCGAGGATATATGCGGCAAGTTCGAAGCTTTCGGCTTTGACGCGCAGCGCGTAAACGGACACGACTTCGACGCCTTGGACAAGGCTATCGTCAAAGCCAAGTCCGCCCGCAACGGCAAACCGCAGTGTATCGTGATGGATACCGTCAAGGGCAAGGGCGTAAGCTTTTACGAGGCAATGGGTGCGGGAGTACACAGCACGACCGTCACGGACGAGCAGTATGCGGCTGCTATGGAAGAATTGAAGTGAGGTTATCGTTATGGAATTGAGAAAAGAATACGTCGGCGAGCTTGCCGCGCTTATGAGAGAAAACGACAAAATAATAGTTCTGGACGCGGACCTTGCGGGGGCGGGCGGCACCAAGCCGCTTTATGCGGAGTTTCCCGACAGATGTATAGAGGTGGGTATCGCCGAGGCAAACATGGCTTGTATCGCGGCGGGACTTGCCGCAAGCGGATACATACCTTTCATTCACACCTTTGTGCCCTTTGTGGCGCGCAGAGCGTTGGATCAGATCGCCGTATCGGTGTGTTATTCGGAGCAGAACGTCCGTATGATCGCCTTCGATCCCGGCGTACACACGGGGTCCAACGGCGGCACGCATATGAGCTTTGAGGATATCGCCACTATACGCGCGTTTTGCAACATAGCTGTGCTGGACATTGTGGACGGCGTGCAATTGAGAAAGGCTTTGCCCTACATCGTGCAGCACAAAGGACCTATGTATATACGCGTCGTGCGCAAGCAGACGGACGTTTTGTTCGGAGAGGACTACAAGTTCGAGTTCGGCAAGGCGGACAAGCTGCGCGACGGCAAGGATATCACCATAGTTGCAAGCGGCACTATGCTGTTTGACGCGGTTCGGGCTGCGGACAAACTTATACAAGAGGGCAAAACCGTAGATCTGCTCGGCATTCACACCGTAAAGCCCTTGGACGAGCAAGCGATCTTGCAGTCCGCGCGCAAGACCAAGCGCGTTTTGACGGTGGAAAATCACAGCATCCACGGCGGACTGTACGGAGCCGTGACGGAATTGCTTTCCGCCAACGAGCCCACTCTTTGCGACGCGGTGGCAGTGCGCGACAAGCTCACTCAGGTGGGCAGCGTCAACGACCTCAAACGGGACTACGGTCTCACCGAACAGGACGTTTACGACAGGGCGATGCGGCTCATCGAACGCAAGTAAATAAAAAAATGCTCCCGCTTCGGCGGGGGCATTTTTTTGACCCATACTTACAAAATCGGCAATTTTGTAAGGCGACTTGTTATGATTTTGTTGTTAAAAAGCGAAATCAATAGTAAATACAATAGGAATTTTATCATTTTTTTTATTTCGTATTGACATTATTCGATAAAACGCGTATTAAATTTGTATCACATAATCAAATAAAAACGAGGTGACGATATGTATGACGTATTGATCGTCGGGGCAGGAGTAGTCGGTTGTTCCGTCGCTCGCGAACTGTCCGGATGGAATTTGCGCATTGCCGTAGCGGACAAAGAAAACGACGTCGCAATGGGCACAAGTAAAGCCAACTCCGGCATTGTGCACGCCGGATTTGACGCGCATACGGGCACAAACAAAGCCATTTACAACGTGTTGGGCGCAAGGATGTTTCCGGAGTTGTCCAAGGAGTTGGACTTTCCTTACCGTCAAAACGGCGCGTTTGTGCTTTGTTTCGACGAAAACGAGCGCGGCAAGCTTGTCGAATTGATGGAGCAGGGCATTCGCAACGGAGTCAAGGGACTTTCCGTTTTGGAGGGAGATCAAGTTCGCGCGATGGAGCCGAACGTATCGGACAAGGTAGTCGCGGCGCTGTATGCCGAAACAAGCGGTATTGTCAGTCCTTACGAAATGACCGTTGCCTATGCGGAAAACGCCGCCGTCAACGGAGTGGAATTTTTGCTGAATGAAGAAATAATCGGCATACAAAGGACGAAAGACGGTTTTGAGGTGAAAATGACGGACAAGACCCTGTCTGCCCGCGCTGTCATCAACTGCGCCGGCGTATATGCCGACAGCATTTACGCAATGGTATCCGACAAACATATCTTCAAGATCACCGCGCGCAAAGGCGAGTACTGCTTGTTGGACAAAAAATGCGGCGGTCTGACGGACAAGACCTTGTTCCAATTGCCGTCGGCTATGGGCAAGGGCGTGTTGGTCGCGCCCACGACGCACGGCAACATTATCGTCGGACCGACAGCGTTGGATATTGACGACAAGGACGATGTGGACACGACTTTCGATGGGCTCAACAAGGCGTTCAACACCGCAGCAGTCAGCGTTCCCTCTCTTGCGCGCCGCAACATAATAACGCAGTTTGCGGGGCTCAGAGCGCATGCCGACGAAGGCGACTTCATTATCGGCGAGAGCGATGTGGACAATTTCTTCAACGTGGCGGGCATCGAATCGCCGGGATTGACATCTGCCCCCGCCATTGCGGTAGACGTGGCAAAACAAGTTGCCGACAAGCTGCATGCGGAAAGAAACAAAAACTTTGTTTCGCGCCGCAAGGGAATACCGTGTTTTGCCAAGATGAGCGACAGCGAGCGCGAGGCGCTCATAGCCACAAATCCGCTGTACGGCAGGATCGTTTGTCGTTGCGAAAACGTGACGGAAGGCGAGATAGTGGACAGTATCCGCCGCCCCGTGGGAGCAACGGATCTGGACGGCGTAAAGCGCCGCACGCGAGCGGGAATGGGACGTTGTCAAATGGGCTTTTGCACTCCGCGAGTAATGGAGATACTTTGCCGCGAGTTGGGCAAGGATATGACGGAAATCACCAAGTTCGGCAAGGGTAGCCACGTGGTGGTGGGGAGGACGGAATGACAAACAGAGATATAGTTATCGTCGGCGGCGGTCCCGCGGGACTTGCGGCAGCCACGGCGGCTTATGATGTCGGCGCGAGAGACATCGTGATATTGGAACGCGAGGAAAATCTCGGCGGCATACTCAATCAATGCATTCACAACGGATTCGGTTTGCACACCTTCAAAGAAGAATTGACCGGACCTGAGTACGCCGCTCGCTTCGAACAGTTGGTGTACGACCGCGGTATCGAGTATCGTTTGGGCAGCACCGTCATCAATGTAAGCGCCGACAAGGTCGTAACCTATGTCAGCGAAAAGGACGGCTTGCAAAAAATCAAAGCCAAAGCAATAGTTTTGACCTGCGGATGCCGAGAGCGTCCTCGCGGCGGCATAAATATTGCGGGCGCGCGTGCGGCGGGGATCTTTTCCGCGGGCACGGCGCAAAAATTAGTAAATATAGACGGACTTATGCCCGGCAGAGAAGTCGTCATTCTCGGATCGGGCGACATTGGCTTGATAATGGCGCGTCGTATGACCTTCGAAGGCGCCAAAGTCAAGGCCGTTGTGGAGTTGATGCCCTATTCGTCCGGTCTCAATCGTAACATCGTGCAGTGTCTCAACGACTTCGGAATCCCATTGATGTTCAGTCATACGGTGGTGGATATCAAGGCGACAAACGGCAGAGTTTCCTCGGTGGTAATTGCGCAAGTAGACGAAAAATTGCAACCCATTATGTCAACCGCGCAAGAAATCGCTTGCGACACGCTGCTTCTTTCCGTCGGACTTCTGCCCGAAAACGAGCTTGCGGGCTATGCGGGAGTGCAGCTCAGCCCCGTTACCAACGGCGCGATCGTAGACGATCAGATGATGACGAGCGTCGAGGGTATTTTTGAATGCGGCAACGTGTTGCACGTACACGACCTTGTGGACTACGTCAGCGAGGAAAGCACTCACGCGGGTAAATGCGCCGCAGCATACGTGCAAAACGGCATGACGGCAACGGAATACGTCCCCACCTGCGGCACCAACGGCGTGCGTTACGTAGTTCCGCAAAAGATCCGCAAGGATACCAATTACGAACAAATCAGCTTGCGCATGCGCGTTGCAAACGCATTTCGCAATGTGGAGCTTGCCGTGCTTTTGGACGGCGAAAAGATAGTTTCGCGCAGACGTCCCATAGTGACCCCCGGCGAAATGGAAACGGTGGTGCTCAACAGCGAATTGGTGGAACGCGTCAAGCACGGCTCCAAGCTGGAAGTAACTCTGTTAGGAGGCACAAAATGAGTAAGCAATTTATTTGTATCAACTGTCCTCTCGGCTGTCATTTGGAAGTGGACGACAGTGATTTGAACGATATCAAGGTTTCGGGAAACACTTGTCCCCGCGGCAAGATCTATGCCATCAGCGAGGTTACCGCTCCCAAGCGCATGGTCACCGATTCTGTGCCGGTGGACGGCGGCGATGTGCTGCGCGTGTCCGTCAAGACGGCTGCGCCCATCCCCAAGGAAAAGATCTTCGACTGCATTGCGGTCATTCGGACGGTGCGCGCCAAAGCGCCCGTGCATATCGGTGACGTGCTTTACACCGACGTGTGCGGCACAGGCGTGGATATTGTTGCAACTCGCAACGCCAAGGCAATTTGATTTGAGGTAACGGTAAAATGAAGTACGTTCTTGCATTGGATCAAGGCACTACCAGCTCTCGCGCGATAGTTTTCGATCGCAACGGTCAGATAGTGGGCAGCGCTCAACAGGAATTCAAACAGGTCTATCCGCACACGGGTTGGGTAGAACACGAGCCGCAGGAGATTTTGGGCAGTCAGGTCGGGGTCATTCCCGAAGCGTTGGTGCGCGCGGGCGTATCCAGCCAGGATATCGTTGCAATAGGCATAACCAACCAACGCGAAACGACCATTGTTTGGGACAAAAATACGGGCAAGCCCGTTTACAACGCCATTGTGTGGCAATGCCGTCGCACAATGGACTACTGCGAGCAACTGCGGCAGCAGGGCTTGGACAAACTGATTTACGACAAGACGGGGCTTGTTTTGGACGCGTATTTTTCTGCGACCAAGATCAAATGGATATTGGACAACGTAGAGGGCGCGCGTGAGCGTGCCGAACGCGGCGAGCTGTTGTTCGGTACCGTGGACACCTATCTGATGTGGAATCTCAGCAAGGGCAGGATCTTCGCCACCGACTATACCAACGCAAGCCGCACCATGCTGTACAACATTCACACGCTGAGTTGGGATGACGATCTGCTCAAACTGTTTGACATTCCGAGGTGTATGCTCCCCGAAGTACGTCCCTCCGGTTACAACTACGGCAATGCCGATTCTACGGTGGTGGGCGCCAACATTCCCATTTGCGGCGTAGTCGGCGACCAACAGTCGGCGCTTTTCGGGCAACTGTGCGTAGAGCGCGGCTCGATGAAAAACACCTACGGCACGGGCTGTTTTCTGCTTATGAACACGGGCGACAAGCCCGTCCGCTCCAACGGCTTGGTGACTACTCTCGCCGCAAGCTTGACGGACAAGCCCGACTACGTGTTGGAAGGCAGCGTGTTTATGGGCGGGGCGATCGTTCAGTGGCTGCGCGACGAAATGCGTATGATACGCGTCGCTGCCGAAACGGAACGCTACGCGCTTTCCGTCGAGGACGCCAACGGCGTGTACCTCATTCCCGCTTTTGTGGGCTTGGGCGCGCCCTATTGGGATCCCAAAGTGCGCGGAACGGTTTACGGACTTACGCGCGGCACAAAAAAGGAACATTTTATCCGAGCCGCTCTGGAATCCATCGCCTACCAGGTGTACGACGTGGCGAAAGCTATGGAAAAGGACCTCGGCAGTCCCATCACGTCGCTCAACGTGGACGGCGGCGCAAGCGCAAACAACTTTTTGCTGCAATTTCAGGCAGACATACTCAAAACGGACGTTGTTCGTCCCAAGGTCATCGAGACGACCGCTCTCGGCGCTTGCTATCTTGCGGGGCTCACTGTCGGCTATTGGAAGGACATTGAGGACATCAAATTCAACAAGGAGATCGAACGGGTGTTCAAACCCTCTATGGATGAGGAAAAACGCTCCAAGCTTGTTGAAGGTTGGACTCTGTGCATAGAACGCGCAAGATACAAAGCGTAGCGCGTCGCGGCAAGATTTTTGCTTGTGACTAATACATAATTAAAAATCAACATGGCGCTGCCCATGGGCAGTTTTCGTTTCGTCGAAAACGAAAACACGTAGGCGATTATCCGTTTTTACCGTCAACGGTGTGGATAACTTGCAAAAACAAACTCCGTCAATTCGGAGATTAAAATAAAAAAATTTTTTTAGGAGGTAACCAAATAATGCAAAAAGGTAAAGCCAAAGAAACTTTACAAGGTTGGTACGCCAACAAGCACAAGTGGGCATTTATCATGCTGGCTTGCTGCATAATACTTGTTCTGCTTGCGGTTCTCGTAGGTTCGATGGTTCAAACCGCCGGTTGGTCCGTCAAAGTAGAAGATTTGCGTAACGTATCCAACACGGGCACCAAAAACATCACGCCGACAGACGGCGAAGCTCAGGACTTCACGGTCAGAGGCTCGGTATCTTCGGGACTGTTGTTCGTCCCCAAAAAGGCGTCCGAGACCAACAAGCGTCCTGCGATCGTGTTTACGCACGGCTATCTCAACAACCGTGAGATGCAGTTGCAAAACGTCATCGAAATGGCTCGCCGCGGCTACGTCGTGCTTGCTATCGACTATGCCGAACACGGACACAATGACGATGAACAAACCGGTAAAAACTCCATGATGGCTTTCTTGCAGGGCGACACGATGATCAACGCGGCTAAGTATCTGTACAACTTGCCTTATGTCGATCAAAGCAGGATCGGTGTATCCGGTCACTCAATGGGCGGCGGCGCCACATCCCTTGCTTTGGCGGGAGACGGCGTATTGGAGGGAACCCAGACGGTAGCCAATCTTAAAGCCGGCAAAAATATGGGTATCATTTCCGCGGGATTGGTGCAAGCCAACAACGCTCCCTCGTCCATCGGCAGCAACGTTATTGCAGCGGGCGTGGTCAAGGCTTCTGCCGACGAATTCTTCTTCACCGGCACCACCAAGGAACCCATCTACAACCCCGTACACAAGGATAGAGTAACGGAAGACAACTACTTCAATTACTATCTCAAAAAGGGCGACGAGTATGTCAAGCAAACCAAGGATGACAAATTCCACCCCAACAAGCAGTACTACAATCTGACCAACACCGGAGTCAGCGCTATCTTCTATCTGCAAACTTCGCAGGCGTATACCTTTACGAGAGGCGTTGCCCCCACCGAATCCGATGATTGGGAAACCATTAACGGCGGTATCTATGCCAACGGCAAACTCGTTGCTCAACCGGACGGTCGCAAGCATGTCAGCGTAGCTCAAAAAGGCGCTCCGCTTGCTTCTGCAACGCAATCCATACGCGCTATCTACGAGGAAAAAGAAACTCACCCGATGAACCATATGTCCACCAAGACTGCGGCTAACGTGATCGACTTCTGGTACAACGCGTTCGGCACACCCGACGGCGTAAGCTACAAAGCTCCCACCAATCAAACCTGGTGGATCAAAGAGACCTTTGCGATCTTCGGATTTATCGGCATTTTCGGAATGCTGCTGCCCCTCACCGACATTTTGCTCGGCACCAGACTGTTTGCTTCTTTGAGAGCAGGCGAGGGCGATATCCCCGAAGCTCCGTTGCTTCTCCGCAAGCCTCGCAAGCACGTTTCCTATTGGCTGTCCGCTATCCTCACCGCTTGGTTTGGAGCATGGAGCCTCAAAAACCTCACAACGGGCGACATCAACATTATGAGCAGACTGCACATCAGCGGTTTGTTCCCCGCAGCAAAGGGATTTGTCTATGACAACATCAGCTCCATCGCGGTTTGGGGTATTTTGTGCGCTTGCTTTGCGATTGCCGTGACGGGTATCATTTGGTTGATCAATCACTGCATCAATGTGTTCTTCCACAAAGACGACTTTGCAAACTATGACGAACATCCGTTTGACGGCTTCAAGATCCGCAGCTGGCAAAATGTTCTCAAAACTCCTATCCTTGCGGCGATCCTTGTCGGTATCTTCTACGGCGTTATCACGCTGTTGTGGAGATGGACCACTGTTGACCTTCGCTTCTGGACGTTCGATTTGAGAGTATTCGACCTTGACCGTCTGCCGTCAATGTTGCTCTATGTTCCCTTCTTCTTCATCTTCTACATGGTAACTGCGGCTTTGTCCAAGAATTACAGAGTAAAAGATCTTCCCGAATGGGCAACTATCATTATCAACGTTGCGGCAAACACTCTCGGACTCATCATCTTGATTGGCGTTGCAAACCAGTACTACATCAACACCGGCGCAATGATCAGCTCCGGCAACAACCTGTTCTACATTGTTTGCTATCCCATCATTCCGTGCGTTGCCGTTGCGACCATCCTGTCCAGAAGACTCTATGTCCGCACGGGCAATGCTTGGCTTGCCGGTATCGTAAATGCCGTTATTATGACGATCCTTGCTTGCGCAAATACATCCGTGAGCGGACCCGTTCAATGGTACTACTATCCAACCGCCGCAATGTAATGGCAGTTGCGTGCTGTTGACAAGCTGCTGTCGGTGTGAATTGCCGATAGCGCAAAAATAGCAAAATCGAAGGCGAGGCAATTTGCTTCGCCTTCTTCTGGCTCTATGGCAAATGTTGGGGTGCATATAGTAAGAAACAATGTCAAACTTGTTTCTTTTGCACCCCAACATTTTCCATTTGAGCCTACCGACCACACGTGCGTCGGTCGATTGCTTGCTGCTGTGCAACGCTTTCGCAATCGACACAATGTGCGCTTACGCGCCGCCGCAGTCGGACTTGGGAGTTGCGCGTGAACGCACGCGCGGTCGGATAGACTTTCGCCGAGGTCTCCCATACCCTCGGCATCTCCGGGGTGGACCGCAATCTCGGCGCATGTCCGTGATTGCGGAATTTTGTTGAAAACTATCCGTTTGACCTCTTCGTATTTGGTCACTCCCCAACATTTATTATAAAACCCTTCTTTTTGCGTCCTTTGGCGCGGCGGTGGAATAAAATTCGTGATATAGCTTGGCGAAATTTTGTCAACGGTTGACAATATGGGTGCGCAATAGTACAATGTTGTTATGAAAAGAATTGGAGTGATAACCGACGTTCACGGCAATTCGGTCGCGCTTAAAGCGGCGCTTGCCATGTTGGACGAATTGAATTGCGACGAGATACTGCACCTCGGCGACGTCGTGGACATAGGACCCGACTCGCGCGAGTGTCTCGATATTTTGCTCGCCCGACAGGATATTACCTGTCTGCTGGGCAATCACGACAGAGATTTCGTGCTTAGAGCGACCGTCGCGCGTTTCAGATCGCACGTTCCGTCGGAACACAAAAAGCAGGTGTTCGACAGTCTTTCCGAAGAGCAACGTCGGGCGGTAAAGGCTTTTCCGCTGTCCGTTACGCGAATTTGCGGCGGGCAAAAGCTGTTGTTTTGTCACTATGCGTTGAACGACGCGCCCTTTGATTGGAACGTCTTTCCCTTTAAGCCGTTGGTAAACGAACCCTCAGCGGAAAAATTCGATGAGATATTTGCCGCGACGGACGCGGACGCCGTATTTTTCGGACACAAGCACGAACCGTGCGAATTTGTCGGCAGAATGCTCTATGTGGACGTGGGCAGCGCGGGCTGTCATCCCGACCCTTTTGCAAGGGCGGTCGTCATCGACTACGACGGCGAGAGTTGGAGCTATCGCAGGGTGCAGACGCCTTATGACAGCGAGGCGGTACACAGACGTATGCACTCGGATACCGTCGCGGGCGACGAGCTTTACGATTACTACTTTTTGCACAAAAACGTTTAGCAAAACAGCCTCGTCGTCAAAAAAACGTCGGCAGAATGTGTTAAACAGCAGGTTTTGCGATAAATTTCGGCGTAAACAAATACGCCGATGAAGTAAGGAAATATGGAGTAAAAAAATCGACTTTCGCCGAGGAAGTCGATTTTTCAAATGATGTTTATTTGATTGGCGGCTCGATGTGCAAATATCCCTTTTGTGTCACTTGGACGGGCTGCGTTCCTCGCCCCAATAGCAGGCGAACACGGTCCCAGGACCGCAGTGCGAAGCTATGACGGGACCTATATCGAATATCCGAATGTCCGCTTTGGGAAAGCGTTCTCTCAGTCTTGCCGCAAATTTGTTGGCAGAGCTGATGTAGTCGGAGTGTCCGAGCCACAGCTTTCCGTCGTAGTTTTCGCCGTCGCGAATGGTTTCGGCGATCTTATCCAGCATTTTGCTTGCCGCCTTGGTCTCGCTCATACACTTGGCAACGGGCACTATCTTGCCCGTCACGTCGGTGTTCATCACGGGGCAGATGTGCAGTATGTTGCCTACCATTGCCGCCACGGACGACACTCTGCCGCTTCGGCGGAAGTAGGTCAGCGTGGTGCTGTAAAAAATGTGGTGCAGCTTTGTGCGGTTGTCGTAAGCCCAGCGGTACGTTTCGTCTATCGTTTTGCCGTCGTCGCGCATATCCGCGAGGCAGTCCACCAACATTCCGTAGCCCACGCATGCGCAAGTGGTGTCCAATACGTAGATCTTGCGGTCGGGAAACTCCTCTTTGAGATCCTCCGCCGCGCTCAACGCGTTTACCACCGAGTTGGACAACGCCGAGCTGAAAGCGACGTGCAGCAAATCTCCCTTTTGCAACAGCGGTCGGAAAAATTCCTTGTATTTCTCCACGTTTATCAGTGAAGTGGTCGTGCGCTTGCCCGAAGCAAGCTGATTGTAAAATATCGCCAAGCCGTTGCCTGCGCGCATATCGTCGGGATAATCCACTCCCTCCGTCGTATAGCAGTATGCGATGGCGGGTATGTTGCGCTTGGCAAGCATATCGGCGTTCAGATCAACGGTGGATTCGCAACTGATCGTGTACATAGTTTTTCTCCTTTGGTTATCATTATATCACGTATCCACGCAAAGTCCCCCTACTGTTGCCGTTGCAAAATCTACGATGTCATTTTGCAAAAGTAGAACGAAAAAAATAACATTCTACTCACGGTAGAGCGCATATTTTTGACCCCTTATAACGCTTGCCAATAGTTGACGTACGTGCTATAATACGCTTATGGACGAATTGAAACAAACTATCGCCGACAACTTGGTCAACTATCGCAAGCAGGCGCACCTCACGCAGCAACAGCTTGCGGAAAAGATCAACTACTCGGATAAAGCCGTTAGCAAATGGGAGCGCGGCGAGGGCGTGCCCGACGTGTTGGTGCTCAAAAGCATTGCCGACATCTACGGCATCACCGTCAACGATTTTCTCGTTGAACACAAGGACAAGCCCAAGAAGCTTCGCTTAAAGGATTTTTGGGCAAAGAGATGGCTCATTTCGCTGTTGAGCGCGGGTCTTGTCTTTTTGATTGCCACCATCGTCACGGTGATATGGTGGCTTATTGTTCCGGCGGACGGCACGACGGTGGCAAAGTACGCCTACATTGCCGCCATTCCCACCGCGTTGATAGTCACGCTGGTGTTCGCTTGCGTGTGGGGCAAGCTGTGGATGCGATGTGTGGTTGCGTCTGCGCTTATATGGACGCTGTGTCTGCTGTTGCATTTGGTCATTCTCAGCATTACCAGCTACGCCTGGATGATCTACCTTATCGGAGCCGTTTTGCAGGTGCTTGTGGTGTTGTGGTTTTTGCTGGAATACTTCATTCGGCGGGGCAAGCAAAGCAAATAGAGAGCGTGTTTGCCATTTTTACGAGATTTTTATATTTCGTTATTGACATCGGTGTAGCAAAAGGGTTATAATGATACCATAATAGAACAAGGAGGAAAAACTATTATATGCAAATAATGGATGTCAGTTGCAAAGAGTTGCGTAAACGCGCTTGGAATCGTCTTGCAGACGGCAACTATTGGCAATCGTTCGGCGCAAGCGTCGTAGGCTCTATCGTCGGAAGTATAGGCTTGATTTTCACGGCGGGCGCAATGGACGCGGGCGTGACGAACTACTACATCAAGCAACAACGCGATCAAGATCCCGAATTTACCGAAATTTTCGGCGGATTCGAACGTTACGGCAGCACGTTGGGAGGTTATATTCTCAGATCAATATTCATTTTCCTGTGGAGTATCATTCCCATCTTCGGACAGATCTTCGGAGTGTGGGTAAAGCCCTTTGCGTACAGCCAAATGTATTATTTTATGATGGACGAGGGCTTGGGCGCCAACGACTCCATCACCAAGAGCAAAGAAATGATGAACGGATACAAGTGGAAGCTGTTCAAGCTGAGCCTGTCCTTCATCGGTTGGTATTTGCTCGGCGCGTTGACTTTCGGTATCGGAATGTTGTTCCTTGCGCCTTACGTTGACGCAACTATGGCAGAGTTCTACGCCGAACTGCTTCGCTGCCACGGCGCAAGCAAAGAGAGCGGCGACGATCAAACTTCCGCCGAGGCTGTTTTCGATTTGACCGACGCAGTCGAAACGACAACTCCCGTTGAGGAAACCGAAGCTCCCGCAGAGACTGCCGCAGAAGAACCTGTCGCAGAAGAACCGCAATCGGAAGAAGCTCCCGCCGATGACGTCGAACCGACGGACGAAAAGCCGGAAGAATAAAAGGCGAAACACATTGCAAAACCCACTTGGTTCCAAGTGGGTTTTTGTTTGACTTGTTTGTCGGCAAATGCTACAATATTGTGTATATTTCGGCGGCTGTGCCGTCGGCGCGAGGTGAAAAATGTTGGAAGTTGTAGCGGCTTTGATTTGGCGTAACGGCAAGTTTTTGATCTGTCAGCGACCCGCCGACAAAAAGCGGGCGCTTTTGTGGGAATTTGTCGGGGGCAAAAAGGAGCAAGGCGAAAGCTTGCAAGAGGCTTTGAAACGAGAGTGTAAGGAAGAGTTGGACATATCCGTTGAAGTGAAGGACGTTTTTTGTCAAGTCACTCACGAGTACCCCGACGTTACGGTACATCTGACGTTGTTCAACGCCGAAACGGCGGACGAGCCCAAGATGTTGGAACACAACGATATGCGGTGGATCGCCCCGTCGGAGATCGACGACTTTGAATTTTGTCCCGCCGACGAGGATATTCTTCGTCTCATCAAACAAATGTAGTGGTGAAAACAAAAAAGGGGCTGTCGCGTTAAGCGGCGGCCCTTCTGCATATTTGCAAGTATTTATTCAAAACACTCAAGCC
>CANQCN010000034.1 GCA_947589685.1 uncultured Clostridia bacterium
AAGGAATACTCTGCTTGGGGTAAATAAGCGATTGCAGATCTCACGGGTTTTACGAGCAATCTGTCGTCATAGATACCGCCGACAAGTTTGCCGCGATAGTAAATCAAAAATTCGCCCATCATAGGCTTGTAGGTTATATCCTTTAAGTTCGACAATTGATCCGATATGAACTTCAAATATTCTTTGCTTGACGCCATAATTTCTCCACTAAAATTAAATTCGGACGCTTTATTGCGGGTACGCATTGCGCAGATCCAAAAGCTCGTTGTGAGCTATCAAACATCTGTCAAATTACTCTTGTAGGCTGTAAAATCTTGCTTCCAAGTATATGTCAAGTTTTGATTTGATTGTGACGGGAAACGACGCAATCAACAATTTCCTACGATAATGCGTCATTTTTTATATTGTACCATAAAAAAACATATAAATCAACAATGAGATAATACGCTATCGAGTAAAGCAAGGAAATATGCGTAATGACGGACGTGAAGCGCAAGATACGAAAGTCGTCCGCAAGCCGATGCGCCGTTATTGCGCCGCTGCGGAGGTGGTTTCGTCGCGATGCTTGTCGGAGCGATCGCGGGAACGGAAGATCGCCTTGAACACCGTGCGTACAAAGGGCTGTATGAACAGCAGCTGAGAAAAGAAGGCGAACGGCAGGTTGAAGCAGATCAGTTTGAGCCAATTTGCCAAAAGTGTCCAAAAATTGAAGGAAGCAAAGCCGTACGGATAATACATAAAGGCAGCAATAAAACTCATCGCGGGACACATCAGCCCCACCGTGGCAATGATGATAGCCGACTCGAATATCGCCGGATGAACGCTGCCCGGCTTGAACACTTTGCACACCAGACGAAAGCTGCACGGACTGCCCATAACGCACTCCAAAGTGTAGGCAAATGAAAATTCGATAAGCACCACCGCCCAAATGGGAACGGGAGTTCCGAATACAGACACGCCGCCCATGGCATTTATCGCGGCAATTACGTCGGTTTCACCCGTAAGCTGCATAAAATAATTGCCGTTGATGACGTAAAGGCTGTAAAAAACATAGGCGTGTACCGTGATCACTACGGTGATAAGTGCAAAGATCATACGCTGAAATAAATTTTTTGGCATAATTCCTCCCGAACAAAAAAAGTACCGCTCCGCAGCTATCCGAAAACATTGTGCCGTGATCAGATTTACATGCAGAGCAATACTTGTGTCGTTACGTTTCGTCGTAAAATTATTGTACAACATAAAAAAATTTCTCGCAAACAAATTCGGGAATTTTTTCGTTTTTTGATATATTGATGTCACTTTTTGATACTAATTTATATACTATGTCTGTAATAATAGTCTGCAAAACGGCAAAAACGTAAGTAGTTGAGGGGGGAAACGCTCAGATAAGAGTGAAGAGCCATCCCACCACTCCGCAAAGCACGCCGAGCGAATACATAAGCCCCAAAATAAGAAAATTGCGTTTGAGTTGCTTTTTCTGCCGAAAAAGAATAGCGAGAGCGATACCGCTGTTGGACACGAGACCTGCAAGCAATGCGGGCAGATCGACGACGCCCTCGGCGTACATACCCGTAAGTATCACGCTGCTTGCGCAGTTGGGGATCAAGCCGACAAGCGCCGTAAACAGGCTTTGCGCTGCGCCGAGACGGGCGGTGAAATCGAGAATGGGCTGTTCGAAATAGTACAAAAGCAAGCCGAAAACGGCATTGACGACAAAAATATAAATAAAGATTTTGAGCGTGTGCAACAACGGGTGCTTTACAAAACCCCAAAAGCTGCGTTTGCGCTCGTTCAATTCGTGATGACAGCAGCCGTGTTCGTCGTTCAGCTCGTAGTCGGCAACAAGAGAACGTCTGTCCAACAAATTGATAAGGTATCCCAGCGCAACGGCGTACACCACTTTGACGAGCAGCACTATCCACACCACGGGCAGCGTTTGGGCATTGGTGAGCAAAATGGGCAGAGCTTCGTCGCTGGTGGCGACGAAAAAGGCGATAAGCGTGCCGAGTTTAAGATACCTTTGACAATACAGATCCGCCGCCATCACGGAAAAACCGCATTGCGGAACAAGCCCCACACCGCTCGCCACCAAAGGGGCGAATTTGCCGTTGAGGAGCTTGACTGTGCGGCGTTTTGCCTTGGCGTTGCTTTCGAGAAACTCGATGAGCAAATATATCAAGAGCAAAAACGGCGCGGCTATTGCGCTGTCTTTGAGCGCGTCTAAAATAACATTTCCCATTAGTTGAACCCGTATCGGTTACTCTTTTACTTTATTTATTCCGAAAAACGCCCGCGAAATTCCGACAAGCGTATGCGGCAAATCGCGACGGCAAACGTCGGAAACAACGTTGCGCAGACAAAACCGTTTTTCGGCGCGAAAACAAAGGTTTTCAGTCTTTTTTTACGATAAGACCAAGCTCGGCGCAAAGATCCTCCAAGGACATATCCGTCTTGGTAAGCTCGCGCAGATCTATCACCTGCCCCGCGGCTTGTTCCACCTTGCCGATAGGATTGGCGTAGATACCCATAGTCTTTTCGCTGGGCGTTACGTCCACCACCTCGCGCGCATGACGCCATTTTTCCTCGTCGGTGAGGGGACGTTCGTCGGAAACGGGCGCGGGCTGTCGTTCGGAGGGGGCGGACTGCGTAGCTTGCGCGGACTGCGGCGCGGGAGCTTGCTGCAGCGACGGTTGTTGCTGCGGCGCGGGTTGCGGCGCAGGCTCTGCGGAGGGCGATCGGGTATCGGGTTGACGTGCCGTTGCGGAAGCGGTCTCACGCTCGTGACGAGCCTGTTTTTCCTCCATTTCTTTGGCGACGTCCTTGCCCTCGTAGGCGTTGATAACGTCCTCGATCTTCTTTTGCAAAATATTGAATTCGCGCACTTCGTCCTCGGAAAGCGCCGCTATCAGCGTCTTGGAATAGGCGCGCCAGGTCGCATAGAAGATTTTTGCGCGGGAAAGCACCAGATCGGAATAACGTTCGGCGTCGAATTTCAGTTCTTGCGCAAGATGCTGCGAGGCGATGAGCGATTTGCTTATCGCTTGCTCGTCCGTCTTGTACTGTTTTACCTGTTGGCGCAGCGAATAGTTTTCATCCGAAAGCTCGTCGATGCGTTCCTTTTGCGAGGCGCGCACCTTTTGTTCCTTTGCCGCGGTATCCGCTATGTATTTGTCCACTTCGTTGGGGTCGTATCCCCGAAAAACCTTTTTGAAATTCATTTTGCCACCGTTTTGCGCTCTTCTTTGATAAGTTGCTGTTTGAGTTCGTACAGCTTGTCGGACAGATCCACCTTGTAGTCGTGAGGATTGGCAAGGCGCTTGTACTCATCCCAAAAGCCGTCCAGACTCGCCGCGCAATCCTTTTGCAATTGATAAACGCTCTTTTGCGGCAATGTGCGTTTGCCGTCCGCCATTGCGTCCACATACAGCTCTTTTGCGTAAAAATTGCTCACTTGCTTGGTTTTCCAACGCTCCACGGGGTGCGTGATGGTGAGCGGCTTTGTTTCGTCTATGGTCTCGCCGAGGAGGGCTATCACGTCGGCGATAGCCTTGTCGGTTGCCTTGTCGAACAAGCGAAACACCGTTTTTACGCCCGGATTGGTCATCTTGACGGGGTTGTCGCTTATCTTCATCTTGGGATAGGACTTGCCCTCCGATACAAGATTGGAAAGCTTGTACACTCCGCCGAGGCTGGGCGTGTTGTTGCTTGTGATGAGCCTGGTGCCGACGCCGAAAATGTCTATTTTTGCGTTTTGCCGTTTGAGACTTTCGAGGACGTACTCGTCTATATCCGAGCTTGCGAAAATTTTCGCCTCGGTATAGCCCGCCGCGTCCAACATTTTGCGCGCTTCCTTGGACAGATAGGCAAGGTCGCCGCTATCCAGACGTATACCCACGGGCTTGTAGCCCTTGGCAGTGAGATAGTCGAAGGTTTTGATAGCGTTGGGTACTCCGCTGTCCAACGTGTCGTAAGTGTCCACAAGCAACAAGCAGTTGTCGGGATAAGCGTCGGCGTAGGCCTTGAAAGCGTCCAACTCGGTGGGGAAAGACATTACCCAGCTGTGCGCATGAGTGCCCTTGGGCGGCAGACCGAACAGCTTGGCGCACAAGACGTTGCTTGTCGAACTGCACCCCCCTATCACGGCGGCGCGAGCGCCGTAAATCGCCGCGTCGGGTCCTTGCGCGCGCCTGAGACCGAACTCCAAGACGCTTGCGGGAGACGCCGCATAGCACACGCGACGCGCTTTGGTGGCAATCAGCGTTTGGTGATTGACGATGTTGAGCAGCGCCGCCTCGATCAACTGCGCCTGACTTATCGGCGCGGTGACGATGACAAGCGGTTCGTACGGAAACACCACAGTGCCCTCAGGCACGGCTCGAACGCTGCCCGTAAAACGAAAATCTTTGAGCGAGGCGAGAAAATCCTCTTCGAACGCCTCGGTGGAACGCAGATAATCTATGTCCTCGTCGGTAAAGCGCAGGTTTTCAAGATATTGCACCGCTTGTTCCAAGCCCGCGGCTATGCAAAAATTGCTTTCGTCAAAGGGTCGGAAAAACAGATCGAAGGTGGCGATCTCGTCCTTTTTGCCGTGACGGAAATAGCCGTACATCATCGTCAATTCGTAAAAATCGGTCAAAAGCGTAAGATTTCTCATAATTCACCTCATTTATTCCGAGCGTCGTCGGAATGCTCGGAATGCTCGGACAGGTCGGGATCCGCAGTATCGGCGGTTCCAGCGCTTTGCATAGCAGCCTTTTTTTGACGTTTCTTTTCCTTGTCGGGATCCACCCACGGTTTGAGATTTGCCACGCTGTAATCGCGATACACCTTGGGCGGAAATACAAACAGCAAAAATTTGTTGAGCTTGACGTAATATTCCTTGCCGCATTCGCACACGACGCGGACGGAACCGCCCTTGCCGTCGTCCTCGGAGGAAGAAGCGGCAAGCGCCTTGAATAACGGCACGTCTTTAAGCACGACAAACGCCGCCGTAGTCGCCATACACACGACAAACAGCACTATGCCGTTGGCTATGCCCTCTACTATGCCCCATTTGATCAGACTGAACAGCCCGAAGCCCGCGATAAGCGCGCTGACGGTAACATAGCATAAAAAGGCAACGTAATTTTGCTCGCGAGGCGTTTGCCAACGCTCCTTGGGCACATGGCACTCGCGACAATCGGGACAGTAAAGTTTTATTCGGTCGAAAAGAGACCACACGCCCAACGCGCAATACACCGCGCCGACAGTGGCAAAAAAGCCGACGATAAGCTCCGCCTGACCGTACTCGGACAAGGCGCTCAGCGTAAACATCGCAACGCCGACGCCCAAAAGCGCTACGGACAAGGCAAGCAGTATCCAACGGGATTTTTTCATTTCGTCGTAGTCGGACTTAAACAATTTTTTGTACAGCGCGTGCAGTTCCTTGCGATAGATATTGGACAGCAAAATCACGCCGAGTATTATCGTAAATACCGATACGAGCTGACTGATCTTTATGTTTGTCTGCGTTTCGCCTATGTAAAGATACAAACTGTCGGTGCGCAATCCCTCGATGATGAGACGAACTACGCCGTAGTAAATTCCGTAAAAAGCCGTACACCATCCCAAACGGTAGCGCTTGCTGCGCGTAAGCACAAACACGCAGATGAGAAAACCGATGAGCGTACACATAGATTCGTAAAAAAAGGTCGCTTGATACCATCCGCCTCTTGCGGGATCGACTTCGCTGAACCAATTGTGATCTATCCAGACCGCATAGCCGTTGAAACGGGAAAAAATGCCGCTTGCCGCATGAGGCAGATCGGAGTACGCTTCGGTAATGAGCCTGCCGTACGCCTCCTGGTTGGCGAAGTTGCCCCACCGTCCCAAGCTTTGAGCGATCATAACTCCCGGCAAAATGCTGTCGGTGACAATGCGGAAATCTTGCTTTTTGATTTTTGAAAGCACCCAAGCGGAGACGTAACCCAAAATAACTCCGCCGTAGATACCCAAACCGCCGTCGCGGATATCCCAGATCGTGGACCAATCGAGAAGGTGCCCTTCCCAAGGAAAAATGTACACGTACAAACGCGCGCCGATAACGCCGAAGGGGATAAGCACCAAGGCATAGACGGTAACGTCATAAGGGTCGTAACCGCGCTTTTTGAAGTAATAGGCGGCTACCGCTATGGCTACGCACATACCCGTAACGATACACAGCGCGTAAACATATATGGGAAAGTTGAATAACCATATCGCGGGATTGTTGCCGTTTTCTCCCGGACCGAAGCCGAACTTCATTCCGCGCCAGGTCACAATAGAAAGTAGATTTGTCAAATCGCCTCTCCTTAGTAGATAAATTAAAGTAATTATAATATTTTTATTTTGTACTGTCAAATGAATATACAGCTGTTGAAAAGCGAAAATTTGCGGTGAGCAAAAAACAAGCGAAGCGAAAAGGGCGGCGAACGAAAAGCCGTTTTACATCGTCGTATAAACGCGACGTTGCTCCGCTTGTTTCGCATACCCCGCGTCGCGTCCTCGGACAAAGAATGAAGTTTTTCTCGGCTGACAATGCGCTTTTTTGCGATTTTTAAGTGTACTATGTCTAAAATAGTATTATGCGTTTTGTCTGTTTCGAGAATAGAGAACGCTTTTTTGAGCAAAAAAGGACGGAAAACATCAAAAAAGTCCGGGTAATTGCGGACTAACCGTAAAAACCCAGACTCAGAAGCAACGCATCGTTTATCTGTTGCATTACATCGGGAGGAAGCTCGCCGATTTTTTCTTTTATTCTGCTTTTGTCGATTGTACGGATCTGCTCCAACAGCACCACCGAATCCTTGGGCATGGGAGTGGAATCGCAGCTCAGCTCGATGTGCGTGGGCAGTTTGGCTTTTGTAAGGCGGGACGTGGTAGCCGCGGCTATGACCGTGGGGCTGTATTTGTTTCCTACGTCGTTTTGCAACACTACTATCGGACGGATTCCGCCCTGTTCGCTTCCCACAACGGGGTTGAGGTCGGCATAATAGATTTCTCCTCGTTTGATCACTGTTCGCGCTCCTTGTGTAAACGCGCGCGCTATCCTTTCCGTGTACGGCAGACAACAACCTGCTTCACTTTCAGAATATGCTCCGCAACCGCCGACGGTTACAGTTCGTTTCGCCTCACCGCGCCTTGCAAAGTAAAAGCGCGCAGCAAAACAACGTTAAAAGAGCAAAAAGGTATGTACCGAAAAAGCGCACGCTTGTGCTGTTGCAAGTGTGCGCCCGTTGAAAAATTTTTATACCCGCAAAAAGCTATTCCTCCGCGACAACGGGAAAAACATAGTCGTAGATGATGTACAACGCGCCGTTGGAGGTGTTGTAACAAACAAAAATGCCGTCGGTCGAAGCGTCGCAATCGGCATTGAACGTGCCGTACGTTTCGTTGTAGCAAACAAAACGGTCGTATTTTTCGTACAGCAATTCGAGCGCAAGCGGAGAAACTTTCAAAACGTCCTCCGACAGCTTGTCCGTCCAACGTTCGTCGCCGTCTATTGCCTCGGCGAAGCTTGCCCTGTCGCTCTCGCCGACAAGGGCGTTGATCTCCTTGAAACCGCCGCTGTCGTTGCAGACGACCGTGAGCTTCCCAGGAAACGTAAGTCCCGTGCGCTCCTCTATCAAAGCGACGTTGGCACGCGAGAAGATGTCCTTGTCCATAAACAACTGCCACAGACCCATCTCCAACAAAAACACCGCCGCCAAAGTTCCCGCAACGACCAACGTTACGCAGCGTTTGCGATCGCGGCGTTGAAAATACGCCAAAACAAGCACGGCAACGGGTAACGGCAAAAAACACAGCGCCACCCAAATATAACGAGCCATACCGCCGATACCCAACGCATAGCTTTGACTTTTAAGCAGGGCAATGACCAAAGCGACGATTATCGACAAAAAGGAGAGTACCGCAAGCACCACGCTTACCGTATAAAGCGGTTTTTGCCGCTGTCGCATAATTGCGTTCTCCACCGCCGTTTCCTTTGCAAGAGGAACGGTTGCCATATCCGCCTCGTAAGTGTTGGGAATGATCAGCAGTCGATTTGCGTCGGGCAGCTGCAAATATATGAAATTTTTGTTTTTGCCGAGAAACTTGACCTGTTCGTTGGGATAGACTCCCTCCGCTCCGCCGTTCAATTCGGCGATCTTCACTTCCGATTCGGTAAAATGCAGCTTGCAGTCGCTTTCGCCGACGACTCCCATTCGTTTGAGCCGCACGGAAAATAATACAAGCGGAAAAACTACGGAAAAAATCAACAACAGCAAGAAGAAAACGGTCGGAACGACATAGCCGACGCCCTCGGCGATGATGTTGATAATCGATATGACAAGCGCAACGAACGCAATGATCGCCACGGCAAAAAAGGGACGCATCCACGGCATCGACAGCTGTTTGTACGCTTGCGCGTACTCCTTATCGGACAGCGTGAACCTGATAACTGTCGACCTACGTTCGGTATCCGACATCGCGAAGCCTCCTTTTTACTTCAATTCGTCCAGCCTCGACCGCAATTGCATTTCGAGATCACGGTACTTGGCAAGTTTTGCGCGTTCGTTTTCCACAAGCTGAGCAGGGGCTTTGGCAAGAAATCCCGGATTGGACAGCTTGCTTTCCGCGCGGGAAATTTCGCCGAGAACGTTTTCCAACTCCTTGGTGACGCGCTCGATCTCTTTGTCTCTATCCACAAGGTCTCCGAGAGGCACTTCGCAAGCGGCGGCTGCGCCAACGGCTTTGACGGTTTTTTCTCCGTCGGGTGCGGCGGCAAACACCACCTCTTCCAGATTGCACAGCTTGGCAAGGTACACGTCGCATTGCCTTATGCGCTCGTCGGAGGCGGTAACGTACAGACGTATACGCTTGCTCGGCGCAACGCCGTATTCGTTGCGTATGTTGCGGATCTTTGTGACAAGCTCTTTAAGCTCTTCCACCAATGCGGCGTCGTCGGCAAAACAGTGCGACTCGTCGTACTGCGGAAAACGCTCTATCATTATACTTTCGCCGTGACGCGGCGTAGAAAGATAAATTTCCTCCGTTATGCAGGGCGCGAACGGGTGCAACAGCTTCAATATCGAGTCCAACACATAGCACAGCACCGACAGCGTGTCGCGACGGGCGACCTCGTCCGTGCCGTACAACACGGGCTTCGTAAGCTCGATGTACCAATCGCAAAACTCGCTCCACACAAAGTCGTAAAGCGTTTGCGCCGCCATGCCCAACTCGTACTTTTCCAAAAGGTCGGTAACTTCCTTTATTACGCCGTTAAGCTTGGTGAGTATCCACCTGTCGGCAAGGGTAAGCTTGCACTCGTCAAGGGAGACAAGTGCCTTGCCCTCGGCGTTCATCAGCACAAAGCGGCTTGCGTTCCACACCTTGTTCATAAAGTTGCGCGTACCGTCTATCTTGTCGGGCGCGAAGCGAATGTCCGAACCGTTGGCTACGCCGTTGATAAGGGCAAAACGCAATGTGTCCGTGCCGTACTTGTCGATAAACTCCACCGGGTCGACGCCGTTGCCGAGAGATTTGCTCATCTTGCGCCCTTGCTCGTCGCGCACGATACCGTGCATAAGCACATGACGGAAAGGTACTTGCCCCGTGGCGTAAAGCGAACTGAATATCATGCGCGCCACCCAGAAGAATATGATGTCGTAACCGCAGGAAAGCACCGACGTGGGGAAAAACGCCTTGAAGTCGTCGCTGTTGCGGTAGTAGCCCAACGTGGAGAAGGGCCACAGCGCGCTGGAAAACCAAGTGTCCAGCACGTCCTCGTCCTGATGGATGCGCTTGCTGCCGCACTTGGGGCAAACGACGGGATCCGTTTCCTCGCAGATCTCCGCGCCGCAATCGTCGCAGTACCACACGGGTATGCGATGTCCCCACCACAATTGACGGGATATGCACCAATCCTTGATGTTTTCCATCCAATTGAAGTAGGTTTTGGCAAAGCGTTCGGGGTGGAAGGTTATTTCGCCGTCGCGCACCGCCTTGATCGCGGGCTCGGCAAGGGGCTGCATTTTGACGAACCATTGCCGCGAAACGATAGGCTCCACGGTCGTATGGCAACGATAACAGCTGCCGACGTTGTGCTTGTGCGGCTCGACCTTTTGCAATATGCCCATTTCTTTGAGACGCGCAACAATGCGTTTGCGCGCTTCGTAACGATCGAGCCCGGCAAATTCGCCCGCATTTTCGTTCATCGTGCCGTCGTCGTTCATCACGCGAATCACGGGCAGATCGTGTCGCACGCCCACTTCGAAGTCGTTGGGGTCGTGCGCGGGAGTGATCTTGACTACGCCCGTGCCGAATTCCATATCTACATATTCGTCGGCGATGACGGGTATCTCGCGGTTGACAAAGGGCACTATCACCGTTTTGCCGATGAGGTGCGTGTAGCGCGGATCGTTGGGATTGACAGCCACAGCCGTGTCGCCCAACATAGTTTCGGGACGGGTGGTGGCAAAAGTGACCGTCGTTTTGCCGTCAGGCGTTGTGTAGCCGTAGTGCCAAAAATATCCGTCCTGCTCGGAATACTCCACTTCCGCGTCGGAAAGCGCCGTTTTGCACACGGGACACCAATTTATGATGCGGTTGCCGCGATAGATTAAGCCCTTTTTGTACATCGAAACGAATTGCTTGCGTACCGCTTCGCTGCATTTGTCGTCCATTGTAAAGGCGAGACGGCTCCAATCGCAGCTACTGCCCAACTTTTTGAGCTGCTCCACTATGCGACCGCCGTATTGTTCCTTCCACTGCCAGGCGCGTTCGAGAAACTTTTCGCGCCCAAGGTCGCGCTTGTCGACGCCTTCCTTTTTGAGCTGCTCAACGATCTTGACCTCCGTGGCTATGCTGGCGTGATCGGTGCCGGGCAGCCACAAGGTGTTGAAGCCCTGCATACGCTTGAAACGCACGATTGTGTCCATTATCGCGTTGTCAAGCCCGTGCCCGATGTGCAACTGCCCCGTTATGTTGGGCGGCGGAGAAACTATCGAAAAATAGGGTTTGCCTATCTCCGCCTTGGGAGTAAAGTAGCCTTGTTGCATCCAAAATTCGTACAAATTTCGTTCGAATGTCGTTGGGTTGTAAGTTTTTTCTAACATATCTTTGTCCTTTTGTTCAACAGTTTCGCATCGACATACTCGCGAACGTTGAACATATTTTTTTTGTGTTTTGGTTTTGCCCCAACGCCGTTGGGGGGGGGGAGGCGCGGTTTCGAAGAAAAAAGCCCTCGGCAAATGCCAAGGGCGAAAACAGTCGCGGTACCACCTTGATTCGACTTGCCGCAGTTGCAGACAAGTCCTCGTTGCCGCCGTTAACGGAGCGACCCGAACAGCGCTACTTTTGTCCTTGGCTCGGACACCGTTTCGCACTGTCAACTCGGCGCACTACACCGTTGCCTCTTGCCTTGCGAAATTTCCACCGCAGTTCGCTCTCTGTAAAGGCAGTTTGACAAAGCCTTGCGCTTACAAACGTTTTTATAATATAAATTTTACCACCGCAAGCCGCATTTGGCAAGCAAATGATCGCAAAAATCGGATACAAGCTGCAACAATATAAAAATAGTACCCATTCCGTCATTTTCGATATGGCGAAATGGGTACCGTGAGGAGAAAAAACCGAAAAAGTCAACATAAGTCAACTGATTTATTCAATGGATAGTGTTCATAAGCTCGAAGCTTTGCTTTAATGCAGGATACAGCCGACGATACACTTCGTAACGCTTGTTGTAGTAGTCAACGGCAAACGGTTGCGGGACAGCTACTTGTCGAAAATGCACAAGCTCGTTGCAAGCATGTTGCACCGATTTGTACTCGCCGACTCCGACCGCTGCCAAAATCGCCGCGCCATAGCTCGGACCTTGCTCCGTATCGGTCATGCAAATATCCGCATTGAGGATATTTGCCGCAATCTGCCGCCACAATTTACTCTTGGCGCCTCCGCCGCACAGCGTCGTGCGACCGATCGTCAAACCGCCGTCTCTTGCAAGCTCCAAACAATCGCGTAAAGCAAACGTAACGCCCTCAATCACCGCAAGACTGAGCTCGCGACGCGTCGTTTGCGTATGCAAGCCCACAAAGCAGCCCCTGGCGTTGACATCGTTGTGCGGACAGCGCTCCCCCGCCAGATAAGGCAAAAAGTACACGCCGTTGCTGCCGTGCGCGAGGTCGTCGACGTCTGTTGTGTAGTCCGTGTGAAGAATGTCCTCGATCCACCACTTGTTCGCCGACGCCGCAGACAATATACACCCCAACAAGTGCCATTTTCCGTTGGAATGCGCAAAGCAATGCAGAGCGTTGTCGCTGTCGGTTGCAAAGTTGTCGCAAGCGACAAACACGGTGCCGCTGGTGCCTATCGAAATATTGCACGAGCCGTTGCTTACCGTTCCCGTACCGATTGCAGCCGCCGCATTGTCTCCCGCGCCAACCGTTGCCACGCAATTCGGCAAACCGAACTGCGGCAACACCTTGCCCACGGCTTGATAGCTTTCGCAAAGCTGCGGAAGCCACTGCTTCTTGACAGAGCAAATATCGCACATTTCCTGCGACCAACGCTTGTTTTTAACATCTAAAAGCAATGTGCCGCTCGCATCGGAAAAATCGGTGACATGCTGCGCGGTAAGCTTGTAGACAAGATAATCCTTGGGCAACATTATCTTGGATATTTTGGCAAAGTTATCCGGTTCGTTTGCGCGAAGCCACAACAGCTTGGGCGCGGTAAATCCCGCAAAAGCTATGTTGCCCGTATGCGCAACGAGAAATTGCTTGCCGACAGTCTCATTCAGATATTTTGTTTGTTCCTCTGTCCTGCCGTCGTTCCACAATATACATGGACGTATTACGTTGTCATGCTTGTCCAACGCCACGAGCCCGTGCATTTGTCCGCCGAAAGATATGCCCTTGACGTCTTGTTTGACGCCGTCGGTCAGCTCCGAAAGCACTTTCGTCAACGCTTCGAACCAATCGTTCGGATCTTGTTCCGTCCAACCGCTTTGCGGATACGATATGGGATAGCTTGCCGTCGCTTGCCTGAGTACAGCACCGTTGTCTATCAATATTCCTTTTAGCGAGCTTGTGCCCAAATCTATGCCTATATACATACGCTACACCGCCGCAATAATAACTTTTACAACTACGCAAACAGCAACAACGCCAAGCCATACGCACAAAGCGATGATGAGCGCACGCTTGGATAGCGGGTTTTCCTCGTAGTAATGCATTTGAACCGTTCCGAATACAAACACCAATGTGCAAAAGAACATTGTCAAACAAATTGCAATAAAAGCGGGCGAGGCAGCGTCTACAATAAAAAACAGCACCGTCGCCAAAAGCATCATCACTATTGCAAATCTCAAAATTATGTTTGTCGTGTTACGATTCATAGTAAATAATCTTCTTCACAATACAGCAGAATACAAGCTGTTACAGAGTGTTGGTCTCCTCCAATCGATCGAGCAAAAACTCGTACATAAGTTGATGTCCCGCAATATTGGGGTGCAGTCCGTCATAAGAATAGTCGCTTGCGCCCTCCTTGCCGAAATTTTCGTAGTTGAAAAGCTTGCTCCAATCCACAAATTTCGCACCAAGCTGCTCGCTCACCTCGCGCATTGTCGCGGTGTAGTCGCTCAATGTGGTTTGGATATCGGTGTTGATAATGTCCATATCGCTTGTCAGAGCAAAGTTGCTCTGCGATATCCTGCGATACAAGCAGGGCAAAACCAACAGTTTGAGACGAGGGTTTCTCTGCCTAAGCGTAGTAAGCATATAATACAGAGCGCCCTTGACGGTCAGTGCATCCTGCGGTCTTGTGGGAAGATCCGTCAAGCCGCTGTGCCCCACAGCACTTGCCGGTACACTGTAAGCAAAATCGTTGGTTCCGTAGAAAATGATGCACAGGTCAGCCTCGGTCACATTGACGGCGGGGTTGCGAATTCTCCCGTTGTCGTTTACGGGGGCAGACGCCGCAACGCGCTCCACGCCGGATATGCTCGGAGGTCCTACGGGAACATATGACATTGTGGTCGCACCGCATGCAAAATTGGAATTTAGCAGATCGGTAGGATCGTTTGCCGTCTGCAAGAAACGACAAAGCTTTGCATAGTAGGTGTCAACATAGTTGAGTCCGTTGGGCGAGAAGGGATCGAGCAGACACCCGTCCGTTATGCTGTCGCCGAATACGATCACGTTTTTGCCCTTGAACATGCCCTTGTCCACGTTGTACCTGTCGCCGAGAGACGCGGCGTCCTCATAAGAAATTACACTTACCTCTACGGAATTGCCGTCGGACATTCTCGTTGTTGACACGATAGACGTACCCACTGCATACGCTCGTGCGACATTGCCGTCGCAAATTACGGCGTCGCCGTCATAATCGTCTACAATGTAGCCTTGCGCATAAAAATCGTAGCTATCACCAACTGCCAGATGCAATTGTTTTTTCATTGTTTCGTCGTCTCCGTCATCGTCTTTTATCGGTTTTTGCGGATCCTTGACACATCCGCAAAAAACACATGCAACAATTATCAACAAGCATACTATGCTCAAAAGCTTTTTCATAAGTCCTCCTTGCAAAACAGTGAGGCTTGCTTGCACTGCCGCTCGGTTTTTGCCGATTGCCGCACTTGGCGAGCAATAATATCATCTATTCGGCAGCCGCCGCACTCGCACAGCACAAGCACGGCAGCAGTCGACAGAATATATTGAAGCAAAATTTTTACGGTTTTTTTCGGATGAATGTTGTCGGTTTTAGTTTACCATACAACGGGATAATATTCAACCGTTTGTTTGTTCGATGACCTTCAACAGATATTGATAGATCACTTCGTGCCCGGCAGCGTTGGGATGCACGCCGTCCAAGGTGTATTGATCCGCATCGCTTCTGCCGTAGGTTTCGTAATTGAAAATGGGATACATATCGATAAACTTGGCGCCGTACTTGTCGGAGACCTCTTTCATAACCTTGCCGTAATCTCTTATCGTCTCGGATGTGACTGCATTTATAATGTCGACTTTATCTTCCGAAAAGATAAGATCCTTTCCGTCGGCACGCTTGTAGTTGGGGGATAACACCAAAATTTTAACTCTCGGATTGAGCTCCCATACCTTGTGTATCATATAGTAGAGTCCGCCGCCGATAGTTGTTGCGTCCTGAGCCTTGCTCGGACTATCGTTTGCCGTCCCCGCAAGCACGTTTTCGGCAAAGTCGTTGCCGCCGTAGGCAATAACGCACCAATCCGCTTTCAAAACGTTGGGACGCGGATCCCTTACGCGACCGCCATCGGAAAAGGAATATTCGCTGTCGATACGTTCCACGCCGGAAATGCCGTAATTGTGCCTGAGACCGTATGTAAGCGTTGTGCCCCCGCAAGAAAAGTTGCAGTTTTCCAAGTCCGTCGGATCGGTAGCCATTCCCAAATAGCGGCAAAGCTTTGTGATGTACATATCCTCGTAGTTGGTGGGCTTTGCTTTGTCCAACAGGCAGCCGTCGGTGATGCTCGCCCCGAAAACGACAACACGTTTTCCCGCAAATCTTCCGCGATCGATCGTATAGTTCGCTCCCAACTGAGCGGCGGTCTTGTATACCGTTATTTCATATATCACCTCGTTGAGGGATTTGTCTGTAACAAGCACCTCGTCCGTCCCCTCGGCAAATGCCGTTACCGTGTCGTCCACCAGATAGCACGCCGTGCCCTCTATGGATTGGGCGGCATATCCCATTTGGGAGAAATCGTAGCTGTCACCGACAACCAAACTCAATTGTTTTTTCATTGTTTCATCATCTCCGTTATCGTCTATTATGTTTTTTTGCGGATCTGCACACCCGCATAAAATAAGCGCAATCGCCATCAACAGGCATACTAAGCTCAAATATTTTTTCATAAATCCTCCTGAAAAGCAGTGAAGTTTACTTGCCTCGCCGCTCGGTTTGTTTCGTTACTTCCCGCGCTTGGCGGGAAGTAACGATTTGTCGATCTATTGCGCAGCCGACGGATCGGTGCAGAAGCCCGCGTCGAACCATTCGCCTTGCAGATCGGGCTGCTTATCGTAGTAAGTAACTATATCGTCCAAGCAGATAAAGCCGAAATCGGCGTTTCTGTTGTCCTTTACCACAAAGTAGCAGTAACTGCCCTCGTATTTGTCCAAATCTATCTGATAACGATAATTTCTGAATATAAAGCCCGATTCGTGCGAAATTGGAAAATACCAATTGTTGAACGTGGCGATCTTTTCATCCTCTCCGTCGGGATTGTACTTCATAAGAATGAATTGCAGATCCGCCGTAGAGTTGCCTGCCATTTTCCAGGTGATCAAGCCCGTGCCGCCCACCTTGAACAGCGACGAATGGAAATTGGCAGACGCAAAGCTCTCCTTTTGATAGCCGTAGAGATAATTGCCGGTGTTGTTGACGCGATTGTTCCAAATATCCGTTCTGGAACCGAAAATAGCATACGCCGCTTTTTCTTCGGCAGTCATATACCAACCGGTATAACCGTCCTCGAAATCTCCGTTTTGCAGTTGGTAAGCAATGCCGGACAAATCGGACGGGAAAGCATTGCCGGATGTGTCGGACATATCCAACGGTTTGCCGTCGGGATCGGTACAAAAGCCCGCTTTGTACATATCCGCCGTGTTAGGCGACGACGTGTAGTAAGTACGGATGGAATCGAGGTTTACAAAGGCAAATTCGTCGCTGTGATGGTCCACCACTTTGAAATAGCACGTGCTGCCGATCAGATCCGCAGCCGCCTTGTAGTAATACTCGCGGAAGATGAAACCGGATCCGGGATATTTGCCGTAGTACCAATTGTTGAATTTGGCGATTTCCACATCATCGCCGCCCTCAACATACTTCATCAGTATAAATTGCAGATCGTCGGTGCAGTTGCCGCACATTTTCCAGGTTATATCTCCCGTACCTTGCAACGTGAACAACGATGAAGTAAATTCGCATGTGCCGTGTTCGTCGTAGTAACCGTAAAGATAGCTGCCGTCGTTGTCAACGCCGTTTCCGAAAATGTCAACATTGCTGTCATAGATAGAATAAGCGGCTCTTCCCCACGAATCGAGGTTCCAACCGGTAAAGCCCTGCTCGAAATCGCCGTTTATAAGCTGATTGGGCGTTGAGGGCGTGAGCGTCGCCGTAAAAGTAGAACTTACCGCGCGAACGCCGCTCTGCACCGCATAAACGGTGATCTCCTTTGTGCCCGCTTGTCCGAAGGTGATTTGCACCAAATAGGGCTTGACCGCGTCGGACGTAAGCGTTACCGTTGAGTCGGCGCACTCTATTTCGTAGGAAATATTGTCGGCGGCGTCAAAGTACTTGGACAGATCTAAATTGTACTCAAAGTAGGTTGTTCCTTGATCCGTATCGGGAAATACGGGTACGTCAAAGCTGACGTTGGGAAGGTTCTGCTTCAACGACGGTGCGGGCGCCCCGTCGATGACGGAAACGGTGATGTCGAAATTCAACAATTCTTCGTTTTCCAGCATTACCGATACGGAAACCTTGTACTGTCCCAATGTGCCGTCGGAAATAATGTTCAGCTTGCCCGTGGAGGACACTCTGCTCGTCGTGATGTGGTCGGAATCGGCTTGCACGTCGTAGGAAAGTCCCTCTATTTTCTCGTTGAAGAGCTTGGGCAGCTCTATCGCGACATACGTGGTTTGATAGACGTCTATTTCGTAGCTGTTGGTTTCACTTTTGAGAGTAAGCTCTTTACCCTCCTCGCTCGGTTGACAAGCGGCAAATGTCAGACAAAATACCGCTAACACCGCCAACAAGGCAATAACAATAAATTTTTTACTCATAGTTTCTCCTTTGATATTTTAATTTTGATCGGGATCTGTGCAATATCCCGCTTTATACCAATCATTTCCAAACTGCGGAGCCTCGGCATAGTAGGTCACAATGTCGTCCAAGCAGATGAACGCAAATTGTCCGCCCGACGCGTTGTCGATCACTTCGAAATAGAAGTATCTGCCGATATATTGCTCTTCTATTTGATAGTAGTAACTGCGCATAATGAACGCCGAACCCGCTTTTGCACCGAAATACCAATTGTTGAATTTGGCTATCTCCACGTCGTCGCCGTCCTCAACGTACATCATCAGCTTGAACTGCAA
>CANQCN010000035.1 GCA_947589685.1 uncultured Clostridia bacterium
GCAATGTTGCCGTTGGTTACGCAAATCGTGCTTAATCGCGGCTGGATGACCGAGCAGGAACTTATCAATTTTGTGGGCGTTGCGGAATCCACCCCCGGGCCGTTTGCAATAAATTTGGCAACTTTTGTGGGCAACACCGTGGGCAGCCGCGATTACGGCGTGTTGGGCGGCATATTGGGCGCAACCGTGGCGACTATCGCGGTGGTGCTGCCGTCGCTGGTAATTATAATAATAGTAACCAAATTGCTGGACAAATTCAAAAATTCCAAGTACGTAAATGGCGCGCTTTCGGGCATAAAACCCGTTGTTGTGGGTTTGATACTTTCGGCAGTGGTAACGGTGGTGTGCAAGGTAATTTTGCCCCAACTTAATTTCAAAGCGCTTTCCGCGGACGGATTTTCGCAGTTCAATTGGATATCGCTCATTATTGCCGTGTGCGTGTTTGCCCTGTCCAATATCAAAATAAAAAAGAAAAAAATCCACCCCATATTGTTAATTATCGCTTCGGCGGCGGTGGGAATAGTGATTTTCGGCGTGTTCAAAGTGCAACAGTAGCGTTGACGCTTTGTATATCGTTCGCTTGTAGTATGCGCAGTGCGGCGCGTTGGCTACGCTTGTTTGTATACGTCTGCGGCGGCGCGTTGGCTATGTTCGTTGCACGGGCGACAGTAGGGTGTATATCGATTGCAACCGTTTAACTGCTTGCAACAAGCCGTTACGTTGCAAATTTTAACGCGTTACCGCGCGGCGTTTTGCGGCAAAGTTGGGCGCAGCGCGCGTTTTGACGACGATCCGACGGCAATATCGCTCAACTTGTCCGTGTTGTTCGTCGCTATGCGTGTAGCGGCAAAAAAAACACTCATCTCGGCGCAAAATTTGTTCAATAGCAAAAATAAATGATAAAAATTTTTCCATTACGCTTGCAAACTTCATATAAACGTGCTACAATATAAGCACTTTAGGAAAAAATCTATATTTTTAGCGTGTTGTAAGGAGTAAAAAATATGGAATTTGGAGAAAAGGTAAAGGTCGTAAGGAAAAAATTATATCTCAGCCAAGTAATGATGGCTAAGGAGTTGGGTGTAGCGTTTGCTACCGTCAACCGCTGGGAATCCGGCAGGTGCAAGCCCAATTACAGCGCACAAAAGGCATTTGCGGATTTTTGCAAAGCAAATTCTATCGACGTAGATACATTGGAAGAACGCAGATAAAGTTGTGCAAACTTAATAACACGGTTGCCTAACACAAAAAGATTTGTTGTAAGCCGTACGTAATGTGGTGGGCGACGTAGTGCAGATCACTACGCTAATGTGTTTTTGTGTGTTTTTTGCATTTTGCGTAACCGAAATTTTCAGGCAGATACAAGCGGCTTTAACAGCCGCCCAAATTATAAATACGGAGGCATAGCTCAGTCGGTTAGAGCGCTCGCTTCACATGCGAGAGGTCGTAGGTTCGAGTCCTACTGTCTCTACCAAATGCGGCAACTGCGCTTATTAGTTGCAACGGAAAGGAAGCACAGTGAGGTGCTTCCTTTTCCATTGCTGCCCTTTTGCTTGTTGCCGTGTGGCTCCGACAGTAGGATAAAACGGGGACCCACAAAAGTTGAACAGAGCGAAACTTTTGTGGGAGAGGAGACGTCGAGTGTCAGCGGTACCGACCGCAAATTTGCGGTTGGTGCTGACCAACGAGAGTGGCGACGATGTAGCACTCCGCTTCGTTCCACTTCGCTCCGCTTACTCCGCTAACGCGGAGACGAGTCCTACTGTCTCTACCAAGTGCGGAAGAACCGTCCCGTCAATCGAGTAAAACGAGATTTACGGGGAAGGGGGACCACCGATAGGTGGTGGAAGAGGGGTGCATAGAATAAACTTTAATTTAATTATTTTTTGCAATTGCACAGCCCGAATGGAAACAAGCCAGCTCGTCTGACTGATGTCCGACCTCAACTTTGCGGCGTAGCCGCAAAACTTCACATTTGCCGCAAGGCAAATACTTCACTTCGGCGACAGCCGAAACTTCACTTGACGCGTAGCGTCAAACTTCACCTAATGCGCATCCAACCATTCCCGTCAATATAATGAAGCAAGTTGAGGTACGCTCCGCGAAAAACGCTTGACAAATTCGACAAAATCCTTATAATCGAAATTACCATAAAGAGTGCGTGAGGGACAGCCCCTGCGACCGCACAGCAACCTGCCGTTAAAGCAAGGTGCTAATGGCTGAACGATGGGTAACGAGATCATCAAAGCCTATCGTAACGATGGGCTTTTTTCGTGCCTCTTTGTGGAATATCAAAAAGAGGTGTTTTTTATGGATCACAAAGATGTTTGCGGAACGGAGAGTATTTGGTTTATCCTTTCTGACAAAAAGAAAGAGGGCAGGCGCTTTTTGCAATGGGCAAAACAGCTTGGATGCGTTTGGTTGAACGGAGAGGAAATAGAGCCGCGCAAAGGCACGGATTTTTTCACCCTGTGTATCACCAAAGACGGCAAGCTCGGCAACGTGTCGGCTATGGCATTGGTTTCCAAGCAGTTTCAAGATGTAAAAAGAGTACGCTTTGCAGATCATTACAGATCGCTCAAAGGAACGAAAGGACGCTCGGCGCTTTAATGACAGGCAAGCGAGCGTTCAAACTTACAAACATATCGCTCCCGCTAAACCCGAATTGTGTTTGACGGGGCGTTTTTGTTTTTTTGATATTTATAGGGGAAGTTTCGTTTTGCCGACGTATTTATATGTGAAAAAATCTCTCTCCGTCAAAAAATTTTGTCGGCAGGTAAGCGATCTCAAAAATTCACTACAATTTGTAGTTGTGGCGGTGGCGACGTCTTTTGTATAATGACATCAAAAAGACAAAAAGGGGCTGTGGCGGTATGGGATTTTTCGGCAGTTTGATATTTTCCGCACTTTACAAGGGTTTTGAATACGGTTTCAAAAAACTCAAAACACGCAAAGCCACGGCGATACGTTTCGGCATTCTCGGTGCGTTGTGTGCTTTCAATCTGATAATGACGATAGTTTTTTGTTGTCAAATTCCCGAATTTTGGTGGCTATCTCTCATTTCGACGGGCGCAATATTTTGTATGTTTGTGTGGCGGTTTGTTTGGGACGGAATACTTCTTGTCAAAAACGATTTCGACGCGCTGCACGACGCGCCCAAACAGTAAAATACGCGGACGGTTCCTCAATACCTCCTTGCCGTCAGACAACAGCGGAGCAACAACTCTCCGCTGTTGTCGCAATAGCCATCTTTTATATTCTCCGCATTATGGCTGACAGAACAAAAAAATAATTTAAAAAATTACGCAAATAAAGGGGAATTTTTCAAAATTTGCTGTATTTTCTACTAGCAAGCTTTCTTGTGTCGCGACAAAAAGTTTTCCACAGTCCGAAAATGCAAAAATTTTAGTGTGGTTTACATTTTATAAATATATGCGCTTTGTTACACGCCTTTGCAAGATGCGCGGCAGGTATTTTTGTTGCCACACGAAGTAGGCAATTTTCAACTACAATTTGTAGTGTACACCAACGGTTTGGTTTGCTATCATTGTAACGTAAAATCGGGGCGGCGTTCGGGCGTAGCTCGGTGCGCCGCTCCCTATATTTCGACGGGAGATGACGGCTTGTGAAACGAAAGAAAATTTTGTTGGTTTTAACATTGGTTATTGCAATTGTCTTGGGAAGTTTGTGTTTTGTCGCTTGCGGTGATGACGAAGATGACAACAACTACCCCGTTGAAGGCATTTGGCACGCAGTTGCCGCTTGGCAGAATGAAACCAAATTTACCTTCGGCGGTCAAACCACTAAAATAATCGACAACTACAAAGTGGATTTTTATTTTGACTTTCGCGCGGACGGCTCGGTTCTTAAAAAGAGCGTCGCATATATAAACGACCATATTTTGCACACCGACAACGAAGAATGGAACATTTTTAACGTAACTTGGTCGGTAAAAGGCAACGTTATCACGTTATCCGGCGGCAAAAAGTTTGTAATCGTGGATGACGAATTCGACGACGTATTTCCGGCTCAAAACATATTGTTGCGCTACAAAAAAGAAGCGGCAACGGATGACGAGACTTCCGCACAAAAACATATCGGCAAAATTGCCGCACGCTGACGGGCTTTCGCCAAACAAAATCTTGAACAAAAAAACATAAGGAGAAATTATATGCAGAGACCCAATTTCAACAGAAACTTCCAAACGTTCATTTTAAGCAATGATTTAAGCAATCAAGATGCCGCCGATATGATAAACGAGGAGTTGGCTCGCTTGGACGCCAAAAACGAAAGAATTTATATGTCGAATGACGTCTGGACGATAGCGGGGCGCGGCAGTACTCCGCGCAATCATTTGGTGATGGTCGCCATAGCCAACATCATCGGCAAATCGTTGGAAGAACTCATCGTAAATTTGTACGACACGTCCGATTTGTACCGTCCCGATTTGAAGCGATCCAAATTGAAAGATATGCCGCCCAAAAACGCAAGTATGTGCTGTGAGAAAGTTAAAACCGACAAAAAATACGACATCGCCGCATTGTTTGAAAAAATGTCGTCGGCAGATCAAAATTTTGCATTGGAATTGTCTTACAGTATGGAGTTGGAAAACGACAGCGTGTTTCTTTATTCGTTGTTGGATGTAGACATGCCGTTGGATGGGCTTATCGACATTCGAATGTACCTACATGACGGAAGCAGTGAAACAAGCAACTTGTTATCCGATTGGGCTTCCTTTGCAATTCAGTTGAAAGATTGCGACTACGATCCCTGCGCCGTTTTGGCAAATTTAGTCAAAGATCCGTTGCTTTATCCATTTACCGAAGGTTTGCATGTCAACGTGACTCCGTTTAGCGTAACGCGCTATCAGGAAGGCGATATAGCCGACGGCGAGCAATTGCAAAATGCCTATATGGTAAAAATGAAAGTTGATTTGGACAGAGATAGCGTACTATTTTTGTACGAACATTCTCTCGAACGCGCCAAAAAGCACCTGGCGGAGTTGGAAGCACAGCAAGAACAACTTGAACAAGAAAACAACAAAAAGGAGGACTGATTATGCAAAAAAATTTGACAGAGCTGGTGTTCATTTTGGACAAAAGCGGATCTATGTACGAAAGTACGGCGGATACGATCGGCGGTTTCAACTCGATGATAGCCGATCAAAAACAGCAGGAGGGCAAAGCGCTGGTATCCACGATTTTGTTTTCAAGCACGTCGCAAGTGTTGCACGACAGAAAAAATCTCGAAGAGATCGAGGAACTTACCGAACGTGACTACGTTGCTTGCGGCAATACGGCGCTGTACGACGCTGTCGGCGGTGCGATACAGCACATAAAGAACGTACACAAGTACGCGCGCGAAGAAGATCGTCCGGAAAAGACGATGTTTGTAATAACGACCGACGGTTTGGAAAACGCCAGCAAACAATACACTCGCCAACAAGTGCAGTCAATGATCACCGAGCAGAAGGAAAAGGGATGGCAGTTTGTTTTTGTGGCGGCAAACATAGACGTGGTGAGTACGGGTGCATCCATAGGTATCCGAGAAGATTGTTGCAAGCAGTACGACGTGGGCGACGAACGTGCAATGTATTGCTGTATGTCCATGATGGTGTCCGATTACCGCAGTGCCGGCAGTCTAAACAAAACCCGCCGCCGCCCCAATTTTCCCAAGGACGATGCAAACAAGAAATAAGCAATAGGCACTCCGCAGTTTCGCCTCGATATCCGCATTACAATAAATTTCGATGTTTATTATACGAGAAAAAGGCGACAAAAGGCATTAAACGACAAAATTGGACGCGAGCAGAACGTAGGAGGACATTTGCTTTATGATGGAAACATTATTGCTTTATTTTTTTATGGGATGGTTTATAAAACTTGACAACAAAACGCATCTGATAATTCGTTTGTCACTCGCTGCATTATTTGGAATTCTCTGTTTAATTGGCACCATAGATATTTTTGCTTCGGAAGATAAACAGGGCGCTTGGATAGTCATAATACCTATCGTTTTGCTTTTGTTGTTTTCACTGAGAATATTTTTCGACGTAAGAAAATTATTGAAATTACTAAAAACGGAAAAAAACAATTCAAATAAAAAGTAAATACAATATGATTTCGGTAATAGTGTAATAATGCAAAAAAAGGAGGAAAATACAATGGCAAGACATACGTTTTCATTTCTTGGCGGAGAATTTTTGACAACAATGGGCGCAGCCTGGTTTGTTTCATATTCCTATTGGCACAAATATCCGTCTCATCTAAATTGACGCAGAGTTAGCACTTATAACAACAGGATAAGCGTTTATAACAAAACAAAAAAATATCACAGATTTTGGCTTCAACAAGTTGCGCGTATGGACGAGATCAATCTTGACAAAAACACCCTCGGCTTGTCAGGCATACAAGTTAAGGAAATGGCATCCGAGCTGTTGAAAACTTATTCTTAATGATCGGTTTGTCTGTTTTCTGTGTTGGCAAAAAGAAACAATCCAATAATTTTTATCGTCAATTTTACTGTAAAAACTCTTGCGTTTTGCGGGGTTTGGAACTATAATATGGATGACTTAAAAAGGAGGTTTGTGGATATGTTAAACAAAAAAATCGCAGAAATGTTAAACGACCAGATAAACAAAGAGCTTTATTCGGCGTATTTGTATCTGGATTTTGCAAACTACTATGCCGACGAGGGACTTGACGGCTTTGCTCATTGGTACGAAGTTCAGGCGCAGGAAGAGCGCGATCATGCTTTTATGCTGCGCAGATACCTTATCAACAACGGTATCAAGGTAGAGTTCAAAAGCATAGCCAAGCCGGACAAGACGTTCAAAACTCATCTTGCGCCGTTGGAGGCGGGATACGAACACGAGCAATACGTAACGTCGCTTATCACCAACATCTATCACGAGGCGTTTGAACAAAAGGATTACAAAACGATGCAATTCCTCGATTGGTTCATAAAGGAACAGGGCGAGGAGGAAACCAACGCCGAAGATATGATAAAGAAAATGAAACTTTACGGCGGCGACGCCAAAGGGCTGTATGCGCTCAATCAAGAGCTTGCGGCAAGAACTTATGCTCCTTCCGCAACGGGACCGGCAATGTAGCTTGCATAGCGGAGAACACCGTATTACTCACAAGGACGAGGCAAAAGCTTCGTTCTTGTTTTTTACAAATTTACTGATCATATAACCCGCTGTGCGTTACTGTGTTCTGTCGGCAGCGTACGACAGCGGTGCGGTAATTTTTGTCAGATCAACGGTTTTGTTTGTCGGCGTTATTGACAATATCGAGCGGTAGTGCTACAATATATTTAGACAATTTGTTCTAAATGTATGCAAGGTTCGCGGGAGGTGCAAATGCGGCAATATGTTTCCATAGACTTAAAGTCCTTTTACGCCTCGGTGGAGTGCAGAGAGCGAAATCTCGACCCCATAGTGACAAATCTCGTTGTAGCGGACGAAAGTCGTACGGAAAAAACGATATGTCTTGCCGTCAGTCCCGCGCTCAAAGCCTACGGTATTCCGGGGCGGGCGCGGCTGTTTGAGGTGGTGCAAAAGGTAAAAGCGGTAAACTCCAACCGTCAAGCCAAGGCTCCCGGCAGAAAGCTTGTCGGCAGTTCGTCCAACGCCGAGGAGCTTGCCGCAGATCCCGCTTTGGCGCTGGATTTCATCATTGCGCCGCCGCGAATGGGCTTGTATATGGAGTACAGCACCCGCATATACCAAATTTACACCAAGTACGTTTCTCCGCAGGACATACACGTCTATTCTATCGACGAGGTGTTTCTGGATGTGACCGCCTACCTCAAAACGTACAATATGACTGCGCGCGAGCTTGCGGCAAAGATGATCAAGGACGTGCTTACGCAGACGGGCATAACGGCAACGGCGGGTATAGGCACAAATATGTACCTTGCAAAGGTGGCAATGGACATTGTCGCCAAGCATGTCGAGGCGGACGGCGACGGCGTTCGTATAGCCGAGCTGGACGAAACGAGCTATCGCAAAAAGCTGTGGGCGCACACGCCGCTGACGGATTTTTGGCGGGTGGGGGACGGTTATGCGCGCCGATTGGAGCAGATAGGGCTAAACACAATGGGCGATATCGCCCGTTGTTCGCTGCACAATGACGGTTTGCTGTACAAAATCTTCGGCATAAACGCCGAGCTGCTGATAGACCACGCCTGGGGTTGGGAACCCGTTACCATTGCGGACGTCAAGGCATACAAGCCTGAGACAAACAGCGTCAGTTCGGGGCAGGTACTCAGCAGTCCGTACAGTTTCGAAAAGGGCAAGCTTATCGTAAAGGAAATGACGGACCTGTTGGTGTTGGATCTTGTGGACAAGGGGCTTAAAACCAATCAAATGGTGTTGACTGTGGGCTACGACGTGGAAAATATCACCGATCCCGAACTTCGCCGCAAATACAAAGGCGAAGTACACGTTGATCACTACGGCCGAAAGGTCCCGAAGCACGCGCACGGCAGTATCAATCTCAAAGAATTTACTTCATCCACAAAGCTGATCACGCAGGCGGTGACGGAGTTGTACGACAAAATAGTGGATCGCGATCTGACTGTGCGCCGAATGTACGTGGTGGCAAATCACGTAGTACCCAATGACGCCGTGCCGCATGAGCAATACGAGCAAATGGATATTTTTACCGATATGGACGACATAAAGCAACGTCGTGCGGAGGAGCAGGCGGCGCTTGCCAAAGAGGAAAGCTTGCAAAAAACGGTGCTTTCGATCCACAAAAAATACGGTAAAAACGCGCTTATCAAGGGGATGAATCTCGAAGAGGGCGCAACCACGGTGGAGCGAAACGGACAGATAGGAGGACACAAAAAATGAGATCTGTCGACAGCTACGACGATATTATCGATTTGCCGCATCACGTCTCGGCAAACAGACCGCATATGTCCGTATACGACAGAGCGGCGCAGTTCAGTCCTTTTGCGGCGTTGAAGGGCTACGACGACGAAATAGACGAAGCGGCGCGTTTGACGGAAAGCAAGATCGAACCCGACGGCGCGCGAGCGGAGGAGCTGAACGAAAAGCTGCTTTTGCTCGCCGAGCAAGCGGACGCTCACCCCGTCGTACGTTTGACGTACTTTGTGCCCGACGGCAAAAAAAGCGGCGGCGCGTATCTGACAAAGGAGGACGCGCTGCGCAAGCTGGACGCTGACGATCGCAAAATTATTCTCCGATGCGGCACAGTCGTACCCTTTGAAAACATTTGGGAGATCGAATTGAAATAGCTTGCACGCCAAAAGCCGTCGTACGTTTTCCGACGGCTTTTGACAAAAAGATTATTGGTGTATCCAAGCGACGTTGCTTGACGCGCTGACGGCTTTCTTTTACGGGCGTCGCGGCGTAAATTGTGTTTTTATCTTGCCGCAATTTATTAGGCAAAGGGCGGTCTTGCCGACGTTTGCAATGCAAAAGCGTGTAAAAACAAATACGCACCCCGTTTTTGAGGGCGCGTATTTGCTTGTAATGGTGGAGGTGACGGGACTTGCACCCGTGTACCGACGCAAGACTACTTGGTTCTCTTCGCGCACAGCTTACTTTTGACGTCGCCGCAAAGGGACAGCAAGCCAACCCTATGCGGTCTGCACCGAAAAAAAATTCAAATCGAAGCGTTTCGTTGCTACCGTCTCGAATCTATTTGCGTGATCTTACGCAGCGCATCCGACAACGCAAAAATATCGGAGGCTACGTGCCGATGTTTAATTAAGCGGCATATGCCAATCTTGTGGATTGACGAGAAGTGCTATTGTTAGCATTTATTTTAATTTTACCTTGATGACGCAGCGGCACTGCGACGCGCTAACCAAATCTCCTTCGACGCCGGGCGAATCTGAAAACACCCCCGTATCGGAAACCGCAATATATTATACACTAACCGTTGCCGTTTGTAAACACAATTTGAGCAAACAAAACCCCGCCCGAATACGCTGCGCACCCGAAATCCATTTATTTTTTGTCGGATATTGCGGGTACGTATCGCTTTTGGGCGGGGAAAAGCTCGGCTTTTGTCGGTTCCTATCAATCCTCTGCGGGTTTATCGGAATTTTCCTCTGCGTCCGTCGGTTTGTCGGCGGGCTGTTGTTTTTGAGTCAATCTTTCAAGGAAACTGCCGTTTACTTTCTTTTGCTTGATGAGTCCTTCGTCGATAAGCTCCCGCGTCGATTTGCGAGCCACGCGCGTTACTTTTTGCGGCAATCCGCGTTCTGCGTCGAGCTTGGTCATCAATTTGTCGATCAACTGCTTGGAGTACAGCAACGAACGGCGACCGGATATCTTTATCAACGTGGGAACGCTTGCGTAAAGCGACTTTCCGGATACGTCCTTTGCGCGATACTTGCTTTCGAGCTCGTCGGGTTTAAGGGCAAGATACATATTGATCTTTTTGCCGCGCAGCTGCAAAATGGCGCATTTGGCTCTTCCTTTGTAGAACGATTCGTATTTCCAACTTATGCGAGAGCGTATCTTTTTGTAGGAAAGCAGCTCGCCTTTGATGGTGTAGTAATTCGACTTTACCGAGCTGTCGGCTTGGGACAGACGTGCGGTGAAGCTGTAATCCAACGCCGTGCGTTCGCCCTCCGCAACGGGCATTACGATTGCCGCGGGCGTCGTCGGTTGAGTTTCGGGTTCGATTTCTTCGATTTCGGCTGCTTCGGCAGCGGCGGTTTCCTCTTCGGGTTGTTCTTCCGTTTCGGGCTGATCCTCCGCCTCGGCTTCTTCGGACTCTTCCGTTTCGGGCTCGGTAGGCTCGTTCTCATCCTTTTTGCGAAGGAGCAACAACAGGATGATGACGATATTGAGTATAATTATTATCGCCAACAGCAGCCATATCCACCAAGCGTCCACCTCGTCCGTGTTTGAAGCGACGTTGGACATTATCGCAAGCTCGGAGAAGTTTTCCACTGTAAACTTGACCGTGCCGTTGTCGGCGGAAGCGGTGACAAGCGTTTGCTTGCTTTCGTGTATGTGTATGACTATGATGTCCTCCTGCGCGACAGAACCGAATTTGTCGTTGTTGGTGAAGGTCACCTCGAACGTCCCGCTGACGTTTTGAGTGGCGCCGCTTGCGTTTGTAAAGTGCAGATCGATTATTTGCAAAATGGTCGCGTTCGCATTTTTATTTGCGGCTTGCAGCGTTTCTTTGAAGTAACCGATACCGTATTCGGAATTGCCTCCCGCAAGGATATAGCTCTTGTCGACAGCGCCCGTAAGATCCTTTACGGTTACCGACGTGCCGTCTACGATCAAAGTAAATTCATGACCTATTTCGCCGTTGGGATCGACGGGTTTTGTCGGGTCGTCGGGGTTGTCCGGCTTGTCGGGGTCATCGGGTTTGTCGGGATCGACGGGAGGCTTGTCGGGCTCGGCTTTGATCTCCCATGCCAATTCGGGAATATCTATTGCGTAGTTGGCTGTAAGCGATCCGTCCACTTCCACCTTGGCGGTGTAGGTTCCCGCTTCCGTCGCGGTGTTGCCCTTTATCGTCCACTTGGGACCGAATTCCGCGTTGAGCGCCGCCTCCGCTTCGGAGGTGAGCTTTACCGTCTGCTCTTGACCCGTGTAGGTCAAAGCGGATGTGTAGTCCCAAATGTCCGATGTAAGCGTAAAGCTCTTGCGGTTTATCGTCACCGTTACTTCTTCGGTGTTGAACTTGTTGGTTTTGACCGTAGCTGAGACGATAGTGCAGTAGTATATGCCGCTGTCGGATACGTCGCCGTTGCGCGTAAGCGTTGCGCTCGTTGCTCCCGAAAGGGGTTGAGCGGCGGCGGTGGCGTCGGCTTTGTAGTACCATTGATAAGTGTAGCTCTTGTTGCCCTCTCCGCCCACGGCGTAAGCGGTGAGCTTAAAGCTCTGTTTGTCATAAGCTTTGGTGTACTCGCCCGCGGTCTCGGTTATGCCGTCCACCTCGATTTCCGCGTCAAATTCGGTCACGGCGGTGTAAGTTGCGTCGCCGTTTACTTCGTCCGCGACAGCCTTGCCGTCGTACCAAGCGACGATCTTCTTTCCGTCCTTACCCGTTGTCGAGGGGGCAAAGGTTTCTAAGCTTACGCCGTTGGGCAGCAAGCCCGTTACCGACTTACCGTCGTAGCTGTAAGTCACCTTGCTTATTTCGGGCAGGTCGGCGTTTACACGCAGAGCCACGTTTTCGTATTTGACGTTGTTGTCTATCCAACTGATAGCTTTGTCCAACATCACCTTGTCGACGCCGAAAGCGTTGGAAATCGATCTTGCGATCTTGTCCAGCAACGGATCGTAGTCAACGCCCATTATGTCCACCGTGCCCGACCAGGAAAGTTTGCCGTTTTCCGCAATGTCGGTAAGGGCAATTCCTCCGAATTCTTCGGGTACGTAGTCTTTCAATTTGGCAATGTACTCTTGTATCGTTTCGAATGCGGAACCGTCCAGCTTGCTTACAAGATCTTTTGTTTCCGCATTGCTGCGTGTTTTCAAAAAGTCCGTAAATTGAGCCTTGCTCCAACTTGCCGCGCCGAGGCTTTGAAGCTTGTCGAGTACTTGTTGCGCGGCGCCTTCCAATTTGGCGGGAACGCCCAATCCGAAGTTTTTAAGCGTTTCTTCCAGGGCGGCAACGTCCTTTTTGGACGCGGCGGTCTTTGTCAGTCTGTACATCGCTTCGGTGATGGCGTCGGTTTCGGGAAGCTCGCTGTCGAGCAATGCGGCAAACATTCCCTGATAGTCGATGTTTGCCAAAATGTCCTTGATCTCATCGGCGGTGTAGCCGTCAATGACGTCGAACATTTCTTCAACGGTTTTACTGCTTGCGTCGAACAGATCCTTTTGAGCCTTTTCGGGCAAGTAAGCAAATATCTGCAAAACGTTTTCGGGCACGTTGACGTCGAGAGTCCAGGCGCCGTCCTTCTTGCCGAGATCTGCGATCTGCTTGGCGTAGTTAAAGAGCGTTTGCAAAGCGGATCCGTTGTATTCGGTAAACTGTACCGTCAAAGTTATATCGGCAGAGCCGAAAGGCATTTCAATATGTACGGGGTAGGAAATGACGAATTCTTCGTCAACCGCTTTGAGCTTCTTGGCAAAATCGAAGATAAGATCTTTCACGGCGGAAGCGCTCCAAACGCCGTTGTCGCGAATTGCATATCCGCCTATTTCGAGGGTTTCGAGGGCGGCGATCACATCTTCTATCGTCAATGCGGGCGCGCCGTCGGCTATCGCTTCCACGGTCTGTTTCAGCTCTTCGATCTTGCTCTTGTTTTTGTCGGTCAGTTCCTCGAAGTAATCGGGTCGAGTGGTTTCGTATTGAGCAATGACCTCGGTCACGATGCCGCTTACCTCGGCGACTACGGCGTCTATGTCTATATCGCCCTCGTGAGTTTCAAGGTATTTGGCGGCGGCTTGCTTGATAAGCAGGTCGTATTCGCCGTTGAGATATTTCTCCAACGCGCCGTCCTCTTCAAGCATTTCTCTGAGCTTGTCGGCGTATTTTTCCGGCAAAACGTTGTTTGCAACGGTGGCAATGCCGCTCGTATCCTCCGGCATCAACTGCTTCAACAACAGGTCCTCCAAGGCGGAAACAAGTTCTTTGCCTTTTGTTTTCAGCATTTCGGCGGACAATTCTTCAAGACGTTGCGCGTCAAGACTTACCGTCAAAGATTTGTCGCCGCTTGTAACTTCGATCGGATCGGCAGCGGGCTGCGCGACGGCGATAGACGCGAATACGACGCTGAAAACCAACACCAACGAAAGCAGTGCTATCAAAACCGTTTTGAGGTTTCCGTAGGTCTTTTTCATAAAGATGCTCCTTTGTTTGATTTTGTAAATATATTATACGTGTGCGCGTAAATATTAAATACCAAAATATATTTTAATCTGTGAGGAGTGCGTTGTCAAGGGGAAAACAAAAAAACGCCCTAAAAAAAGGCGTTTTTTTCGAAAAATTTTTCTTTCCGCGCACCAAGCTTAAACGTAACTTGTTTGCACGATGATTTGGTCGTTATTTTTGTTTTTCCGAGGGCATGTCGTCGTTTTCGTCGGCGGCTCGGCTGTCGACGGACGACGTGTTTTCGGCGTTTGCCAGCGCCGCGCGGCGGCGTTTGCGACGTATAAGCAATGGCAGCGCAACGGCAAGCGCAATGAGCGCCGCGCAGAAGATCGCTGCGAAGGATATCAGCAATTTCATTTCTTTCGAAAGGGATCCGTCGCTCAGCAAATCGAGGGGCGTGGCGGAAAATACCGCGTTGTATTCCGCGTCGGCAGTGACGATCGTCGGGGTTTTGTCCCACCCTACGAAGCGGTAGGAATATTCGCCGTCGGGAGCTTTGAACGGATCGGGCGGCAGCTTTACCGTCTCGCCGTAGCGATAGGAGCGCGTGCTTACTACCTTGCCGTCCGAGCGGAAAGTGACGGTGTAGTAGGCGTCCGTCAAAACGGCAAACAGCGTTATGTCGTAGGAGCCGACGGTAAATCGGTTGTCCGTTATTTCCAATTCGTTGCCCGCCTCGTCCACAGCGCGTATGCGAGCCAGAACTTTTCCCACGGGGAGGGCGTGCACGGTGACGGTTACCACATCGTTGTGCATCAAATTTTCCGATACGTCTACGGAAAGTATGCCCTGTGCCGCGCTCGAAATGCGCACGCTGTAACGCGTCACCGTGTAGTAATCGCGATTTGCTTTGAGCGAAAAGCCGAACTTCCCGTCCGAGATTTGAATACGCAGCGGCGTATCGGGATCGTCGGCGCAGTAAAGCTTGGTGTTTACGGCGTTCATCGCGTCCGAAACGGTCACGCGGACCTCGACGTCGCAATGGGCAGTCTGTCGTTCGCCGTCGTAAAGGTACAGCTTGTATTCGTATTCGCGAAAGCCCGTTTGCACGTGCGAAAACGTGTAAAAGCTCACGCCCGCATTGTTCATTTCGTAAACGTCTGCCGCGGAATATGCGATAACGGTCGCGCCGTCGTTGACGTAAAGCGTTACCGAGGCGTTTCTGCTTGCGGCAATTTTCAACAGCCGCGATATGTCTATCATCGTTTGACTGTTGGCGGTAAAAACAGCGGTGCAAGCCCCGTCGGAATATTCTATGCGAACGGGTTTTTCTTCCGCCGTCATTACCACGGTCGCGTCGAACCGCGCGGTATAGGTAACGTCATCGTTTGCGGGAGCAACGGGGGCGTCCCAACCGCCGAAAGTATAGAAATAGAACGCGGCGGGGGCTTTTGCGGGCGTATCGCCCGGAAATACGGGCGATTCTCCTTTCCAGCACGGCGTTACTGTACTTTCGCCCTCCACGACCCAGGTGATGAGCGCGCTCGCCTCGAATTGCGCCGTGTAAACGACCGTTTGCTCCGTCATTTCGACTATGGGTCGGTCCCAGCCGACAAAGCGATATTTGCGTCCGTCGGGGTCGTCCGCCTTGGCGGGAATGCCGTCGTAACGCGGAATACTGTCAAAGGGCGCTTTTTGCGCATGCCGCTCGCCGTCTATGACCCATATCACGTCGTACATATTGGGCGTTTCAACAAATTTCGGATAGACGTGCAACTCGTCGCCGTCGCGCAGATTTGTCCAGTCGACGTCCGAGCCGTCGGCATACGTCCAACCGTCGAAATTGCAAGTGTATCCCGTTTTGGATGCGACGGGCAATTCCGTAGGCAGTTCCGCAAAGTTGCTTCTCTCCGATTCGGCGAAATAGTAGCTTTCGGTTGTCGAGGATCTGTGAAAATAGACCGTTACGGTGTCCGCATTGCGAAAATATTTTTTTATGTTGGTTTTTACGATAAAGGTGACGTCCGACGTAACCTCGCTGCGGGGCTGCAAGCCGCCGTCGAACGCTTTTTGCAGAGCCGTTTCTTCGCTTGTAGGCTCGTACGCTGTCGGTTCGGGCACGCTTTCGGGTTTTTGCGGTTGAGCTACCGCTGCGGGCGCGGGTCCGGGATATGCCACCTCCGCGGGAGCTATGGGCAAAGCGGGACGCGCGGGCGGCTTGGGTTCGGAAACCTCCGCGGGCTTTACGGGCGGTTCGGGCAAGGCGGGTACGCCTCCCGACAAGGGCTGCGCGTCGTTCGAGTCGGCGAGCAAACAGCTGCCGAGGATACTTTCCGCGGTGCTTCCGCCGATACGGTATCCTTCGTCAAAGTATCCCTCGGTAGGTTTTCCGATCAAATATTTTTTTTCGTAATTGGTCGCCGTTCCGTTGTCGAGAGCGTTGACTATTTCGTACAGTTGCGCAAGCAATATTCTGTACGGCAAGTCCTTGCCCCTGCTCACGATGGTTTCCTTGATGGTATCGTTGCGGTAAAAGTAGTCCAAGCAGCGCAACAGATCGGAAAAGTTTTCCGTCAGCTGCTCGTAGCAAGTGATGTAGAAAGCGTATTTTGCCTCGTCGGTGTCGCACGCTTCGTATTTGGCTATGAGATCGCGCAGATTTCTGGTGGCTCTGTCCGCTTTGTCCACCGCGTCGTTGGCGAGTCCGCTCACGGAAAGGGCGATTTTCAGTTCTTCCTTGCGCGCAAGCACTTGCGATACGGTATTTCCCGTTATTGCGGTGCGCAGCGAACGGTTTTCGCATACCGCGTTTATGTAATCGAGGATTTCGAGCTGCTTGCGGAATTTTACCAGATCGGGCGAGTCGAGTTCGGCGAGATAGTCGGCGTACCGTCTTTCGTAGTCCTCCAACGCCGATTTGTATTCTTGGTAGCGTTGCATTTCCGCTTCATAGCGGGCGCGCGCCTCCGCTTCGTCGTAGTTGTCGTAGGCATCCTTTTCCGCAAGGTATCTGTCGTATTCGGCGAGATATTCGCGATAAGGATCGTCCAGGCGTTTCCAGGCGGCGTATTCTTCGAGGTAGCGTTGATAGGCGGGAAGCAGCACGTTCTCGTATTCGGCGAGCTTGGCAAGATATTCGTTGTAGTCGGCGACTTGTTTGTTGTGCGCTTTCAGTCTGTCCGACTGCGCTTTGGCGGCGTTGTAATATTGATTGGACATTGCGTTTACCGAGGCTTTGTCCGCAGTGAGCGTCGCCTCGTAAAATACGGTAACAAAGTCGTCGTCGTTTGCGGGAATGACGACATATCCGTCCGTCAGAGCAACGCCGTTTACTCCCGTGGGCTTCCACGCGACTCTTTTGCCGTTTACGGAAATATACGAATATTCGCTCGGCGCAACTTTTACGTTCGTTCCGTCGAAGGACGTTTCAACCGTGCCGCTCGGAATGCTTGTATTGTAATAAAATGTATATATGGGGTGAGATTTTAGGTAATTTTTCTCTTGTTCCGACAGTTGAAATCCCATTATATCCGTCAAAAATTCCGAGGCGGAGACGCTTTGCTTGGGAAATCCCTCGCGGGAGAAGTCCGTGGGCTCTTCGGCGTATGCAAAAAGGCACGACGAAACGAGCGCCGCTATCGATATGGCGCATAAGCAAATAAGTAAAATTTTCGTTCGGAACTTTTTCAAAGCAGCCTCGCTCTTCATTTTGATATATTAAATAATATACCATATCGATTTTTATTTCGCAATAGCTATCGTAAATTATACCTTTATTTTATTTAATTTTACATATTGTTTTTGTTTGACGGTGGCGGTAATTAGTTGTATACTGAAAAGCTGAAAAGCATTTTGAGGAACAAATGATATTCGGTAAACACATCAACAAATTTTATTGGAAATATTTTCTGCTGATTTTGGTCGGATTGATTGCCTTGGTGGCGGTGGACTACGCGCAGACGCTTATTCCGAATATGTACGGCATGGTCATCGACGGCGTAGACAGTCTGACAGGCGACGACGCTTTCAAGGGACAAATAGCGGTCGACGGCGTAATGACGCCGTTCGATATGGATTTTGTTTGGAAAGAGATCTGCGTGCCGATGTTTTTCATTATTATTTTCAAC
>CANQCN010000036.1 GCA_947589685.1 uncultured Clostridia bacterium
ATGTGTCCTGTGGACACTTCGCCGTGAGCGCGGGCAAGTTGGTGCTTTTCTAATGCACCAACGCAGTCGGGACCGCCCAAATGGGTACCCGCACGATTTGAGCATTGCAAAAATTCCGTTTATCGTCACTTGCACAAAGCGTCGCTCGCGTCGGGAAGATTGAGCAATTTGTCCCAAAATCTTGCTTTGTCCTGTATTTCCGCTTCGCACTTTTCCACGCGCACAAGCACGTAATTGTCCTTGTCTGCGCCCACCAACGACACGTCGTCAAGTCGCACGGTGTGATTGCCCGCTTCGGCGCCGTCAAACCGCGGCTCTATATTGCCGATAGCCACGCTGTCGCCGTCGCAAACGCCTTCCAGCGTACCCGGTTTGTCTATCGTCGCCTTTGTCGTGCCGTCGTAGAGCTTGCTCTTTACGGTAGTTCCCACAAGCGCCAGCGCTTTGGGCACGATCAACGCCTCCGCAAAGTCGGGCAGCGCGTAGTTGTGCGCGTCCTTGCCCGCAAGCGTTGCCGTGCCGAGCAATGCAAGCTTTTCGCCCACGTTTTTGTTTTCCAGATAGATCCTGTCGCATTGTACGCTCACGTCGTCGCCTTGAAGTACGCCCACAACGTGCAATTCGGGGTTTTCGATAACATTGCTTCCGTCGTAGCGCTTGATGAGCTTTTGTTCCACTTCGAGCGTACGCGGCAGCACGGTCAAAGTTCCCTCTACGTATTCCGTTTGATAGCCCTCAAATTCGCTTTCCGTCGGCGTTATGCGATAAACTCCCGCGTCGGGATCTGCCGTCGTTCGGCAACAGCCGTCGTAGCAAAAGCTTGCGCCCTCGTCGCCCACAAAACCCTCTATTTCAGCGTAAAGTTCGGGCAGCGGGTCGCCGTACACAACGGTAAGGTTGGGCGCGGTTACGGTAAGACGAGGCGCAGTCACGTCATCGGTCAGTTTTTGAACATATCTTCCCGCAGAAGCGACTATTTCGTGTTTGCCCGACTGCGTGTAGGTAAAGTTGAGCGTTATCTCTTCTCCCTCGTAGTCGCATTGCTTAACTATCTCGCCGTCCACGGTCCATACAACGGGCGTTCCTTGCAAAATTTCGGCGTTTGGTAAAAACGTATATGTTTGTTCCATGCCGCGTACGCTTTCGCCCCGCTTAACGATCTCGCCGTCCGCTATCGTTTCGGTGTTGTCGCTTATGCCTTTTATCGCGCTCCAAGTCAGCCAGCCGAGCAGCAGCAGCGCGATCGCAACCACCGTGATGCCTATGATAAAGTCCGTACGTTCCTCTTTGTAACTGTTTGTAGATCGTTGCATAGTTTCCTCCGCGTATATTGTGTGGATTTTGTCGTCAAATATGCTTGTTGCATTGTTTTGAGCGATATATCGCATTTTTGTCCGCGTTGTCAAGCGAGTTAAATAAAATTGGCAAAAATTGTCAAATTGCTATTGACATTTTAATAAATGCGGTTATAATATATAAATAGTAAACACCACAATATAACTTTGAAATGTTGAGGACTTAACATGCGCGCGTTATTCTTCACACAATGCAAACGGTATATTTTGGGATGTGAGCGTAGCATAGCTACTACGTGCGTTCATTTTTACGCTAAAAATGACTTTTTGGCACTGCGATAGGGCGGTTTGACCCGTTGCGGTGCTTTTTTTATTGAAAAAAACAAAATCTGATAAGGAGATTATGCAATGAAAAGAGCCATCAAAGTTTTGCTTGCGATCCTGCTTGCAACGGTAATGGTCGTCGCCGTCGCGGCATGTACCCCTACCGAAAAGGATCCTTGCGCAAACGGTCACAGCTGGGATGACGGGCAAAAGGTAACCGCCGATTGTACCCAACCCGGCAAGCTTGTCAGGCATTGTAAAGTCTGCGGCGCCTCGTGGGAAACGGACCTTGCCGCCGGCGAACACACCTGGGGCGAGTACAAGGTAACAAAAGCTCCCACCTGCACCGAGGACGGCACGGAGACGCGCACCTGCTTGGTATGCGGCAAGACCGAAGATCAAACGATCACCTCCGACGGGCACGTATGGGGCGAGTACAAGGTAACCAAAGCTCCCACCTGCACCGAGGACGGCACGGAGACGCGCACCTGCTCGGTATGCGGCGAGACGGATCAAAAAACTTTGCCTGCCGCGCACAGTTGGGGCGAAGTCACCGTCACCAAAGCTCCCACCTGCAAACAGCCTGGCATAGGTTCGGCGCAATGCACCGTATGCGGCGAACACAGCGACAGTATCGAGATCCCCGCAACGGGTATCCACAGCTGGAATGACGGCTCTGTGACGAAAGCTCCCGATTGCGAAACCGCGGGCGTACTCACCTACACCTGCACCGTATGCGGCGACACGACCACGCAGTCCTTGCCCGCCAACGGTCACGCCTACGGCAGATTGATCCCGCAAGCGGACGCCACCTGCACCGAAAACGGCACCAAAGCCCATTATCAATGCTCGGTATGCGGCAAGCTGTTCGACGAGTTCAAAACTTCGGTTTCCGCTTCCGACCTCGTTATCCGTTCCACGGGTCACAGTCTCAGCAAGAAGCAAGCCAAGGCTGCCACCTGCACGGAAGAGGGCTACGAGGCTTACTATCAATGCCGTCGTTGCAACGAGCTGTTTGCGGATGATGACGCTTCTCAGCCCATCGACGCTCCCGTTGCCACGCCCAAGGCGGATCACACTCCTCAGCCTTACGGCGCAAAGGCTGCCACCTGCACCCGGCAAGGCGCAACGGCGGGCAGCAAATGCGCGGTCTGCGGCAAAATTCTCACAACTCCCAAGGCGACTCCCGCCCTCGGACACGAATTTTATTACGTCGAACACGACGAGCAAGAAACTCACACCGAGCGTTGTCGTCGTTGCGATCACAGCGTAGAGCAAGCTTGCATTCCCGATACGCAATGGGCAGCAAATGACGACTATCATTGGCACACCTGCGTGCTTTGCGATGGCGAAGTAGATCGCGCCGTTCACTCCACGGAGTCGGGCAGCAAGCAATGCACAATTTGCGGACGCGAGATCGGCGAGGTCGTCGTTCGCGTTGATGGCGCAGATGACAAGATCTGCACCGGCGTAAAAACCGCCATCGAGTACATTTCCGAAACCTATCCCAACGGCGATGTTACGGCAACAATTGTCATCAATGCCGATCGCGACGGCGAGGGCGTAACTATCGAAGGCAAAATTCACGTTGTGATAGATCTTTCGCATTTCATCTACAAGATCTCCAAGGGCACCACGATCGTGGGCGGTCAAGCCGACGTCACCTTTACCAACGGCACTGTCGATGGCAAGATCACCTACAAGGGCGGCACGCTTCGTTTCAGCGAGGTCGACTCAACCAAGCTCATCATCGATATGAACGGCGCCACTTGCGACGACGCCGAAATCTACTTCGACGGTGTTTTGCGTACGCACAGCGCTGTGGAAGGCTGGCAAGTAGACGAAACCGCTCGCAAGCATTATCACGTATGCGCGTACTGCTCCGCCCGTATTGACGAGGCGGCGTGCGGCACCGAAGACAAGTACGACAACTCCGACCATTGGAGCGAGTGTACGACCTGCCACGAAAAGTACGACCTTGCGGGTCACACAATGGCATACCAAAACACCGCTCCCGGCACGCACAAGCATTACTGCAAGGAGTGCGACTACGTGGACGAAAGTGATACCGTCTGCACCCCCGATAGCGGCGACACGAAACACGACCAAACTCACGGTCTGGATGGCGGTTGGTACGCCGACGCGGATTTCCACTGGCGCAAGTGCGCCAAGTGCGGTGAGGAATACGGCAAAGAAGCTCACCAATTCGACAAAAAAGAGTCCGACGGTTTGTGCAAAGACTGCGGACACAAGTTCTTTGACGTCAAGATCTCCGACGACAACGGTTTGGACCAAAGCGCACCCACGATCGCCGAGGCGTTCGCTTGGATAGAGACAAACGGCGTTGCGGGAAGGACCTACACGGTCACCCTCACTCACAACCGCAGCGACGCTTCCGAAGCAACGGTGAAGGTACCCGCTGGCTACACGATCGTTTTGGATCTTGCAGGTCACACGGTCACTTACACCAACGGCAATCTGTCCATAGAGGACGGTTCTCTCGAAATCAAGGGCGACGAAAACTCATTCAAAGTGAAAGCGATAGTGTACGGCGGCGGCACCCTCAAACTGCCCGCGGGCGAGTACAACTTCGAAATTAAAGACGGCTACACATGCTTGACGGCGGACATCACCGTCGGCACTACAAGGCTTACGCACAAGTATCCCTCGACTTGGCAGAAAAACGAAGCTGACGTTTCCACTCACAAACACTCTTGTGAGTATTGCGGCACAGACGAAACTGCTACGCACAACTATCCTGCCGATTGGACGGAGCATCAAGCTTCCGATACCTTTGGCAAGCACACTCGTACTTGTCCCGATTGCCAAGAAGTAGAGACCGCCGACTGCACGATAGTCAACAGTTATTGCAGCGTTTGCAAGCACCTCTATTCGGCGACCGAAGTGTTGACGCGCTTGTTCGAACTCAAAGATGGCGAGACAATGCCCGGCACCTACCAACTTACCGGCATAATCACGGAAATTGTCAATGCATACGATTCGAAATATCAAAATGTATCTGTAAACATAAAAATCGACAATTACGTGATAGAGTGCTACCGTATGGAAGGTACGGGAGTCGACTCTTTGGTAGTCGGCAACAAGATCACGGTCAGCGGTTCGCTTGTCAGATATGTACATCAAGACGGCGTCACTGTAACTTATGAGTTTAATGAGGGCTGCAAGCTTGTAAAAATCGAAGATATAAGCTACTCGATTGGCGTAACAGTTACCGATCCGGATGATGCAACCAACGTTGCCGACGTAAAGGTCAATGAAACGACCTTGGAATACGGCAAGTCCTTTACTCTCACCGAAAAACCGGGCGAGACGGTTACAATATCCATTAGTATTACCAACTACAAATACCGTGTGGACAAGGTAACTGCCAACGGTATCATTATCGACGCTCAACCCGACGGCACCTACAAGTTTGTTGTACAGGGTGAAACCGAAGTGGAGATTACTTTCGCGAGCAAACTTGCTCCCGTTGAAGGAGTAGCCGCTCGTCTGTCATTTGAAGAAGAAGTAAGAAAAGACTCCGAGAAATACAATGATTATAACAAAGGATTGGATTTTGTTCGCGGAGAGAATACATGGAACGTATCTGGTTTCAGCAATAACAATTACGGTTGGGATAACATAAGAACCGGTCGTAAAGGAACAGCAGATAATCCTGTCGATTCGGATGCATACATTGCTGTAAAACTTAAACAATCCATATCAAAAGTCGTAATAAATATTTCACATCCGAAACAGCCTACTAACGGATGGAAACAAGTTACTACTTTTAGGCTTATTATCGCCAAGCAAATCAAAGTAAGCGAAGATAAAAATTATATTACCGGTTGGACAGATGAAATTACAATTATCGATCAAACATTGACGAGTGCCACGGGTGAATATACTTTTGAAATACCCGAAAATTATAGGGGAACAGATTACTACTATATTATCCAAATTTCGTGTAGCAGCACGGTTGGCGATAACGGATTTATTGGAGTGGAATATGTAAACTACTACGGACTTGTAGACGCTGTTTGCGACCACGATGTTCCCGAAAAAGCGCTCATTCATCACGAGGGAAAATCCGAGACCTGCACAGAGGACGGCTACAAAGAAATGTGGGAGTGTCCGATCTGCGGCAAGTACTTCAATGACAAAGCTTGTACCGATGAAAATACGGAAAAGAAAGGCGAAGTTATCACAAAGCACGATCACTCCCTTGGCGATTGGCAGAGCAGAAAAACCTCCGACGGCACTTATCAGCACTACAAGCAATGCGACGAATGCGGCGATGAGTTCGAAACGGCGACATGCACACCCGGCGCATGGCAGAAAGAAACGTCTCGGCATTATCAACTCTGCACCGAATGCGGTCAGGAAATGAACGAGGGTGCGCACACCTACACCAAGGATCCCAACGAGTGCGATGTCTGCAAAATGGCAAATCCCACGCACGTACACGTTTGGGACGATTCCAAGGCGACCGAATACAAGGCTGCTACTTGCACCGAACCCGGCACAAAAGCCAGCGTTTATTGCAAGGACTGCAAAAAGACTTACACCGACAAAGAAGCCAAGGAAGAAATTACCGACGGCACGGTTATCCAAGCGCTTGGTCACAACACCGCAAACGCCGAGTTTGAAAATTATGACGGTAACTATCACGCAAAGAAATGTGAAACTTGCCATCAGTTTGATGAGACTACCAAGGAGCCGCATAATATCCAATACCGTCAATATACGGTTGGCGGCGATGTGTCGCAAGAACAAGCAGATTACTATCATGAAAAGTACTGTCCCGATTGCGATTACAGCGTACAGGACGAACATGATTTTTCCGGAAAGCAAGACTGCAAATACTGTCAAGAGCCGATTTGCAAAGAAAATCAACCCGTAGAAATAACAGCAAAGAAACTTGGTGTTACAACATCTTATGGATCTAGCAGTAGTGCCATAGATATAGACGGTGTTTCATTTAAGTTTAATAGTCTTATGTCAAATAGTAATAAAGATTATTTGCAAGGGAATACGGGTAGAGATCCTGCAACTATGGTATGGAATAGCACGCCGATCCCCGGAGTGATTACAAAGATAGTGTTGGTTTGGTCAAGTTCAAAGAGTACAACCGGCTATATCCATATAAATGTTGGCAAGGACAGTAGTGTAAGCAGTCAAGTTAAAGTTTCCGGCTCTGCTAATATTTACGCAACGGCAACGGAATTTGATTTTGATGTTTCCGATGGATACCAATACTTCCAACTGACACCCGGAAAGAATGCATTCTATATAGAATCCATTACTATCTATTACACCGCCGGTCACCATGTTGTAAAGGAATGGCAACCCGATCCGGAACATCCCGCTACTTGTCTTGAAAAGGGAATGCAGCAAGGAACTTGCGAGCGTTGCGGTGAACTTGTAAAGACGGAATCGGATATGCTTGGCCACAATTGGCAAAAAATAGATCATTCGTCCGCAACTTGTACCGATCCGGCATATGTCGATCAATGGTATTGCACTCGTTGCAAAATGTATGTAATCGATGCCGGTGCAGAACCGAGCAAGTATTCTGCCGCAAGTGAAACGAGCAAAATTGTAGACAAATCTATCAACAACGGAAATCCGTTCAACCACATGCAAGATGGCAAATTGGCTGTTGTTCAAGTTGAAGCGGGTGCGGAACACAAGCATATTTGCTTGCTTTGCGGAGCAGATCTCGTAGCAACCAATGTTAAAGGCGCGGGCTTGAAAGATGATTTTGAGTATACCGATGTATCTGCTGCCGGTCACACCTTCAAATGCAACATTTGCGGTTGGACGCAAACAACATCACACAACGGACCCTGCGACGATTGCGGTTACGGCAAAAATGCGTTCGAGGTGGGCAGTAGTGGTACCGCCGACAACCTGGCTGATGCCTTCGCCAAGGCAATAGCAAACAATCAAAGCACGATAACTCTCGTCAGCAACTACACCGGTGCGGGTGCAACTTTCAGCGGCAGCGGAACAGTTACGTTGGAAATCGGCACGCACACCTTTGCGCCGACGAGCAATATCACTGTTGCCGGCAGTGGCACATTGAAAATCACGGGTGCCATGGAAGGTGTTGGTTTTGAAATCCAGCAGGGCACATTGAATCTCCAAGAGGCTACTGTGTCCAACGGAACCGTCACTATGACCGTGATGGGCTCAACCGCCAAGTTGATTGTGGGCACAACGGCAAGTACATTTACAAGTATCACCGTCAATGTGAGCGCGGAATATGCCGAAAATGCGCAAGCAGAGTTTACCAAAGCGCAAAGCGAGTACAACAATGTGCTGCATGTGACGGGCGGTGCGATCTGCGAAAATCTTAAAAATTTCAAATTCGCCGGCACTCCGATAGACCACTCTGATTTGGGAAAGACAGGCTTCTGCGACATCTGCAACGAGCCGATACCGCAAGACAAAGTTATTGCTTTTACTTTCTCTTCAATAGATATTACAAGTGATGAGGGTTCCGAGTTTGACAAATACACCGAGACGGTTGAGGGTTATACACTAAATATACCCAAAGGAACAAAAGTATATAGAGGGAAAAATCACACACTCAAACTTGGTTCAGGTTCCGCAGGAGCTAAACTTGAATTCGACGTTCCGGAAAATGTCAAATCTGTAAATATCTATGTCGCTCAGTATAGTAGCACCTCTGTGACTATCACTGTTAACGAAAAAGCAACAACATTGTCTTCCGGACAAGATAAATATGAATGTATTTCAGTTGATACGACAGAAACGCACAGTATAACACTAACAACATCCGGTGAGGATTATCGTGCCCGTATCAATAAAATAGAATGGGTTGTCAGCGGTTCTTCCGGTGGCGGCGGAGATGTTGAACCCGGTGGCGGCGACACTCCCGAAGAGAAATATGGAACGGCAGACGCGCCTCTTACCGTTGCACAAGTGATTGCTCTCGCTAAAACACTTGGCAATAACATTTACACACCGCAACCGGTTTATGTAAAGGGAACAGTCGACGGCGGAAAAGATGGTACCGGCAGTCCGTCTCAAAGCAGTTCGGGAGAATGGATGTTCTGTATAAAAGATGATTCCACTACGGAAAAATTCCTTGTTTACAACGCAACGCTTTCAAGCTCATTGGGCAGCACGCTGTCCAATGGCGATGTCGTTGTGGTTAGCGGATATTTGACCTACTACAACGGCAATACTCCCGAATTATATCAACACAACAGTACAAAACCTCAAATTCTGTCTCTTGAATCAACCGGTGGTGGCGGCTCTGGCGGAGGAGAACCTTCACAACAGAGTGTAACAGTTGAATTCCTTCCAGATCATTTCACTAAAAACGGTTATACCGCTAACAATGGTGATCATACAGTGGACAAGGTTACATTGACATCATCAAATGTTACGCAACAGGATTCTACAATACAGATGAAGGCATCAAGTGGTACGCTAACAGGCGTAATACCGGGTGTAATCCAAAGTATAACCCTTAATTTTTTTAACAAAAATAGTGTGACTGTTTCGCTTGGCACAGATACAAGTTATGGAAAAGATATTACAATGAAGTCTGGCGAAACTACGTCTTATACAAATGCGGGAAGCGACAAATATACTCACATAAAAATTAAAGCCGGTTCTTCAGCGGTACAGCTCAAATCCATTTCTATAACTTACATTCCAAATTAAATTTTGGATAATCAAAAGATAAGATTATTCAAAAACTTTTCTAAAAAAACCAAATGGGGCTGTCGCACAACGCGATAGCCCCAATATTTTTATAGAAATTTGAAAATTTATGCTTTATTTTGAACTGAAAAATACATAATATATATTGATACTGAACGGTATTGAATTTGTTTGTAAAAATGTTTTGGAAAAAAATCTTGACAATCGGGCATTGTTGTGAGATAATGAACTTGCAAGAAGGTTTGTTTATTCAAATCAACTAAAAACAATTGGAGAGTTCCTGCCGTAGTGGAAGCTAAAAAACAAAATGGAGAGTTCCTGCCGTAGTGGAAGCTAAAAAACAAAATGGAGAGTTCCTGCCGTAGTGGAAGCTAAAAAAGGGACTGCGTTTTGCGGTCCCTTGATACATTAAGATAATTTTGATACGATTTCGTAAAAATACATTTTTTGCAACACAGCGGGGCGGAGAAATTTCTCCGCCCCATTCGTTATCTTATTCTGCAATTTTGATTTACTTTCTGTTGTCAGAAATCGAGGCTGTCCTCGTCCAACAAAAAGTCCAGCACGCTCATCGTTACAATCCCGCTTTCGTCGCGTTTGGGCTTGATGTAATCGCCGACAACTATCATTCGTTTGAAGAAATCTTTTATGCCGGTCAAGGAACGTTTTTCTTGTTCTTCCTTTTCAGCGGTGGGCATAGAGTAGGCAGACTGCACGTAGTAGCGTTTGCTGCCTCTGTTTGCAACAAAATCCACCTCGGCGGCACGTTGATCGCTGCTGTCGCCGCGCGTAACGATACCTACATCTACCGAAAACCCTCTGCGCAGCAACTCTACGTAAATTGCATTTTCCATCAGATGAGGCTCTTCTTGTTGGCGAAAGTTGAGCGCGGCATTTCGCAATCCGAGATCGACAAAATAGTATTTGCTTGGCGATGACAGATATTTTTTGCCTTTTACATCGTATCTGCGGGATTTTTGCACCAAAAAAGCGTCCTCCATATACCCCAAATAGGTGGCGATCGTTTTGTCCGAAATGCTGCTGTTTGCCATGCTTTTGAACGAATGGGATAGTTTGAGCGGATTGGTGAGAGAGCCTATGTTGGACGCGACTATTTCCGTAAGCACATTTAGCTGGGGCAAGTTTTGAACGTTGTTGCGCTGCACGATGTCGTTGATGTACACATTGGCAAGCTGCCCTTTGAGGTAGCTTTCCTTTGCCTCGTCCGACTGCTGCAACAGCACAAGCGGCAACCCGCCGTAGGTGTAGTAGTCGCGCCAGGCGGAGGCTTTGTCCCCGTCATAGACCGAGCAAAACTCCGCAAAGCTAAGCGGATACACACGCACTTCGTCGCCTCTTCCGCGAAATTCGGTAATGATGTCGCTGCTGAGAAACCGAGAATTGCTTCCCGTGACATAAATATCTGCGTTTGGCAGCTGCAACAAACCGTTGAGGACCCCGACAAAGTTGTTTACGAGCTGTATTTCATCCAACAGGATGTAATAGTCGCCGCTATCCGACATTTGACTTGTTACCCAATTGTAAAGCGCAAGAGGATCGTGCAAATGCTCGTTTGCCACGCTGTCCAACGCCAACTTGACGATATGCTTTTCGTCCACGCCCTGTTCTTGCAAGTGACGACAAAACAAATTGTTGAGTAAGTACGACTTTCCGCAACGTCTGATGCCCGTTATTACCTTGATGAGCTTGTTGTGCTTGCGCGCAACAAGCTTGTTGAGATAAAGATCACGTTTGATTTCCATTTTTACTCCGAAGTTTTTATATTTTTGTTATTCGAAATCTTTGAGTTTTTGTTGTTTTTTTTACTTCGAAAAACATACATTTTTCTTCATTACGAAATTTTTACATTTTTGTAGTCTTTTCGTAATGATTGTAGCACACAATGGGTACAAAGTCAATAACACCGACAAAACATTACGAATTTTTTACATTTTTGTAGTTTTTTCGTAACGGCGCATTTGCGCCAATTCATCCAAACGCCCCGCCGCGGACGCTTTTCGCCAAATATCGGCATGATTTTTCGCCAATCGTCGGAAAAATATTGATTTGACCGAAAACATATGATATAATCGAGAAAATATCGTTCCTATCAGCACATTAAAAAATTAAGTATTGCTTTGGAGAATGTGACAAAAAGCATAAAGGCAATTATAACTGAAAACTACGTTTTATGCTGAACAATATTGAATGTCTCAATCAATTATGCGATTCAAAACCCATTTACCATTGAGATGGAGAATCCAAAGAAGTGCATATAAGCTAAAAACAGAAATGGAAAATGTCAAAATCAAATTTTGCCCAAAAATATGAAAATTTTAAAAAACCAATTCAATGGGTAATATATGTGGTAGTGATAACTGCAATGGTTGGAATGGTTATCGGTTTGATTTTTGGGGTGAAAAGCTGCAAGTCAAGCGACACCTTGGAAACGGTCGAAGCTAAATATTTTATGGGGGAGACCGTAGTTGTTCACAAAAATTTCGATATAAAGGTACATTATGCAAAAACGGTAGAATCAATTTCTTATGTTCGACGTAAGGGAGAAATTGAGCTGACAACTTTACAGGGTAATTTTATAGAGGTGAATCTTGACGTGACAAAACAAGATGAGAGTACCGCAAAAAATCATAAATTAGACGTCAATGATTTTAAACTACGAGATCACAGTGGGGTTTACTTGCCGTTGAACGATATTATGAGTTTGTTTGATATTAATGCAGTAGATGTCCATATCGATACCGACGAAAACGGTTTTGTTAGGAGTTCTGCCGATTTTAGTAATAAAAACGCATTAAAGGATTATTCTTGGGTTGGGATTGAACTAAAAAATGGCGAAACTATCAATATTACCTTATTTTTTGAGATGAAAGAGGGATATAAGGTTGAAAAAGACTTGATGTTACTGGAAGTTGACTTTTATACCGGTTATGTCGGAAATAAGAAAGGAGAGGACGTCGTTTTGCTAAATTGTAAAAGAAATTAATGAGGGATAGCTTGAATAAATCAAGTTTAATGTCGGAAAATATTTTGTTAACATATATTTTACCACTTTTTGTCACAAAATACGACATCTTTTGGTGCCATTTTGGCGCTTTGGAATGGCGGCGCAAGTGCTATTTTGGCGCTTTTATTTTGCGCGCAGTCACCTCTCAAAAAAACGCTCTTTTGTCCGAGCAAAAGAGCGTGGTGGGGTAGGCAAACGGCGTTGTTTTTCGCTTCACCCTTGCATTTCCGCCGCGATGGCGTCGACAAGTCCGCCCGCTTCCATTTTGTAAGCTTGTTCTATGCAGTGAAACACTGCCTCGTCGTTGCTGCTGCCGTGTCCTTTCACGACGGTTTTTGCGGCGCCCAACAGCACGGCTCCGCCGTATTTGTTGTAATCCATACGATCCTTTACCTCGTACAGCTTCTTTTTGGTGAGCAGCGCGCCTATCTTGGACGTAAAACCGCTCATCATCGCGCGCTTGATCATACGCATCAATTCCAGACACGCCCCCTCGGTGGATTTGAGCAGCACGTTGCCTGCAAACCCGTCGCACACGACCAGATCGAAGTCGCCGCTTAGCAGATCGCGGCTCTCCATATTGCCCGCAAAATTGACAGATGGGGTGTCTTTCAGCAGTTGGTAAGCGGCTTTGCGCAGTTCGTCGCCCTTTTCCTCTTCCACGCCGACGTTAAGCAGCGCCACGCGCGGATTTTCTATGCCGAACGCCTTGTTGAGGTACAAGCTGCCCATTACGGCAAATTGCCGCAACCATTGCGGATCGCAGTCCACGTTTGCGCCGCTGTCGCAAATAGCCACTATTTTGCCGGGCACGACAGTGGGCAAAATGGGGCAAAACGCGGGTCTTTTTACGCCCTTTATTCGTCCCACGCGCATTACCGTGCCCGCAAGCAGCGCCCCCGTCGAGCCTATCGTCACCATTGCGCGCGCGGATTCGTCCGAGTGCAGCAGCTCAAACGCCTTGCACATGCTGCTGTCCTTTTTGTTGCGTATGGCTTCGGTGGGTTTGTCGTTGCAGGAGATCACTTCCGTGGCGTTAAGCACCGACAACCTTGCCTTGTCGTAGCTTTCCGTTGCAAGCAAAGCGTTTAGTTGCGTTTCTTCGCCCACAAGCACCAATTCTGCGTCCTTTATCTCGTTGATAGCCCTGACTGCGCCTTTTACGTTTGCCGAGGGGCTGTTGTCGCCGCCCATAGCGTCCACTACGATTTTTATCATAACTTATCCTCTTGTATGTGAGATTAAATTATATTATATCATTTTTGAATAGTTACGTCAACAGCGCCGCAAAATAATGCGCAAAACGCGCACTTTTGCAAATATAAGTTGACGTTTTGTTTACTTTTTGCTAATATAATATTTGACAAAAGAGGCTGTTTCGACGCCTTTTTTGCACTTTTTACGATCGAGGACGCTATGGTACAAATTAAGGAAGTAAAAACGCGTAAAGAACGCAAGCAATTTGTAGAGTTTCCTCTTGCGCTCTACAAGGGCAACGACTACTTTGTGCCTCCCCTTTACGGAGACGAAATGAATGTGTTCAAAAAGAACTACGTCTATCACGAACAAGCAGAGGATGTGTATTATCTTGCCTACCGCGACGGAAAGGTGGTGGGGCGAATTTCCGGCATATTGCAAAAGGTCGCCAACGAAAAATGGCATCAAAAGCAAGTTCGGTTTACGCGCTTCGACTCCATCGACGATCAGGAAGTGGCAACTGCGCTTTTGAACGCTGTTGAAGAGTGGGCGCGCCAAAAAGGCATGGAAGAGGTTGTTGGACCGTTGGGTTTCAGCGATATGGAGCGCGAAGGGCTGCTTATCGAAGGCTTTGACCAACTGTGTACCTTTGAGGAGCAGTACAATTATCCCTATTATCAAAAACTTATCGAAAACTGCGGCTACGGCAAGGACGTGGATTGGTTGGAACATCAACTGCGCGCGCCCAAGGAGGGCTTCGATCCGCGCTATCGCAAAATAAGCGATATGATGCTCAAAAAGCTCGATCTGCATTTTGCCGAGTCTCGCAGCACAAGACAATTCATCAACAAGTACGCCGACGCGGTGTTCAAGATCTGGGACGAGACCTACGATCAGATATACGGCACGGTCCCCGTCACTCCCGCGCTCAAAAAGGCGCTTGTTTCGCAGTTTAAGCTGATAATCAACAAAAGATACCTGCGCGCGCTGTTTGACTCCAAGGGCAACATCGTTGCTTTCGGCGTGCTGTTCCCCAACATCACGGCGGCGGTGCGCCCCAGCGGCGGAAGGCTTACCCTTCCCTGCATTTTCCGCATACTGCATGCCGTTCGACATCCCAAAGTAGTCGATCTCGGCGTGATAGGAGTTGCCGACGAGTACAAAAATCACGGTTTGTCCGCGGCTATGCTGGTGTCGCTCGGCGACGCTTTGCAGGGCGAGATCGAACATGCCGAGACCAACCTCAATCTGGAACACAACATACCCATACAAAACGCTTGGAAGTACTTTGACGCAATACAAAACAAGCGTCGCCGTTGCTTTATCAAACGCATCGCGTAGGAGCGCTAATCGCATCGGGTATTCCACGCAAAACGGGGGTCGCTCGTGCGGTCGCGCTCAAAAAGGCTTCGCTTCGGGCACTAATAAAAGGCGCCCCTTCAAGCGGAAGGGG
>CANQCN010000037.1 GCA_947589685.1 uncultured Clostridia bacterium
GCGCGTCTGCCACTCAGCCGAGCGAACATAGTGAGCGAACGCCACGCAGCGCAGCAGAGTATTTCGCCACATCCGCAAATTGCTATATCATTATACTTGATTATCGTGCAATTTGCAAGTGATTTGACAATCTTTTATTGCTGTTAAATACTTTTTTTCGGTAACATACAAACGCGACTATTTACAAACTAAAAGCATTGTTGCAAATTGAAAAAGTCGGTATGCACAAAAATTTGCACCCCATATATGCAAAACGAGGTGCAAAACAAGTTTTTTTATTGACGACATCGTGCCGACGCATACTCTTTCGCCGACGGAAAATTGTTATTGCAAAACTTTTTTCATAAAAATACCGATCGGTCATTCTTACGTGCGGTTCAGCGCGATATGGCGCACTTTACGACGGTGACGTTGCCCTTTTTGACGGCGAGAATATCCCTGTCGGCGGAAACGGACTTGCATACCGTGAGACTGTCGCCCTCATACGATTGCGACACGTAACACACCTCTATTTCCTTGGCGGCAAGCGCGCAAAGCTCCTCCGCCGAGTAAGTGTTGAACACAAAGCGCAAGTACTCCACGTTGTTGCAGTGCTTGCTGTAATCGACGTTGGAGGATCGCACCGTGACGCTGTCTACCTGCGGCAGCTCCGCGTCGTCGATCTTGCCGAACGAGACGTTCGACAAAGGCTTTTCTACCGAGAAGGTCTCGTCTATGCCGACGGTGGACGTGCGACGAATACGCCCCGTGGCGACATCCAAAACGCACATTTCGCAGCTCGAATAGGCAACAAGAGCGCCGTCGGAATTTTTCAACGCCGTATCCACCACCATTTTTGCGGGAGACAGCGACGAAACAAAGCTTTGAACCGTAAACCTTTCGCCCCAAACCAAACTGCCGAACAACTTGACTTTGTTTTTGGTAAACACCCAAAAAGCGTTGTACTCGCGTTTGACCGTGACTCCGTCCAACCTGAGCGCGCCCATACACTCCGTGATCGCGTCCTCGATGACTTCGAAAAGCCCGATGTAGGACAGCTTGGCGTCGGAACCGATGAGCGAACTGCTTGTAAGTTGCTGTTTTTCGTAAATCATTGCGCCTCCACTAAAAACGAAACGGGACGAAATCCGTCGTTGCAACTTACCATTGCCGAGTGCGGATCGCGCATCCATTCGCCGTAAAAATTGCCGCCGCCCGCAAACAGTTCGCGCACAAAGGGCAACAGAGTTTGCCATGCAGACTCGCACATATCTTCGGGACGTTGGCAAGCCGTCAACGTCCAGGTCTGCCCCACATTTATGCAGCAAGGACGCTCCTGCGGCAGTTCGTAGGCGGCGATAAGATCGTGATATATAGTTTGTTTTAGAGCTGTTATTTTGATTTTCATCTTGTCATCTGTCAAAACGCCCCCCCCCGACAAATAAATTGCGGGGAACAAATCGAATTATTCCCCGTCGAATTTTACATTACAATTTGCAAGCTCAGTCTATCGGTTTCATTGTCGGGAACAACAGAACGTCGCGTATGCTTTGATTGTCGGTAAACAGCATTATCATCCGGTCGATACCGATACCAACGCCGCCCGTGGGTGGCATGCCGTATTCCAAAGCGGTTACGTAGTCGCGATCCATCATTTGCGCCTCGTCGTCGCCTTGCGCCTTTGCCGCGACCTGCGCCGCAAAACGTTCGTATTGATCGATGGGGTCGTTAAGCTCGGAAAAGGCGTTTCCCATCTCCGCGCAGTTGATAAAGAACTCGAATCGTTCGGTAAGGCGCTTGTCGGCGGGCTTCTTTTTGGCAAGGGGGCTGACCTCGACGGGATAGTCGTAAATAAACGTTGGCTGAACAAGCTCTTTTTCCACAAAGTTGTCAAAGTACTCGTACAATGCGTTGCCCCAGGTCTTTTTGCCTTCGGCAAGCTCTACGCCCGCTTGCGCGCATTGCTCCACTGCCTGTTCGGGTGTGAGCGCGTCAAAGTCCACGCCTGTGTACTTTTTGACTGCCTCTATCATAGTGAGCTTGCTCCACTTGTTGAGGTCGATCGTCACATCGCCGTAGGGAAGCAAACGGGTGCCGAGTACGGTATCCGCGCAATAACAGAACATACCCTGCACCAGATCCATCATACCGTGAAAATCCGTGTACGCCTGGTAAAGCTCGATGGTGGTAAACTCCGGATTGTGTTTGAGATCCATGCCCTCGTTGCGGAACTGCCTGCCTATTTCGTAAACGCGCTCGAAACCGCCCACGATGAGACGTTTGAGGTGCAGCTCGGTGGCGATACGCATATACATATCGATGTCCAACGTGTTGTGATGAGTAACAAACGGACGTGCGTTGGCTCCGCCCGCTATCGTGTTGAGAATGGGCGTTTCCACCTCGATGAAATCGCGTTGATCGAGGTACTCGCGAATTGCCTTGATGATCTTGCTGCGAACGACAAAGGTGCGCTTTACCTCAGGATTGGCAATTAGATCCACATAACGCTGACGGTAACGCGTTTCGATGTCCTTTAAGCCGTGAAACTTTTCCGGCAAGGGCAAAAGAGACTTGCTTAGCAGCTTGACGCTCGACAGACGCACGGAAATTTCTCCCATATGCGTGCGGAAAACTTCGCCTTCGCCGCCGATAACGTCGCCGATATCCCAGCTTTTGAACTCGGCGTACGCTTCGTCCCCCACCTCGTCGCGCTTGACGTACAGCTGAACGGTTCCGTCGCAGTCAAGAATGTGACAAAAGCTCGCTTTGCCCATAATGCGGCGGGATACCATACGCCCTGCTATCGCGACCTTCATCGGACGGTATTCTTCGCCCTCGACGGGATCTGCGTATTCGTCCAAAATCTGCTTGGAGCTGTGCGTTTTGTCAAAGCGGGTGATTTCGTAAGGGTTTTTGCCTTCCTCGATCAATTTAGCCAATTTTTCACGGCGGATACGCAAAATCTCGTTCAGATCCTGCTCGTTGTTTACAATTTCTTCGCTCATAACGGTAGTTCCTTTGCTATCTGCTGACCTTGTAAACTTTTATCTGCTTGACCCTGCCGTTTGGCAACTGCACCTGCACGGTCTGACCGTCCTTGGCATGCAAAAGCGCGCTGCCTACGGGAGACTCGTCGCTTATGCGCAGATTTTTGAGGTCGGCTTCCGCCGTGCCCACTATCGTGTAAGTTTTTTGCGGCTGCTTGACTCCGTCTACGATCTCGGCACAAGTGACAGTCGTTTCGTGAATGATCTTGGCAAGCCTGAGTTGCGCTTCGATTTCGGCGATCTCGCCTTCCATTTCCGCCTGAGCTTTGCGGGCGGCGTCGTACTCCGCATTTTCGGACAGGTCGCCGAAACCTCTTGCCGTTTTGATCTCTTCGGCAATTTCGGCGCGGCGCACGGATTTGAGGTAGTCCAGACGAGCTTCCAGCTCTTTACGTCCTGCTTCGGTAAGTTGTACTTCGGGCATAGTTACACTCCTTTTTTACGACGCAAAACAACCTAAAAGCCGATGGGCTTTTTAGGTTGATTGCATTATATATTATTTTTGCTATATTATACAAAAATTTACGGCGATTGTCAAGCGCAGTTTCAGGTGTTTTTGCTGCGTTTACCTGAAAAACGACGAGCCAGCTTGTAAAGCAACGAAGTGCGGAAACGCACCGCGTCAAACGGACACAGCTCCTGACAGCAATAACAGTGGATACACTTGCGCTGATCCACCTTGGCTTTGCGTTTGACAAGCGTGATCGCCTTGGCGGGACAGTGCATCGCGCATTTGCCGCACCCTCTGCAAGTTTTGTCGGGATGAACGCGCTTGACCATATGTTTTTTTGCGAGGCGATTTATCCAAGCGAGTTGATTTCCGAAAAAGTCGGTGTGATCTATCGGCGGCGCGTCAAAGTTGTCGATACGTTTCGCCTTCCACCGCTCGAAATCGAAACGTATGTTTGCCAGGTCGTCTTGAAGCAAACCGCGTTTCATAGCCGCCTGCAATACGGGCATACTGCGGGGATCGCCGAACAGCGATACCGCCACCGCGTCCAAAGCGTAGGGGTCGGCGGACGCAAGCAAATGTCCGATGAACTTGGGCTTGCCGTTGGTGGGTCCGTCGCCCTCCATTCCCCAAACCGCATCGATAACGTTGAGTACCGTCTTGGGACGAGCAAACTCGCACACGTCGCACAGCAGATCGCAAAAAGCAGTCAGATCGGGAAAGCGACTGTGCATCTCCACCTTTACCATACCGGGAATAAGTCCGAATAAATTTTTGACCGCGCCGCTGTATCCCGTGAACGAATGAGTTTTGAGCTTGGTGACATTGACGACTACATCCGCGTCGAGGAAAGCGCTCGTAAACTCGCATTTGCCCAACACCTTGCCGTTTACGTCGGCAACGCCCGTTTCGAAATTTTGATTGAGCCTTGCCGCCGTTCTGTCTTCTATCGCAGTCATGCCGCACTTTGCGTAAACGGAGGCGAGCATTCCCTTGTTGTACATTCCCGCACAGCTGTCGCCCACGGTAACATTGGGCGTTACGGTAAGCAATCGCTTGCATACAGCCACCGCGACTTCGGGATGAGTTGTGCCGCACTTTTCGGGAGACATCTCCCGCACGAGGTTGACCTTTACGAAAACCTTGGCGTTTTGCGGCACGACTGCTGCGACGCCGCCCATTTGAGCAAACAAGCTATCGATCGCCGATTGCACGTTTTTTTCATCATAATCGGCGCATTTTTGAGCAAAAACGGATACTATGTTTGACATATTATTCTACAAAATCGACGAAATCTTAGTAGCCAAAGCAAAAAATCCGCTGCACGCGTCATATACCGTAAGTTTGTACTCTCCATAGCCGCCTCCGAGACTATCGGAAATGCACTTGACAAGCAGACACGGGACGCGATTGAAATTGCACGTAAACAACACCCCCGCGGACTCCATATCGCAAATATCCGCACCGAATCGATCGCGCAACGCTGCTTTTTGTTTGGCTCCGTCCACAAATTTGTCGGCGCTGGCGCAACGGACGAGCGGATAAGCGGCGACCGAAAGCGCCTTGTTGAGCAGAAATTCGTTTGTTTTTACCGCAATATCATCAAAGCAGCCGTATCTGCCTGCGGGCTCTCCGTCAATAACGGACGTGTCCATATCGTAATGCACCACATCGCGCACATACACAAAATTGCGCAAGGCGATATCCGATGTAAGCGCGCCCACCACGCCGAAATTGAGTACGACGTCGACGCGATATTCGTCGATAAGCAGCTGCGTAGCCGAGGCGGCGGCTATCTCGCCGACATACGGCGGACAGCACAACACAGCATCGTGCGCGCCGAGCGTAAAGCGGTAGAAAGAAAAATCCCCTTTTTTTTCGGGGGGAGCGCCGTCGCTCAAAAACGAGGCGGCTTCCTTTTGCATTGCGGTAAAAATTCCGATAGTCATAATGTCTCCGATATTCAAAAGTCGGGTTTCCCCGACCGTTCACTTGTCGCCGTCCGAAACGGTTTCAAGAAATATTTTTTTATCAAATCCTCCGCGCTCGCGATACTTGGCGTCACGAACCGACTCCAATGTTTCGGGGTTTTGCCCGTGAGCCGCCGACAAGGCACGCAACACTTCGGCGACATCGGCAAGCTCTTCGAAGTCGTCCGAGCGCAAATACTCCGCGACTTCTTCCGTCAATTTGGCTTTCAATGCGCGCAAATACTCTTCGTCGGACAAGACGCGCGTTGCGCACCGTTTGCCGTCGGCTTGAATTATCTGCGGAATTTTGTCTCGAACAAGCTTGTTGTATGTTTTCATCGCGTTTTGTGATATTACATCTTTGGAGCGGGTAACGGGAATATTACGCTCCGCTCCATGGCGTTCGTCGCTTCGCTCCTCGGCTGAGCGGACCCGTAAATGCTCTTTTTTTATTTTTGGAGCGGGTAACGGGAATATTACGCTCCGCTCCATGGCGTTCGTCGCTTCGCTCCTCGGCTGAGCGGACCCGTAACTGCCTTTTTTTTTATTTTTGGAGCGGGTAACGGGAATCGGACCCGTAACTACTGCTTGGGAAGCAGTCGTTTTACCACTAAACTATACCCGCGCGTTGATGAAGGGCAAGCGCTAATTCTTCTTTTTGTCGGGAACGGCTTCCAACTCGAACATATCGAAATCGATGTACTCGATGAAATCGCGCTCCTTGAAACGCGTGTTGTTGAACATCGCAAAATGGTTGAAATTGACGCGCGTGGCAACGGGCGTGGGAATATCCATCTGTTCGCAAATACCGTGCAACAACGAAATGAACTCATCGAGATTGCTCGCGTGTTCGTACTCGTACAATACGCTGCGCGTGATCTTTTCCTCGCGTACCGTTTTCGCCCAAACCTTCATAGTGATTATATTGTAACAAAAAAAACGTCGTTTGAAAAGTGATTTGAGCAAAATGTCGGCAGATTTATCCGATATGTCGCCCGACAGCCTTTTGTATAGCCGAGGATCGGATCGTGTTGACAAAAAACGTCAAAAGTTATATTCTAATAACGACTGAATAAACATAAACGCGACAGGGCAAAAGCCCGCAAAAATTACAATGAACGAAAAAATCACACCGCTTGTATATCCGACGGATAAAAACTTTGTGTTTGTCGACGTGGAAACGGCAAATTGGTCCAACGACCGTATCTGCGCAATAGGAATGATCCTTGTGCAAAACGGTGAGGCAACGGGATACTATTCGCTTATCGACCCGCAAACTTATATTACGTTTACATACATTCACGGCATAACGAACGAGGACGTGAAAGGCGCGCCCACCATTGAGGAATTTTGGCAAGTGATGTCGCCGAAGATCCCCGAAAAATTTGTGTTTGTCGCGCATAACTATCGCTTTGATTTGACCGTAATGAAAAAAGACCTCGGCAGATTCGGAATAGAGTTTGCGCCGACGGAAATTTTGGACACTATGTGGGTGGCGCGGGATATACTTTACCGCTTTCATACGCAGCGCGGAGACCTACGGCTCAATACCTTGGCGGAGGCGCTGGGCGTATCGCTGAACCATCACAACGCCGCAAGCGACATAACCGCCACAAAAGAAGTGCTGGAAAAGCTGCTCGTACTCGGCAACAGAAAAATAGAGGAATTTATACGTCCGTACATACCTCGCTGACAACGTTCTTCCCTTTGCGAAGGACGTTTTTCAAAAGAGCGCCGCAAACCGACTGCGACGCTCCTTTGTAACGAGAAGATTTATTTGATTTTTTCGGAATTATTTTTGTCGGAGCATCGATGACAATGCGGGCAACTGCCGCACTCGTCGCAACACGAGCCTGCGCCTTTCCGTTTGCGTACTATCGCTGCGACAACTACTCCTATCACCACCGCCGCGCATGCGACGATAAGTATTATCTCGCCGACGCCCAAGCCGACTGCAATACACGTCAACATTCGATCTCTCCTTTTGTCACTTTGCTCTCTTGGGCAATTTGAGTTTTATTTTGCCCTTGTTGTAGAACACGATCAAGCAAGTTACGCCTGCCGCGACCGCCGCCCAAATGAACAGCGTCCACCACCACGAACCTATCGTGTAGACGATTGCGCCCACAATGTAGCTTACCGCGATCCAAAATACCAGCGTCCAACCGAAACGTTTTTTGTCGCCCAGCTCGCTCTTTGCCGTGCCTACCGCCGCAAAGCAAGGGATAGTGGTCATATTGAAAGCGATGAAGCTGACAAGCCCCGGAACAGTGACGCCCGTTGCCGCTATCATTGCCACGACAGCCTGAATACCCGTGTCGTCGGCGTAAATGGCGTCCGCGTTGAACCCCGGCAATACGCCCGCGGCGATCAAGCAAGCGCCCAACGTCGCAAAGGTGGAAATGACGTTTTCCTTGGCGATAAGTCCAGCAACGGCGGCAAGCACGAATACCCAACCGTATTCGCCCAACTGACTGCCGAAGCCGAGCGGGGTAAACAAAGGCTGAACAAGACGGCTAAGTCCCGCAAGTATGCTTTCGTTGATCTGCTCGTCTTCGAGGAATTTCCAATCGAAACCGAAGTGCGTCAAAACCCAAATGAGTATCGTGGAGGCAAGAATGATGGTAAACGCCTTTTTGACAAAGTGCTTGGTCTTGTCCCACAGGTGCGCCATCAAATTTTTGAATTGCGGCGCGTGATAGGCGGGCAGCTCCATAATGAACGGGGGCGTTTCGCCTTTGAGGGTGGTTGCGCGCATCAGCAATACGCTGACGATGGCTACCACGATACCCAACAGATACATCGAATAGGTGATGAGGTCGGCATTGCCGTTGCCGTCGGCAAACCGCAATATTATCGCGCCCGCGACAGCCGTCAATATCGGCAGCTTTGCTCCGCAGCTGAAAAAGGGTATCACGCGAACGGTTGCGGTGCGTTCCTTTTCATCGGCGAGCGTACGCGTGTTGATCATAGCGGGAACGGAACAGCCGAAGCCCATAATCATTGGCAAAAACGAACGTCCGGAAAGCCCGAAACGTCGGAACATTCTGTCCAAAATAAATGCGATACGCGCCATATAACCGCTGTCCTCCAAAATGGAGAAAAACAGGAATAATGTCAATATGGGGGGCAAAAAACTGAGTACGGCGCCCAAACCTTCGATGATACCGTTGTTGAGCAAACCGACCGCCCAAGCAGCCATGCCGCTGCCTTCGATCAGACCTCCGATCCAACCGAACAGCTCGCCCACGAGCATATCGTTCCAGATGTTGTTGACGATAACGCCCGGCGAATAGATCGTGCCGTCATAAATTGTCGCCAACCATCTTACGCCGTAGTTTATCGGTTCGCCTTCGGCGGTAAGCAAGCCCAGATCCTCCAACGTGGGCAGAGGACTTTTTGCCCAATCCGCAAACGTGGAAATAAACAGAAAGTTCTCGGAGAAGGTGAGGTGAAATATCAAAAACAGTATCACCAAAAATATGGGAATGCCCGCCCAACGGTTGGTCAGCACCTTGTCGGCGCGGTCGCTGCGCGTTGCGGCAAACTTTTCCTTGCTCTTGCGCGTAAGCACGGGAGCAAAATACTTGGAAATGTACTTGTATCTGCCGTCGGCAACAAGCGCTTCGAAGTCGGTGCCGAATATCTCGTCGTTGAACGTCCCTTTGAACTCTTCCACCATTGGGACGGTTTCCTTGTGCATTTCCACTTCGATCTCGTCGCCCTCTACCAGCTTTATCGCGTGAAAAAGCGGGTTGCCGACGTTTTGTCCCGAAAGGGCTATGCGCACGTCGCCGATGAGGTGCGCAATGGGAGTGTCGTTGAGTACGGTGGAGCCGTGACGCTCCTTTTTGCTTTCGTTGAAAGCCTTGTCCATCAACTCGGCAAGCCCCTGCTCCTTCAATGCGGAGATCTTGACGACGGGTACGCCCAAACGCTTTTCCAGCTCCTTGGCATCGATCTTGTCGCCTTGACGCTCCACCGCGTCCATCATATTGAGTGCGATCACCATCGGCACGTCCATTTCCAAAATTTGCGTGGTAAGGTACAGATTGCGTTCCAGATTGGTTGCGTCCACAATGTTGATGACGCAATCGGGCTTTTCGTCCAATATGTAGTTGCGCGCGATCACTTCCTCAGGCGTGTAGGGACTTAAAGAATAGATACCGGGCAGGTCGATTATCGCAATGGGTTCGGCGCATTTTTTGTATACGCCGTCGCGCTTGTCTACGGTTACGCCCGGCCAATTGCCCACGTGAGCCGTCGAGCCAGTGAGGCTGTTGAACAACGTGGTCTTGCCGCAGTTGGGATTGCCCGCCAAAGCAAATCTTTTCATCGTTTTGCCTCCCCTGCGGTTGTCTCGTCCCGCACCTCCAACGCTACGCATTGCGCTTCGGCAAGCCTAAGCGACAGCTCGTAGTTGCGCACCGTGATCTCTATCGGGTCTCCCAAGGGCGCGCGCTTGCGCAGCATTATTTCCGCGCCGGGCGTGATACCCATATCGAAAAGACGGCGCTTGATCTTGCCTTCGCCGCCGACGCTTTTTACAACGCCTTGCTCGCCTATGGCAAATTGATCCAAAGTCTTTTGCATTTGTGTGTTTCTCCTTATTAAAATTGTATCAACCGCCGCAGTTGCCCGCGACGGGATTGACCGTTGCTGCTCGCCCCGCCGTAAACGCATTTGCAGCGCGCGGCAAGGCATGATCGGATATTCAGCCGACAAATATCTTGGTGGAAATGTTGTGGTCCAACGCCAACTTGCCGTCAAGCACGCGGCAAACGACGCTGCCTCCGCTTGTGCTGAGTACCGTGATACTGCTGTTGACGGAAATCCCCAAGCTTTCCAGATGTTTTTTTGTCTTGTCGTCCGCCGCCACTCTCACCACTCTCAGCGGCGTGTTGACGGGTGCAAATACTATCGGCATATTGTCTCCTTCGTAAAATATTCACATTCGAACAGAAATGTGAAAATTATTTCATTTTCGTATTTATATTACCACCGATCGAAAATAACGTCAAGCAAAATATGATAGAAATTTCATATTTTTTATTGATTTTTTTTTGCGGGTACTGTATAATAAGGCAAAGCGTACAAATCCCGATGAAAACGCAAATACCGACAAAGGAGGCAGCCGATATGTCATCCAACATAAGAGTGCCGCAACAAGAACGCAGCATCGAGAAAAAAAACAAAATAATCCAAGCGGGATACGAACTTTTTTCGGAAGTGGGATACTACGGGACGAACACCGTGGAGATCGCCAAAAGAGCGGGCGTTTCTACGGGAATTGTGTACGGCTACTTCGAAGATAAGCGCGATATACTCATCTGCGTATTGGAGATATACATCGACAAGGTGTACAAGCCGCTGGCGCAAATAATGGAACGCACGAGCAGACCCGTGGATGTGCGCAAGTTGGCGCTTGCAATGATAGACAAAACCATAGAACTGCACGAGCAAAACGCAAAACTGCACAACACGCTGCACTCTCTTGCCACCACCGACGAGGCTGTCAACGCGCAATTTATCAGCTTGGAAAACAAAATTACCGAACAGGCGAGCAAACAGCTGGTAAAGCTGGGCATAAACCCCGAAAACATCACCGAAAAAGTACATCTGGCGATGAATATCGTGCAAAGCTACGCGCACGAAACCGTATTTGACAGCCACAACTACATCGACTATGCAAAAATGAAGGAGCTTGTGTGCAACATATTGGTGGAACTGCTGAAATAAACGCAGCTGTTTCAAACAAAAAACGGCAGGCAAAAGGGTGCGTTCCATAAAGGAACAAAACTATATTGAAATATCATTTGGACAAGCAAATGAAAAAGTCCGAGAGTTTTCAGCTCTCGGACTTTTTCATTTTCGGACTTGATATGGTTTGAATGCTACTAACTGTACAATAATTTATTTGAAAAACACTTGTTTATCGGAAATACTTAGCCGCAATGTTTCTATTTCGTATAAAGTCATATTTCCAAAGACTTCTTTAATATTCGAACAAACTAACCGACTTTTCGATCATGGTGATATTCTTTTGTTACTTCTCTTTGAATTTGAGCTTCTTTTACCAATTCAATGTTTTTTCGGGATCGAAAAGGAAGTCGGAGAGCGAGGCGAGCAAAATGCCTTGCTCGTTGTAGCCCGTCAGCACTTCGTCTCCAACGATAACGATTTTTTTGAATGCGTCGTTTATTCCGAGAAGGGACGATAGCTCCTGCTTACGCTTTTCTTCGTCGGGCATACGATAAGCGCATTGAATGTAATATTTGCGGCTACCCATATTGGCGACGAAATCCACTTCGAGCTGTTTTCTCTGCGATACGCCGTTTACTTTCAGATTGGTCTCTACCACGCCGACGTCGACGGTATAACCTCGCAACTTCAACTCATTGTAGACCACATTCTCCATGATATGGTTGTATTCCTGTTGACGGAAAGAAAGTCGCGCATTCCTCAGCCCCATATCGACAAAATAATATTTCGACGGCGTGTTGATATATTTTTTGCCCTTGATGTCGTAGCGTACGGCTCTTTCGATCAAAAAAGAGTCTTGTAAATAATTGATATAAGCAGAAATCGTGTTGGCGGATAGTTTAAGATTCTTTTTCGAATTGAAGGTATTCGACAGCTTCAAAGGATTGGTAAGCGAGCCGATAGACGAGGCAAGAATATCGGTAAGTTCATTGATCTCGGCGTTACCGCGCAAGTTGTTTCGATTTATAATATCCGCAAGAAAGGTCGTTGCAAACAAGTCTTGCAGATATTTCGCCTTGTCGGATTCCGATTTCATCGAAAGGCACAGCGGCATTCCGCCATAAGTTGCATATTGAAGCCATGCCCTATTGAACGGCATATTCGGTTCCAGCGCGGAATAAAACTCCGAAAAGTTGAGCGGAAAGATGCGGATCTCGTCGCCGCGCCCGCGAAATTCCGTGATGATGTCACTCGACAAAAATTTGGAATTGCTTCCCGTAACATAAATGTCCGCGTTCGGAATGTGCAGAAATCCGTTGACGACGCTTTCGAAATTCGATACAAGTTGGATCTCGTCCAAAAGAATATAGTACGGCGCGTCGTCCTTGATCTGCGCCTTGACAAAAGTGTAAAGCTCGTCGGGATCTTGCAATTTTTTATTGCCATAATCTTCCAACGATACTCGAACGATATGATTTTCCGGTACACCATCGCTCAAAAGATGTTTGTAAAACAGCGCAAAAAGCAAGTATGACTTTCCGCAACGGCGAACTCCCGTGACGATTTTGACCAATCCGTTATGCTTGTGATCGATGAGCTTTTGTAGGTAGAAATTTCTCGCGATCTCCATATCAACCCTCACTTTAATTTTTGTTAATTATAGCAAACGATATATCCTTTGTCAAGCAACTATTGAGAATTTTTGCGTAATTACAACAATTTTCTCTGTTGAATTGTGCATAACTTCTACCTAACCGTGAGCTTTCGCTTATTGACTGTCGAAATTGCGTGCGACACGTTCCTTGACACAATCAGTTTGTCTTTGCCCCTTGCAGAAACTCAGACGGCAATTGAACTTGTTCGTCTCCTTTTTTCAATGAATATTTGACAAAAAGCCGCCGTTTTTTTGTGCAAAACGGGTCAGATATCGGGACGTTGATCTTTCGGGAGATCAAGATGGCAACAAAAACATATTACGTATTTTACGATGTATCTGTACAGCGTGCGCGACGAACAAAACTGCTCCAACGCTATACCGTTTATCGATTTGCGGCGGTTTTTGCCCTCGCCGAAAAGACATTGAAAAATTCGTTCATGGTTTGTTCCCTCAATTGCATCATATATCATAAAAAATTCCGTTGTTTTTCGATATGCTTCTAAATAATAAGGATTTTTCTCTTCCAACTGTTGTATAATTGTCTTTCCGATGTCACTGTTTCGGTACTTACCCATGATAAGTCAGCCTTTTGTTGTTTTTGCTCAGTCAACATAACCAATCGATTATATCATAGATCAAGTACAATTTTCGACATAAATTGGCGAATTTTTATCTTTTGCATAACTACACTTAGTTTTATCAACAAAGGAGGAAAGATTATGCAAAAATATTCCGGAGAGCAAACTCTTGCGCTGTTAGTAGAACTTTTATTAGATTTTCTCGATGAGATAAACGAACCGCTTGAAAATTACACCAATGCGGATTTCGTATTGGGCAGAAAAACCGCTTATGTAGAATGTTTGGAAATTATCCAAGAAAAATGGATTGGCAGCAATGCTCACGGAATACCCGAAGACATCGAAAAAGTCTACACTGTGTAGATGACGTGTTGTGTTTACCAAGCATAAATTATTTTATAAGTAATACCGCCTAAAAACAACTAAATTAAGCAAATGGGTCAAAAAAGGCGTCGGATTTTTACATTCGACGCCCAAAATACACTAAAACGATGATCCGAACCGACATTGCGAGATATACTTGTCGGTTGATATGCGTCCACCCTTTCCCCATAGGCACGCTACGCGTTTGCCGATGGGGGGGGACGGTTGTTAGGTGAAGTTTCGCGCGTTGCGCGAAGTGAAGTTTCGGCTGCCGCCGAAGTGAAGTATTTGCCTTGCGGCAAATGTGAAGTTTTGCGGCTACGCCGCAAAGTTGAGGTCGAGACTAAGTTTAGAATGTCAAACCCCTCAGTCTGCTATCGCAGACAGCTCCCCTTGCTCATCAAGTGGAGCCTTTTTATTACTGTTACGAACTTTGTCACCGAAACAGACTTTCCCCGTCACGGGCAAGGTCTGTTGTCGCTGTTGCAAACTGTGTCCCTGCGAATAGGGGCGGGTGGTCGGGGCGTGGCACGGAGGGCTCTACCGAGAGCGAGTATGTCCCCTGCAAAATAATCTGCAACGAGTGTGACACACCAAGTAAGTTTCAAATATGTAGGAATTTGAGTGAGCGCGGCGCGTGTGGATACTACGCGCAAGCGGAAACAACTCAAATTCCGCCAACAAGCGGCGACCTGCGCGGCGCTTGTTGACCTTGCGGGGTAAAGGAGTGGCGCGAAAAGTGGAGCCTTTGAGATTGCTCAAATTAAATCAATATACCAAAATAAAAAAAATTGATTTCAATAACCCCTCTTCCACCGCTTACGCGGTCCCCCTTCCCCGTAAATTGTGCTTCGCGCAATTGATGGGGAAGGTTATTGTCACAGTAACAGACTTTGTCCCTGCGAATGGGGGGCGGGTGGTCGGGGAGTGGAACGGAGGGCTCTACCGAGAGCGAGTATGTCCCCTGCAAAATAATCTGCAACGAGGGCGTAGCC